>DATJAK010000177.1:0-43794 GCA_035516375.1 Bryobacteraceae bacterium
GGGAATCAGGATCTTGCCCTCCGGCAATTTGACTCGTTGCCAGATCTTCCATTCGTGCTCGTGGCGGGCGTTAGCGGCCTCGAGCGAATAGGCGCCCGCGTTGATTTGGAGCATCAGGTCCACCACGTGCTCGAGCGGCAGATCGTGCGTATGCGGTCCGTGCCAGCTTCCCCAGCAAATGTGATAGCGCACGCGATCTTCTGGTATACCTTGAAGCGCCCGATTCACGGCTTCCACGCGCACCGCGGCAATCTTGCGGTACTCGGCGACGCTGGGCGTGGGGATGATCATGTCGTAGGTATCGGGCAGGGCCGGATCGTCGATTTGCAAAATGAACCCCGCATCGACAATGGCTTTGTACTCGTGCTTGACGGCATCGGCCAGCGCGAAGATGTAGTCTTCTTCTTTCGAGTAGTGCTCGTTATAGAAAAAGTGCTCGAGCCATCCGGGCGCCAGGACGCACATGAACGTCTCTTCGGGTTTCACCCCCGCCTCGGTGAAAGCGGCGCGGAAGGCTTCCAGGTCCTTCTTCACCTCTTCGTGCCCGATGTATTGGATCGGCCCGGAGCAGATGGCGCGTTCCGTCGGGGCCGCCATGAACTGCAAGTCTTTGTAGAAATCGGCGAACTCCTTGCGCTCGCCCGTCTCCAGAGCCATGAAAGGAGCTTCTCCCGGTTTCAACTTGCGCGTGGAGAGGCCGCTGAAGCGGCGGCCGTAGTAGCCAATCCCGCCGAAGCCGGTCTTGCCCAGCTCGCCGTCGCTGACGATGTCGATGCCGGCCTCGGCCTGTTTGCGCAACACGTCGACGATGCCGGTGCGGGTGGTCGCCTGGTAGGCAGCCATATCGACCGGCTTGCCGGACATCAGGGACATGGTCATATCGCGATACTCGGGCGGCCCATCGAGCCGGCCCGCGTGAGTAGTGAGAATGCGATTGGTGCTGCGCTTCATTGGGAATTCCTCCGCGTCCGATATAATACATCGCGGGGAGAGAAAGTTCATCGCCGCTGGTGGGGCGGCCCTTCTGGGCCGCCGCCGCGCTTCCGCGCGGCGCGCCGGGCGGAAGCCCGGCGGCAGGCCGGAAGGCCTGCCCCACTATTGCGTAAGGAAGCGGGGCTTGAGAAGGAGACAACGATGCGTTCCGTTAAACAAACCGCTCTTGTTATTTGCCTGACGGCCCTGGCGCTCACGGCTGCGACGCGCCCAGCCGACGCGCAGGAGCATTGGGTGGCCACTTGGGCTGCGTCCCCACAGGCGCCGCGATTCAACATCCCGCGGCCGCCCACACCGGCTGCTACGCCGCAGGCACAAGGCAATCCCGCGCCAGCGTTCCCCGCCCCGCCGGCCATCAACGATCTCACCGTGCGCATGGTGGCGCGCAGCAGCATCGGCGGACGGCGCGTACGCATCCAACTTTCGAACGCCTTCGGAACGGCTCCGCTCAAAGTCGGGTCCGCCCACATCGCGCTGCGCGACAAGGGCTCCGCGATCGTCGCTGGTTCGGATCGGGCGCTCACCTTCAGCGGCAGATCGTCGTTCGCCATCCCGCCCGCGGCCGAGGCGCTTAGCGACGCCGTTGACCTGGACGTGCCCAAGCTGAGCGACCTGCTGATCAGCGTCTACGTTCCGGAGGAGGTCGCCGCGCCCACCATGCACCTGACGGGCCTGCACACCACCTACATTTCCAAATCGGGCGACTTCACCGGCGCGCCGTCAATCGCGGAGCTCTCGACCACACAAACCTGGTATTGGCTTTCCTCTGTGGACGTCCTGGCGCCCGCCGAGGACAGCCTGATCGTGGCGTTCGGCGACTCCATCACCGATGGCGCCACTTCCACGGCCGATGCCAACATGAGCTGGCCGAGTCAACTGGCCGAGCGCCTGCAAGCGATCGATGCCACCGCCGGCCTGGCCATCGTCAATCAAGGCATTTCCGGAAACCGGCTGCTCCACGATGGCGCGGGGATTTCCGCTTTGGCACGTTTTGACCGCGACGTTCTCAGCCAACCCGGCGTGAAGTGGGTGATCGTTTTGGAGGGCATCAATGACATCGGGGTTGGCACGCAGGCAGGCGCCGCGGCGGCAGATGCCGTAACCGCGGACGACCTGATCGCGGCTCACAAGCAGATGATCGAACGAGCCCACGTGCACGGCATCAAAGCCGTCGGGGCCACGCTGACGCCGTACGAAGGGGCGCGCTATTACTCCGAGGATGGCGAGAAACTGCGGCAAGCCGTGAACCAGTGGATCCGCACCAGCAAAGCCTACGATGCGGTGATCGACTTCGATGCCGTCACGCGCGATCCGGATAACCCCAAACAGATCCGGCCCATGTACAACATCCGCGATCACCTGCACCCCAACGATCTGGGGTATCGCCTGATGGCGGAAGCGGTGGATTTGTCGATGTTCGTCGCGAAACCGGCGCCGGCTGACTCGCGCTAAGACTAGCCACTATTCGCAAGCACGGCCCTTCGATCGCTTTGCGTCGTCTGTCCAATCGCAGACCGCTGAAAGGCGACGGTCTGCGCGACTGAGACCTGGAAGCTACCTGGAGATCTGGTCGCAGGGCGAGGCCCTGCGCCACTTATTCTCTCGCGCTATTGTCGTCCTGGCACGCGTACTCCTACATCTCAAGGCTTCTCTCACGGGTTGTTGCTTTCGCTCGATGCAGCGCCCAGCTTCTTACCAGTGTCCGCCATGGTCACCGAGCGCGCGTTGGCCTGCTTGCTGCCGTCTTTGGCCAGCGTGCCCTGCACAATCACTTCGTAGCCCACCTTCATCGTGTTGCGCGTCCAGCCGCTGCGCTGGAGGCCGTTCGGAGGACCCATCTCGAGCGCCCAATTGGTGATGTTGCCGCTCTCATCGGTGACATCCAGGTAGAAGTAGACGTGCGGGTTCATCCAGTCCACTTTGGTGACAATTCCCTTGAGCGTCACCGCCTTCTTGCTGTCGTATTCCGCGCTGAAGGAATGGTGCGCGACGGCCGGCGTAACGGCGAGCGCCGCAGCAAACGTGATCGTCAACCACGCGAGCGAGCGAGACCTCATGAGCACTTCTCCTTGCCCTGGAATATAGCCATTATATGCGACGGCTACGATCGGCCGGCCCATTCCTGGCGCAGCGACCGCACAAACTCGTCCGGGTCTTTCACTTCGTACAGGACCGGCGCGCCATCGCCTTTCGGTGGAAGCAGAACCAGGCGTCTGGAGTCGGCCCGGTACATGCGAACGGTTTGGCCGCTGGCCACGCGAAACCATCCGGAATGGTAGTGAAGCGTGGCAAAGCCGTTGGTTCGCAGCGTGGGCTGCCACTCGTGGTCGTTAGTGAAGTCAACCACACGGATGTGGTCAACATCCACTCGATCCGCGGGCAGAGTGACGGGATAAAAGCGGTCGTGGATCGTCAACGCATCGGGAGTGAGTGAATAGGCCGGCGGTCCCGGCGCATATAAGAACGTCAGCGCGGCGGCCGATGCGACCACCACCGCGACTGTCGCCGCAACCGTTCTGCCAGCCCAGTTGGGTGAGCTCACAGAGCGGAGGGTTGCTGCCAGCGGTTGATCGGCAACTGTCGCCGGCACAGTTGATACAGCGCGGATGCATTCCAGAAAACGGTCACCCTCATCGGGACTGAATAAGATCGTCTGCGCGCCTGTCCGCACCACCACGGCTTTGCTCCGATCGGTTACGTACCACTTGCACCGGCCGAGCTTGGATGTCTGGAACCACCCGTAATAGCCGAACAGGCCGCCGCTCCCCCACAGCCGCACGCAGCCTGAAAAATCGTCCTTGGTCGCCGGCCGGGCTTCCTGAAGGCCCGCCAACGGGACGCGGACGCTACCGATCAGCCGCTTGACCACGATCGATCCATCCGCAAAACCGTACGACCGGGGAGAGTACGCGTACGAAACCAGCATGACGAGAATCGAGACGATCCGGACTCCGATGTTGTGGATCGTGGCCGCCGGAATTGCCAGCAGCACGCACGCGATCGCCGAAACGATTTTGGTGGTGCGATCGTACGAAACTGAAAAATCGTCCATAAAAATAAACCTCGTGGGGCCAGCCCTTCGGGGCTGCCGCCGCGCTTCGGCGCGGCGTGGAAGCTTACGTATCGTGTGAGCCGGGCAGAAGCCCGGCTGCAGGCCGGAAGGCCTGACCCCACTTACTCGATTCGATAAATCCCATCGAAATCGGCAAAGTAGCTTTCCACATCCAGTGATGGCTCCGCCTTGCGAAGGAAACGGGCCGCGCGAACGGCGTCCCCTGCCACCACCTCCGGCGCAACACCTGGGTACGCGCCGCAATCGTTGTGCGCCACGATGACCGCCCGCCGTGGATTGTGCAGCCGCATCGACGTACGGACGGCCTGCAGCAAGAAGTCACCAGCCCCATCCGCATCCTCTGCGGCCCACGGCTTGGCCGACCCCGGAATCTTCACGTGATCGAACAAGACAACGCCGCGCCGCTTGAGGAACTTGCGGATCGCCTGATCGAAACGTGCGTCGAAGCAAGTGATGACACAAGCGTCGGCCGTGTACACTTCGGGCGGCGAGTCAAAATGGAACATTTTCTCCACCCGCGCTTACCCGGCCTTGCGCTTGGCTTTGAGCTCCTCCAGCAGGCGGTTGATCTCGTCCTGCTTTTCGAGCGCCGCGAACTTGTCCTCTACGTCGTCAGCCGCCAGATCGGCGATTGCCTGGGCAGTGGCTTCGGTGTGCTGCACTTTGTTCTTCATCCGATCGAAGGCCGCCGAGTTGGATTGATCGCCCATGGTCTTCCCCGCTTCCTGCGCTTTGCCCATTGCGCGCGAGCGACGATGCTGCGCAATCAGCATGTCGCTTTTGGCCTGCGCTTCGGCAAGCTTTTGCTGCAGCTTCAACAACGCAGTCTTGAGATTCTCCACTTGCGTCTTCTGGTCTTCCACCTGCTGCCGGAAACTCTCGACCGTGCTCTTGTAGCTCATCGAGCGCTCGATGGCCGACCGCGCCAGCGCGTCGTCTTTCTTGTCAACGGCAAGCTCTGCACGCCGGTGCCACTGCTGCTCGCTTTCCTCGGTTTCTTTTAGTTTCTTCTCGAGCACGTGCTGGTCGGCAATCGAGATTGCCACCTGTGTCTTCACCTGGAGCAATTGGTTCTGCATATCCAGGATCAACTGCTTGATCATTACTTCGGGATTTTCCGCCTTATCGATCAGGTCATTAAGATTGGCCCGAATGAGTGTGGAAACTCGTTCTAAGAGTGCCATGATGTTCCCTCCTTGCTTACCTATTGCGCCGACGTGCCTTTGGCTTTGTCGTCCGGCTTCGGCGTCTTGTCCCCAATCAGCCGCACCTTCGCGAACAGTTCGTTCAGGGGCATGCCCGAGAGCGTTTCGAACAGCGCGGGAATCTGTGCTGCCATCTTGGTGATGTCGCCGGTGACCTTGTTGAGGCCTGCCGCGTCTCCGTTTCCGGTGGATACGATGGTGATCTTGTCAACGTTGGCGAGCGGCGCGGCCAAGGCCCTGACCACCTCCGGCATGTTGGTGATCAGTTTGTCGACGATGGCCGCCTGGTTGAATTCCTGATAGGCCTCGGCCTTGACGTTCATGGCTCTGGCTTCGGCGTCGCCTTTCTTAAAGATAATCTCGGCCTCGGCTTCGCCCTGCGCGCGGATGGACGCGGCCTTGCCTTCTGCTTCCACGATGAGTCGTTGCTTTTCGGCCTCGGCGATCGTCTCGATGCGTTTGCGCTCGTATTCGGCTTGCTTGAGCACGGTAGCCGTCAACTCGCGATCGCGGCGCAGAATTTCGGCATCCTGCACCTTCACTTCATGCTCCTTCTGAACCTGCATGACTGTGACTTCTTCGGCGCGCACCTGCTGCAACATGATGTTGGTCTGGATATCGTAGGCCTTGTCGGCCTGCGCCTGCTGCTTCTTCACCATCTCGGCATAGGCGGCTTTCTTAACTTCGAGATCGCGTTGCGCCTCGGCCTGCTTGGCTTGCGAAAGCGTCTCGGCGAGCACCCGCTCCTGATCGGCCTGCGCTTTGGCAACGGCGGCTTCGCGGGCGGCCACGGCGCGCCGCATAGCCGTATCACGGTCGGCTTCGGCAGCCGCCACATCGGCGTCGCGCTTGATGCGGGCTACATCCGGACGGCCCATGTTGCTGATGTATTCGTTCTTATCGCGGACTTCCTTAATCGTGAACGAAATGACTTCCAGGCCCATCTTGTTGATGTCTTCCGCGCAGGTGGAGCGCATGCGGTCGCCCACCATTTCCGGCTGCTTCACGATTTCTTCCACCGTGAGTTGCCCGATGATGCCGCGCAGGTGGCCCTCCATAACCAAACGAATCAGCCCTTCGCGCTCCTGCGGCGTCTTGGTCAGAAACTGTTCAGCTGCGGTGAGGATCGACTCCGGGTCGGATTTCACTTTGATCTGCGCCACCGCCTCGACCGTGACGGCCACGCCCTGCTTGGTGTAGAGATCCTGCTGCGGCGCTACGTCGAACGACATCAGCTGCAGCGAAAGATCTCTGCTGGTCTCCACCAGCGGAAAGATGAACGTGCCGCGGCCCTTCACCACGCGCGTGCCGCCCAAGCCGTAGACGATGATCGCCTCGTGCGGCCCGGCCTTGCGGAACATACTCGCGAAGGCCATCATGATCAGGAAAAAGACCAGGATGATCAACCCGCCGATCACATACACTTCGTTTGGCATAACTCTCCTTAGCGACTGCTGCGCTCCCACTCCTCGGCCGG
Source organism: Bryobacteraceae bacterium (assembly GCA_035516375.1). Lineage (GTDB taxonomy): Bacteria > Acidobacteriota > Terriglobia > Bryobacterales > Bryobacteraceae > PSRJ01. The sequence goes on from DATJAK010000177.1 coordinate 6,749, forward strand.
ATCCAGCCACGGCCTGACATATGCGATGCCTTTCTCATAGCGCGTGACCAGGACTTCCGTGCCTTTAGCAATGGCGACGGCTTCCTCCGCTCGCGCGCCCGTAACATGGCGCGTGCCCTCCTGCGAATAGGTGATTTCACCCGTGCCGCCGGCTCGTATGGGAATACTCACGTGCCCGAGCACACCCACCATTTCGTAGTCCGCCGGGTCCAGCGGCTTTTCACGCGCAATCAGAACCTTCGCCAGAAACCAGAACACCGCCGATGCTGCGGCTAGCCCGCTTATGGTGGCGACAGCGAGAACTGCCACGAACCATAACCCGGAATAGCGTTGGAGCAGATAGCCGATGCCGCCGAACCAGGCCAGAAACGCCGACAACGTGCCGAAATTGAACCAGGGCAACTGGCCACTTCCGCCGCCGTGAGGCACGTGGATGCCATGATGAAGGTTCAAGTGCGGTATGTGTAAATGCGTGCCGCCCGCTATCACCGCGAGCGCGCTCAGACTGAATCCAACCAGGAAACAGACGAAGTAGAACTCCGGCCAGTTCATGAACGCCTCCTTCCCTTCCCGTCACTCGGGGCTTTGAGAACTTCCATCAGCCGCTCGGCCAGCCCCGGATTCTCCAGGATGGTGTCCAGTAAGACCAGGCAGAGCCGCGAATCGGAATGCCGCGCCACTGCCAACAGCGCGTGGTGTAAATCCGGGTCCTTGCGGAACCGCTCCGCGCCGCTGACCAGCCACAGATCGAGCTTGTCTTCGAGAGCGCCGACATCCGAGATCAGCTCGTTTTGGAATCCTTCCGGGTCGTCCACCAGGTACCCCGGATGCACTTTAAAAAACCGCGCCAGCAGCATGCGTGTAGAATTGGTCAGATGCGGCCGCGCGCCACTTTCGATCTGCGAGAGATAGCTCTGGCTGATCGACTTGCCCAGTTCCTTCTGGATCAACCGGGCCAGTTCGAGCTGCGACAACTCCCGCTCAAGGCCGCGCAGCGTGCCCTCGACTTCCCGGAGGTAGCGGATTTTCTCGCCGAGCGTCATATCGCAATCTGCGATTAGTATATTGCAAATTGCGATGGTATGTCAAGGGTGAAAATTAGTCCTGTTTTGAAGGCCTTCGCCACTCCCAGGAAAGGGTCAGGCCAATTCGAGATGCGCGGCCTGAAACGCGTCGTTGATCGCCAGGAGCAGTTCGCTCTGTATCTTGTAGAACTCGTCGATATCCGGGGTCAGCACGTAGCAGAAAATTTCCATGTTGAATGCGGCGGCGGTTAGGCCGGTCAAGCGCACGGGAGTGGGAACGGATTCGACGGACTGGTGCTTTTCCAGCACTTCTTTCATCGAGTCGATCAGGCGCCAGACCTCTTCGTCTGACGTACTGCGCTTGATTTGAAAAGTGGGATTAAAGAGGATCTTGTCGCGGACCGAATAATTTTCCAGGTTGGCCCCGGCAAAAGTGGAATTCGGAATACTGACCACGGTGCGATTGAGAGTGCGGACCTGTGTAGATCGCATCCCGATATCCTCCACCGTTCCCATTACGTCCCCGAATTTCCCAAAATCGCCGATGGAAACGGGGTGATCTCCAATCACAGAGACTCCGCCAAAGATATTGGCGATGGTCTGTTGCGCAGCCAGCGCCACGGCGATTCCGCCCACTCCCAGACCCGCCACCAGTGTGGCCGTGTTATATCCCCAGCTACTCAGAACCAACAGGATTGCGAAAATCACGATGGTGACGCTCGCCGTGCGGCGGCCCAGACGCAGAATGGAACGTCCGCTGAATTGGTGCCGGGTAGCAAATGACGATTCCACGCGGTTGAGAAAAAGATCCACGATACGTAACAGGCACCAGGCAACCGACCACACCACCAGCAGCTCCAATGCTTCGCCGATGTAGATCCTGGCCAGCGCCGAGGGACGCACCCCTTCCACCGCGATCCGAAAGACCGCAATCGAAAGAAACATACGCGCGGGACCAAGCATTGCCTGGGTCACAGCCCACGGTGAATGCGTACGCGCCAAACGCTTGGTGGCCGCTCCTAGCAACGGTCTCAGCAAGCGGTCCAAATGTCTGGAGAGGGAAATCAGAATGATCGCGGCCAAGATCAAAGCGAGCCATTTCCAAAGCGGCGTCTCCAGAAACTCCACTGATGTCAGGAAAGGAGGAAAGTAGGAAACGAGCCATGGCGCTGCTGTCGATGGGTTCAGCCGGAGAATCACCTCCACGGTATCGGGCGAGAAGAGCCAGATGGATGGTCCACCCGGCTGCAACATCACTCGTTCCAGATCGAGTGTATAGGTTCCTGAGCCCTGTGTGAGCGTGACAATCGGCTCTCGCGAGGGATTGGCATTCGGATCTCCAGCCGGGTCTCGACTCAACGCGGATACACTGAAATCTGGCGCGGAGTTCAGCAGGGCCTCCAGCTTCTTGGCGAGTTCCGGACCTCTAGCCAAGCGGTTCCGGTCGGACAAATATCGCAAGTCCAGATACTGAGCAGCGACTTTGTAGTCCTGTCGATGGCAGGCCTGCAAAAAAGCCGTCACGCTGTCGCGCGGATCGCCGCGTCCCAGTTTGTCCGCCGCCGGGGGCGCTTTCGGCGCTGAAGGAGCCGGCGATTGCGCCGTCAAACTCGAAGCGAAAAGAAAAAGTGCTAACCAAAACCTGAAAGAAGAGCGTCTCGTTAAGAAGCGCATGCGGGGCTTCACGCACGCGGCCGACCGAAAGCCCACGTCCAACGCGCCGGATTGTGCGTTGAGTCCTCTTTGGATTGCGCGATTCCGCACGCCCGCCACCGCGCAAACGGTCCGCATCCTGCAGGTTGACTCGACTGGAGGCCATCATGCGCAATCCCGACCCGAAACTTCCCCCCGCCGACCCCGAGCCGGATCCTAAACGGCCAGGGCCGCCGATGCCGGACCCCGAGCCACCGGGGCCGGACGTAATCGATCCGCTCAATCCGGAACCTCTCAGAGCTTGGCAACAAGTGTGCTAAGCTCTCCCAACATGACGCAACCCGTAACGGTCTTGGCTCACGATCCAAACTCCCGCCCGACTTTGGAAATTGCGGAGTCTGAGCGGCTACAACACCAAATCGACCAGATGGGTGAAGAAGTCTACCGGCTTCTTGTGGGGGCGGTGCACGATATTCGCAGCGAAGAGCGGGGAGTCATGACCTCAGCTCAATTACTCGAGAGCATACTAGGCGATTCGTTGCCGCCGGATGCCCGCGCGCTCTTGGAACGCCTGATCGCCAGTTCCGCCAGAGTGAGTACGATCTTGGCTGGAGTAAGCCGCTACGCCGCGGCGCTGCACTCCCCCGGTTACTCCTTCCGCAAGGTGAATCTCACGTGTGTGGTCGACGCTGCTACGGTGGCGCTGGAACAGGAGATTCGCGAGGCTGGCGCTGCGATTTCCTACAGCGGACTTCCCGAGGTGTGGGGCGATCGGGACCAACTAGTCGAGCTCTTCCGGAGCCTCCTCGACAACGCTATCAAATACCGCAGCGCCTCTTCCGCAAAGGTGGAGATTGAGGCTCAGCAGGTGACGGGGCGAAAGCAGGATGACGTGGACTTCCTGTTTTCGGTCCGTGATTATGGGATGGGCATCGGCCAGCAGCATCAGCGCAGCCTTTTCTGCCCGTTCCGTCGCCTGCACGGACCGGAGATTCCGGGGGTGGGCCTGGGCTTGCTGATTTGCCGCAAGATCGTGGAGGCTCACGGCGGCAGGCTCTGGATCGAGTCCGACACCGGCTGCGGTTTGACTGCATTCTTCACTTTGCCGGTTCCGGCCTAAAGGGCCCCATACGTGCTCAGAGTGCTTCGAAACTGGATTCCACGAACGTGTCTCAAGATTTCACCAGCAGCGCCGGAGGCGCGACGACTCCGCAAGCGGTCCGCATCCTTCTCGCGGAGGACAACGATGCCGACGTTTTTCTCATCCGTCGAGCTCTGGAAAAGCAAGGGCTTCGCTGCCAATTGGCGGTAGCCCGCAATGGCGAAGAGGCGTTGCGGCTATTGCAGACGGCCGAAGACAGTCCCCCAATGGACGCCCCACAGCTAATCCTGCTGGATTTGAATCTTCCCAGAGTGGATGGCGGTGAGGTTCTAGCCCATGTGCGTAAGACTCAAGCGTTTTCGGAAACTCCGGTGATCGTGCTCACATCATCCGATTCCCCTCGTGATCGCGAACTGGCCATGCGCTTGGGTGCAAACGCATATTTCCGCAAGCCCACGGACCTGCGTTCGTTTATGGAACTAGGGCAGGTGATTGAGAATGCGCTCGGGTAGCGCGGCGGCAACCTACGAGGAGAAGAGCAACGATGATTCAAAAAGCGGCGCGCGGGCGCGTACTCATTGTCGACGACAACGTTCAAGAGCGGCAAAGCCTTTCGGAAATGATCGGTGGGCTGGGATATGCGGTGGCAACCGCTGGAGACGGCGAAGATGCACTCGAACAGCTTGGGAGCGGCCGTTTCGACGTCGTCATCACCGACCTGGTGATGCCGCGCATGGATGGCTTTCAACTGTTGCGCACGCTCCTCGATCGCGGCGATCTGACGCCGGCCATCGTTCTGACCGGATTCGGAGACCTCAATCAGGCGGTCTCGGTGGTTCACGACCTGAAGGCTTTGTGGTTTCTCGAAAAGCCCGCCGCCGAGGCCGCCGTCGCCAGCCTGCTGGAACGCGCCATCACCCACAAGGGTTTGCTCGAAGAAACCGAGCGGCTGCAACGCCAACTGAGCTACCAGGGCTACCTCGGGGAATTGTACGGCGTTTCCGAATCCATGCAACAGATCTTCGCGCTGATCCGCCAGGTGGCTCCCAGCTCTGCTCCCGTGCTGATCACCGGCGAAAGCGGCACGGGCAAGGAGCGTGTGGCAGGCGCGATTCACAAGTTGAGCCCCCGCTCCAATCACCCGTTTGTCGCCATCAACTGCGCGGCTCTGCCCTCTACGCTAATCGAAAGCGAGCTGTTCGGCCATGAAAAGGGCGCATTTACCGGAGCCTTCACGCGCCATGCCGGGTGCTTCGAACAGGCTCATGGAGGAACCCTGCTGCTCGATGAGATCGGAGAAATGCCGCTCGAGATGCAAGCCAAAATGCTGCGCGTGCTGGAGGACTCGAAGATTCGGCGCCTGGGGGCCAAGGGTGAGATTCCGGTGGATGTTCGAATCGTCGCGGCGACCAACCGGCAGGTGACCGGTCCGGGTGACGCCAAGTTCATGCGCGAGGATCTCTATTACCGGCTCAGCGTCTTCACCATCGAGCTGCCACCATTGCGCCATCGCAAGGAAGATATTCCCGGGTTAGCGGAAACAATCATCCGGGAGCTCAATCAAAAGCATAATGCGCGGGTGACCGACTTCCATCCGAGGGTGCTGGAGCAGTTGGCGGAGTATTCCTGGCCGGGCAACATTCGCGAATTGCGAAACATCCTGGAACGCGCGGTGATCTCCGCTGCTGAAGGAACGATTCTCCCTTATCACCTGCCTCCAGCATTTGGCATGCCCGCCGTACAGCCCGCACCACCGGCGCCGGCGACCAACGGTACAGAGTCGATTGGTTTCGAGGCGGGAAAGCCTTTGAGCGAGATCGAGAAGGCGTATATCCAACTGACTCTTAAGTTTACTGGGAACCACCGGGCGCGCGCGGCGGAAGTTCTGGGCATCAGCACGCGCACCCTCCAGAACCGTCTGGCCGAATATGCCGCTGAGGCTGCAGCGTCTGGGGGAGCGCCCAGGACCGCCCGCGCCGCTGCCGATTGATTCGTTTTTCCACCGCTCGGAAGATGCAAATTTTGCATGACCGGCAGATCTTGCCGGTGCAGTCGTGATGATTGCCACGTTGGATCGGCCTTTCGGCCCGCGCAGCCGGGTCGTAGACCGGAAGGGCTGGCCCCACACAGTTGCGCGCGCGGTACGGCAGCGCCCTGCGGGGACACCGAGCCGCCCCCGCAGGCACTACGCGATCTACAGACTCCCACCGCCCCGGAGCGTTTTTGACTCGATCTCGTCTTCCCAATACGGACCGACACCGTAATGCCGGTACACACCCATGGCCCACGTGGCGTCGGCCATATCAGGCCAACTGTTCTTGTCAAACCCAGGAGCGCTCTCCAGCGTCTTCTTATCAACATCCAGAATGAAGCACTTCTTGTCCTCATCCACAGCGAGTGCACTCCACGGCACGGCGAATAGCTTGCTTCCCACGTGCAGGCTTCCGCCAAATGACAGAACCGCATACGCTACCCGGCCCGACGGGATATCGATCATAATCTCGTCCACTGTGCCGAAGTCCTCGCCGGCCGAGTTCTTGACAGTGTCGCCCTCCAGAGTACTCGCAGAGAAGACCCGCCGGTACTTATTATCGGGGTCGGTCTTCTTAATCTTGCCTTGTTGCAGAAATGCTCCTTATGTCTCTTGTGTCCTGCACCTTGTATGCCTCCGTGAAAGTGGGTTGTGGCCCGCTACACTCGTCGGCCGAGGTGCATCACCAGGCTCACCAGAAACAAGACCAGAAAGATCAGAAACAGGATCTTGGCGATACCGGCGAAGGCAATAGCGACGCCGCCGAATCCTAGCAAGGCCGCCACTAACGCGATAACCAGAAACAGCAGCGCGTAGTAAAGCATTTCGATTTACCTCCGGCACGCGTTAGAGCAGCTTCGATGCCAGTGGTGCGCAGAGCTCGTACCGTCAAGAACGGCTTAGTTATTGACCTGCAACTTACTCACTCTCCGGGTCCTTCTTGAGTAGCTTGTCTTGCGACTTAGCTGCAAGTAAGGCAAATTCTTCGCGCAGTTTGTTCAAATCTTCATCCGGCAAATCTTCCAAACTCACCAATTCGTTCCTGGCCGCTCTTACCGCGCGCAGGAGCTCATCCAGTTTGAGCTGAATCGCGCGCGTATCGCGGTTCTGCGTGCTTTGAATCAGGAATACCATCAGAAAAGTAATGATGGTCGTTCCGGTGTTGATTACCAACTGCCACGTATCGGAATAGTGGAAGTAAGGACCCGCACCGAGCCACGCCAGCACGATGACGACACCCGCTGCAAACGCGACGTGCGATCCCATAACATCGGCCGCCCAGCTTGCCAAACGCCGGAAGAGGCTTCTCATATCAAAGGCCGATGGGCGCGCCCGAAACGATCAACTCCACCCGCCGATTGCGTTGCCTGCCCGCGGCCGTATCGTTGGAAGCCACGGGGTCGGTTTTGCCCAGTCCCACCGCAGTGACCGTTGCGGCCGGAACAGCCTGCCCGACCAGATAGTCTCGAACCGCATCCGCCCGCTCTTCGGATAGCTTCAAGTTATATTCGTCGCTTCCGATGCTATCGGTGTGGCCTTCTACCTGAATCTTGAGACCGGGATATGCCAGTAGAATGCCGGAGACTTTGGCCATCTTCTCGCGCGCACCCGGTTTGAGCGTGTACTTGTTGAAGTCGAACAGCACATCCGAAATATTCACAATCAAGCCGCGCGCAGTTTCCCGAGTCTCCAGAATCAAATTCAGTTGCTGGCGCAAACGCTCGCGGAGTTGAGTTTTCTCCGTTTCGGCTCGCTGCGCTGCCAGACGTGCCTGGTCCGCTTCCGCCTGCAAAATGTGCTGCTGTTCGATAGCATTTGCACGCGCAGTTTCGGCGGCTGCGCGGGCAGCGTTGGCGGCTGCCTGTTCCTGCACAGCACGATCAGCCGCGGCCTGAGCTTCCTGTTTGGCCTGGTCTGCCGCCAGCCGGTCCGCTTCCGCTTGAGTTCGGCGCTCCTCCTCCAGGCGGGCTTCCGCGGCAGCCTGTTTCGCCTTAGCTTGAGCGTCGGCTTCCCGTTGCGCAGCGGCCGCGCGTTCCGCGGCAAGCTGGTCCGCTTGAATTTTCTTGACGGTAATCAGGCGGGCATCTTCGGCCATCTGAGCGGCTTCCCGTGCGTTCGTTTCCGAACGCTTCCGGTCGTGGCTCCCTCGCAAGAAGCCCTGGGCGTTTTGAAGGTCGATCTGAGCTTTTTGCAGCGTATCGGCTGCGTACCGATCGGCGCCGGCAATCCGCGCAATCTCGATTGCATTTTCTGCCTCGGCTAGCTGCAGCGGTCCTTTCGGATCGATTCTGACGGGCTGATACTCTCCGCGATCGAGCACGTATTGACCGCGCTCGAGTAATTCATACTTCGCGTCCACCTGCTCGATTGTGCCGGTGGTGTCGTTCCGGACGAAGTTCTCCGCCACGACCACATCGCTCGGTTGCGTAACGGCAAAGTATGGTTCAGCGGTAACGATGAGACCGAAACTCTGCAAATCGGTCGTAGACAACAAATCGGCATGATCTCCCTGGAGCGCCACTTCCCCGAGATTCACTGCGCGGCCCTCCGGTGTGATCGCCCACAGCACGAAGGTCAGATACTCCGGCCCGTACTGCCCCGGAGGTGACATGTGTCCCAAGTGCGTCTCCACCTTGGTTGATCCCAGACGGCTGTCGACCGTCGCTTCGCCGCGTGCCGCGGGCATCAGTTCCGTGCCTCGGAAATCGACGTGAGTGGAACCGGATCGATGCTGATAATTGATGGCTTTGGTGGTACGGGAAACTACGGTTACTCGGAAAATTGGTACGGGTTCCTGCGGTCTTACTTGCGCGTACAGCCCGGCGCCCAGTGAAAGTAGTAACAAAGCTGCCGCCTTCATGATGTCTTTTCGCCCCCAAGGCGAAAAGACGGCACTCGGCGTACCGATGTGTAGATTCCTACGACGTGGATCGGGGCGTGTGTGGAGCCAGCCCTTCCGGGCTGCCGCCGCGCTTCCACGCGGCGCGACCGGCAGCCCGGAACGGGTTCGTTACCGGAAAGCCCGGCTGCGGGTCTCTGGCTCACTCCACCAGAACGGCAGTCACCGCACATTCAAAAAAGATTTGTCTTCTTTGGGAAAGCCTTGCATCCAACCCGGGATCGATCCGCCTATTCCCGGTTCGAGACTGGAATCGTACCTACCGGATGTAATGCGCGCTGATGGCGAGAAAGAAAATTGTGCCCACCGCGATCACAGCCCCATGCGGCAAACCGAACGACTTAGGGCTCTTCACGTCCAATTCTTCCCGCGTGACATACGCGGCGCGGCCGTGGCCCATTTCGCCGAGCAGGTATCCCAGGTTCCAGAAGGTGGCCTTCAACCGCCGGCGCATCACCATGAGGATCATGCCCATGATGCCGCCGAGCATGGCGGTGATGATGAAAATCCCAAACCAGTCCTGCCAGCCCACCAGCGCCCCTACCGCCGCCATCAATTTCACATCGCCGGCGCCCATGGCGTGCAGAATGTAGAGCACGAAATAGACGCCGAAGCCCAGCCCCAGTCCCTTCAGCGCAAAGACCAGGCCCGGCACTCCGACGTACAAGAACGAATTGAGCAGAAGCCCGATAAGCGTTCCCCCCACCGAAATCCAGTTAGGGATGCGGCGATATCGAACGTCATAGACGGCCGCCGCCAACAGCACCATCATCAATACCGCCTCCACACCGGGCGGAGGCAAGGTAAGGCCCATGCCTTCAAAGTACGATGGCGCTCAGCCGGAAAGCGACCTTCCGTTAGTTAGCAACTAACTTGTAACTCGCGGGCTTAGTTAGATTTCCCCGTACCGGAATAACTTCCGTCAATGTTCTGTTATTGAGGAGGGGAATGGTAAGTTCAAGTCGCTATGTCGCAACCTACCGACCAGCGGATTTTGCTCCGGTGGATCTTTCTCATCTCAGGCTGGTTCCTGCTCCTGTGCGACAACTTCGTCGTCCAGACAGTACTAGGAGTCGACATTTGGGCAGCGCATCTATATCCCGACCAAGAGCGCCGGCAGGCACTCATCGTCGCCATTGCCCACCTCGGGATCCTCGTCAGTTCCCTACTGTGTCTCCTGACCTCCCGAGGTCTGCGGCGCAGCCGTAAGTGGTCGCGGTGGTCAGGTGTCGCCGCCTGTGTCAGTATGCTTCCGGGATTCCCTTGGCTGACGATCGCGGGCGCAGTGGGGCTGTGCGTATTGATTGCGAAATTGCCGCGCCTCGAAGCGCCCCCTGCCCCGAAACAGACCACCGACTACTGGACGCGCAAACGAAAATCCTGGGTGCAGCAGGTGTTCATCTACGTGGGCTTCTTCGTGGCGTGGGGCCCCGGCATGGTCTGGGTGGAACGGTATGCGCGCCGTCTCTCAATGCCGGCCTGGCATCCGCATGGGCTCGCCATCCCTTATCTCATTGTGTTTGGCCTCTGGATTACCGCCATACACGAAATGGGGCACGCCACGGTGGCCTGGGCGCTGTACCACCGCGTGCGCCGGATCAACGTGGGTCCATTCACTTTCACCAACGCCGGTCATGGTTTTCAATTCCACTTCGAATGGAAACGGCTGCTCAATGGCGGCGGGCATGTGGCGGCCATACCGCCCGAAGGAGAACATCTCCGGCTGAAGTTCATGGCTATGGTGGCTGCCGGCCCCGCCGCTTCGCTGCTCAACGCGCTGTTGATGTTCGCCGTGTTCCTCTCCTTGGCGGGAACCAGGTGGCAAGCGTATTGGTGGATCCCGGGGTTCATTTGCGTCCTGTCGATCTTTGATGGGGTGCTCAATTTGGTCCCGGCGGGCTATTCGGATGGCAGCATGCTCTTCCATCTGATGCTATGGACGCCGCACGGGCAAGTGCTGATCCAGCACCTGCAGGCTGCGCAAATGCACGAAGACGCGGACGAGTGCCACAACCAGGCCGATTTTGAGAGGGAGGTCGAGTTGCGCGAAACGGCCCTCGGGCGCGCGCAGGAAGGCGGCGAAGGAAGCGCTCTGGCGATCGCCATCGGCTACCAGTATCTGGGACACGCCCGTCTCGCCATGGAGGATTGGACCGGCGCCGAAGCGGAGCATCGCCGCTGCCTGAAGTCTGAGGCGGAATGCGCGCTGAATCCAGCCATGACCGCAAATGCATGGTTGGGCCTCCAGAGAGCGTGCATCGAACGGCACCACGTGGATGAAGCGGCGCGCGTATATGCCAATGCCGCGCCCGTGATCGAGCGGCGGCAAAAGAACCGCGACCGAATCGGGCTGGCCGTGGCCAAGACGATGCTGGCGCAGGTTCACCAGCGAGGCGGCGCTTTCGATAAAGCGTTGCACGAAGTCTCCGAGGTCCTCCGTATCCTTCCGCCCGGCCGGGATCGCCTGATGCTGCGAGCCATTCTGCACTCGATTCAGGCTCAGTGTGAGTTTGCTTTGGATTCGGTCGAAAGAGGCACTGAGGCCACCCGCCAACTAGCGGAAATCGTGCGATCCGGCAAACTGCCTCCCGCCAAGCGCAACCTGGGTTGGGATGAGCTTGGGGAATTGGGCGAGGATCTGTGGAAGCTAGGCCAGGAGTCCATGGCTCTGGAACTGATGCGCGAGGCCACGGAACAACTGGAAGCCGGCGACGCGCAAGCGACTGCGGCGCAGTATCGCATTAAACTCGCGGCCGCGCATCGACAACTCGGCAAACTGGACGAGGCGGGCAAGTGGCTGCCCAACGAAGATGAGCTCTCTGTGGTATCGCGCCGCTGCTTGCTGGCGGAGAGAGTGCGGCTCCACATGCCATCCGGCCGGGCGCAGGAGGCCGTGGCTGACGCTCGTGCGTTGCTGGCTCTATGGCAGGTGGAGCCGAACGATCCGGTGACCGAGGTTGCGGTAGCCGAATCGCTCCTGGCGGAAGCGTGCCTGGCAGCGGAGGAATACGGACAGGCCGAGACGCTGGCGCGGAAAGCTCTAGACGTCCTGAGCCCCTGGAAACACTCCGAATCCGCGGCGTGTCTGGTGACGTTGGCCCTGGCCCGTTGGCATGCCTACGGTGCCTGGATGCCGCGGTGTATGGATGAAGCCCGTATACTGATCGAGGCTGATCCGCTGCTGAGCCCCGCCGCGAAGAAGCGGGTTCTCGAAACACAAGCCGCGCGCCTCGAGCGATACGGTCCGGCAAAACCGGCAGTTGCTCCCTCGGCTTTCGCGGCGTATCGATAGCGGCTGGCACTGCCTAGCGGGCGTGCGGTAATCCGCGCGACCAGGCGGTGGATTGCCCTGTCCATGTCGTCCTGATGAGAACCGCAACAGCGCCGGGCCACGAACATCACAACACGGTCCGGGTCGGGAAACGACGCGGGCTTAAGCAGGACTGTATTGACCACGGAGAAGATCGCGCAGCTACGGCCGCGAGGGTAAACCCTCGGCTCTTCCTGAAATCGTCGAGAAGTTCCTCAGAGTGTGACAGCCGGCGAAGCGTATTATGAAGTCAGATCCCGACCATGATTTACCGTTGGTGTGCCCTCTTTTTCGCCTGCGTGGTCGCCAGCGCGTTCCAACACCCGGCTGTGGATGCCGAGCGGCGGGCGGATGTGTACGCCATTTATTCGCGACTCCTGACGAATCCGGAGACCAGCCAGGGTCCCGACGACAACGAGATTTACTTCATCGCCGATACCACCGTGCCCGGCACGCCACAGGATCCGTGTGTGCGCGTACCTTCCGAAGCAGCAGCGCGCTTCGCGGAGGTGATGGCCGATTGCGAGCAGCGGAAGGACACGCCCGCGAAACTGGAACGGGCGTTTCAGATTTCGAAGCGATATCGGCTGCTCAACGACGCGGAAGTGGATCAGTTTGCCGCGGCGCGTGGTAGTGGAGGCTACACGCCAAGGCCGGGCGAGCCTAAGGTGATCGATCTGTTCAGGCTGTCGGACGTATATTTCGACCGCAGCCGCACGCTGGCCCTCACCGCCATTTCGACCTGGTGTGGAGACCTGTGCGCGCAATTTCAATGGAAGGTGTTGGAGAAAAACGCGGACGGGCATTGGCAGGAGAGGCGCTGGGTGACGTGTGCTGCGATGGCGGAACGACGAGGTGCGCCGCAGGTTCTTTACTGCGGGTCTCCGGTGACCGCGACCGGGTGCGTGGCCCGCATCTGGATTCCTTCGCCGTACTGAGCGAGTTCCGGAATGGTGACGGGCAGATGGCCGGTGATATCGATCTCACCCAGTAACGCGCGCACGGCCGCAACTTCGGAGACGCGCGAGGTGCTGAACGTAGCGATGTAGGCAGCCACGTCGGGGAAGCTTCGCAAGAGATAGGGATCTCCCAAGGCGACGAAGATCACGGGCTTGCCGGAGGCGATGAGGCCCTGCAGCCATTGCGGCAAGTCTCCGGATAGTCCGACGGTTCCACGATACGCGGCGGCGGAATCGAACGCGGCCACGGCGTAGGTGTCGCATTCGGGCAATTTCAGAATGGCCTGCTCCATCGCCTCGCGGGACATGGCCGGGTCGAGCGTGGCTGCCTTGGCCTTGGGAACGCGTTTGCGCAACTCCTGCAGGAACATCTCGCCCTCGGTGGAATAGCGGCTTTCCGCTAGGACCACGAAGCAGGCGCGCTCGGGAGCGGCGAGCGGCACCAGGGCGTCGCGGTTGCGCACTAATGTCACGGCGCGGTCCGCGATCTGTTGGGCTTTCTCGTTGGCCTCCGGAGAATCGATCACATCACCGATGGCTTCCACATCCACAAATCGCTTCCTGTCCAGACCCACGCGTTCCTTCGCGCTTAGGATGCGAGCCACGCTTTCCCGAATGCGGGCGCGCGTAATGCGGCCGTTTTCCACCGCCGCCACGACGGCACGAATAGCGGCATCCGGATCGGGGGGCATGAGGAGCGCATCGGCGCCGGCTTCGAGAGCGCGCACGGCGGCATCGCCGGAGCTATAACCTGTGGCGACGCTGCCCATGTCCAGGGCGTCGGTGATCACCAGACCCTTGAAGCCGAGTTCGTCGCGCAGAAGTCCGGTGAGGATCTGGGGTGCGAGGGTTGCGGGCAGATCGGGAGGGGCCAGCGACGGAACCGCCACGTGCGCAGTCATCACCGAATCCACGCCGGCCTCGATGGCAGCGCGGAAGGGCAGGAGCTCGAGATGTTCGAGGCGGTCGCGATCGGCATCGATGGTAGCCAGACGGAGGTGCGTATCGACGGCGGTGTCGCCGTGGCCGGGAAAATGCTTGGCGGTGGTCAGCACGTAGTTCTTCTTGTCGGAATGAGCGCCTTCGATGAACGCCTTCACCATGGCCGAAACCGCTTCGGGATTTTCGCCGAACGACCGCGTGTTGATGACCGGGTTGTCGGGATTGTTGTTGACATCGGCGACCGGGAAGAAGACCCACTGGACGCCGACGGCACGGGCCTCGCGGGCCGTCTCCTCGCCTTCGTAGCGCGCGAATTCGGGATCGCCCGCGGCCCCGAAAGCCATGGCGTGCGGAAACGGAGTGGTGTTGTTCACGCGCATACTGGCGCCGCGCTCGAAATCGGCGCTCACCATCAGCGGCGTCTTAGCCAGGCGCTGCATCCGGTTGAGGAACGCCGCCAGCGCGTAGGGCTCGGCTTTCTGCACGGTGCGTCCGTTGGCGTAATTCACCAGAATCAGGCCACCGACCTTCGTATCGTGGATGAGCCGGACGAACTTGCGATATTCGCGCGACCGGGAGTTGGGTGAGGTGCCGAAGAAGGGAATGAACACCAACTGCGCGACTTCATCGCGCAACGTCATGTTGCGCATCCAGCGGCGGACGGCAGGCGAGACTTTGAGAGGCGGCGGATTCTTGGCCGCTACCGGTGGCCGGTGAACGGCGCTCGATGCCGCCATGATCGCCACCAGGCTGGCGGCAACGAGAGGTAGTAACCGACGCACCACAATTTCAGTGTGCCAGATTTTTCCGGGGCGTGCCCCGCTGCGTTGCAGTTTGTTTTCCCGGCGGCTTGCGGCGGGCTGGTTCATTCAGCAGCCGCTTCACCCATCGCACCAGATGCGCGGGCTCACTGGAGCTCTTGGCGATCACGGCGTTGGCCCCGGTGTTCTGTTCGCTGAGGCCGAGCGGCTCGACGAATCCCGAGAGCAGGATGATCCGGGCATTGGGGTCAATCTCGCGGATGCGAACGATGAGCTCCGCGCCATTCATGCGCGGCATGCGGTAATCGGTGACCACCACATCGAAGCCGGCGGCGGAGAATAGTTTCAGCGCCTCTTCCCCGTTGCCGGCGACTTCCACCTGAAAGCCAAGTTCCTCCAGTAGCGACCGGCGAACCACAAGTCCATCACGATTGTCATCGACCAGAAGGATTCTGGCGTTGGGAAGCGGAACACTTTTCATTTGGGAAACGCAGCGAGAGTAACATCGCCGTAATCAGGTCGTCAAGAGTTTTGCATCATCTTGGAAAAGCGCGGAATTTAGTTCTTGACAACCAAGCCGTGGCTCGCGAAAGTTATTCGGCTCAATTATTCCACTTCGCGCGGCGCTTTGTAACCAGCTTTTGCGATGATTTGATACTTAATGGGCTTGCCCTTCTCGTCTTTGACTAAGAGAGGTTCATTGGTGGCGGGGTTCACGACCTCTACTTTGATCTTGCGAAACGCGCCGTTGCGAGCTTTGTTGGCGGGCTCGTAGGTGATCACGTACTGGCTCCGCATGGCCAGCTGAATTTGCTGGAAAATGGTGGGGAATTCGCCGAAAAATCGGGGGAAAAAGGCCATTCCGCCGGTTTCTTTGGCGAACGTGCGCATGGCGTTGTCGGCCTGCAGAAAATCGAGCTGCTGGATGTTGCCCAGGTAGCCGCCGGCTTCCGCCATAATACGCAAGGCTTGCATCAGGCCGATGGGATAGACGGGAACACCCGACTCTTGCAGCTTTTTGCGCGCCTCACCGTAATTGAGTTTGCTGAAGGTATCGATGCCAGAGGAGATCAGCACGATCGCTTTGCGGCCTTCGATTCCCGACATGCGATCGGCGGTGTCGGTGAGGGCGTCGTACAGATTCGACTCGGAGAAACCGGGGATGTTCAGGCGCTGCAAAGCTTCCTGAATTTTGGCTCGGTCCTGGGTGAAGTCGGTGAGCATTTCCGCCCTGAGATCGTAGGCCACAATCGCCAGGTAATCCTGGGGCTTCAGAGTTTGCGCGAAGCCGTAAGCTGCGGTGAGCGTCTGGTACCAGGTGGAACTGTAGAATTGCTGGAAGCGGCCGCTGAATTCGATCACCATGGCGATTGTCATCGGCGCCTCGGTACCCATGTTGACGGCCTTGATCTGCTGCGGAACGTTGTCTTCGAGCACGCGGAAGTTGCCGGCGGGGAGCCCGGGAATGAACCGGCCCTTATTATCGAGGACAGCCACGTCCACGGAGACGACCTCGACATCGCTCTTGAACGTTGCCAGACCAGTGGTGTCGGTTTCGTTCTTCTTGCTTAACTTCGAGGGAATCTTGGGGAGATCCGAATCCGGGGCGGTCTCACCCGTATCGGGCTTGCGAGGGCGGGCGACGGTGGCACCCGGCTGGCGGTTCGGTCCTTGGTCATCCTGGCCGATGAGCAGGCCGGTTAGCGTGAGAAGTGCGGTCGCGCACAATACAATCAGGGTCCACGGTCGCATAGTGATACTTCTATCGGAAACTATACCAGAAGGACGCTGGGGGGAGGGGAGGCGTTACGTTCCGACAGAGGCGTTACCTTCCTCGGGGCGCGCCGGGAAGAAGCGCCGGGCGGAAGCCCGGCGGCGGGCCGGAAGGCCCGACCCCACTCGCTAGTTGACCCAGGGGCCGCGGTCACGACCGTGCTTGCGCAGATAGACCTGGAATTTGCGTTTGGCCCGTTGGATCTTCCACTGGTTGTAGGCTCCGCGAACATCTGGAAGATGGAAGGCATGCCAGCCGGCCTTCAGGTAGACATACCCGACGAGCATCCCGCCGAGGTGGGCGATGCTGCTCACACCGGTGTTGGGTCCGAAGGACATCCACAATTCCACCACGACATAGATCATCACCAGGTACTTGGCTTTGATCGGAAACAGAAAGTTCATCAGCACCCGCTGGTTCGGATACGTCACGCCAAACGCCAGCAGGACGCCCATGATGGCGCCGGAGGCTCCGAGCGTGGGGGTGTACCGATCGCCCACCAGTGCGTTGACGGCGACGATGCAGATACCGGCTCCGATGCCGCAGATGAAGTAATATTTCAAAAACTGGCGCGTGCCCCAATCGGTCTCCAGCTGCATGCCGAACATCCAGAGGCTCAGCATGTTGAAGATCAAATGCCAGATTCCGCCATGCAGGAACAGATAGGTGACCGGCTGCCAGATGAAAAAGTTGTGCAGAACCGCCTCGGGTGTAATGGCGAAGAGCGTTTTGATGTTCTGATACACCGAGTTCGGCATGAGGCTGGTGAGGATGAAGATGGCGGTGTTGCTCACCAGCAGCCACTTGATTCCGGTAGGGAAGTATCCGTAAAAGGCGGACCTTCTGGTGGGGTACCGCGTGTATCGCATGCCGGGTCCTAGAGCCTAGAATAACAGAAGAATTTCGACCCTCACGACGCAGTGCGGCCGGGTTTGCCAAAACGGTTGAGGCCGTACGCGCAAAACTGTAGCACCGCAGCGGCGCCCAACCAGACTTGCCAATGCGAAAGCAGTCCCGAAGAGATGGCGAAACTGTTGGTCCAGTGGAAATCCGCGCCGATGCACCAAAAACCCAGGATGGAGGACATCAGAGCAGCCGGGGTTAGCAGCGAGGCGACACCTTGCGCCAAGGGCAGTTTTTCCAAACGGACGGAGGAGCCGGAGATTCTATGGAAACGGATGCGTACCACCATGCTGCTGCGATTACCAATCTAACAACATTTCGACCATTTGAGACGCAATCTCTAACGAAAGTTTACTGCCGTTGGTCAGGATTTCACCTGTAGAGATTTTGGGCTTCGGTCAGGCAGACCACACCCAACGATGGTCTGCCCCACAAGACTATTTCGTTCGCTGGACAGGTCTTGCGAATTTGGCGCCGTCGACCGGGGCGTTCGGCTGCACGTCGGTGATCGTATACTCCTCGCGGCCGCTGACCCAGCCGTAGGTGTATTTGAACGGCATCCTCACGCCGGCTACGGTGCGGTAGTCCGAATAATCGAGCTGCGTGGGCACGCGGCCCACGGCGGAGTTGGCATAGTGCACCATGCGGGTGAGGAGGCCGGTCTGCTTGTCGAAGTAGAACGTGGCGATGATGCCGGGAGCGGTTCCCTGCACGACATAGACATCGCGTCCATCGAGGGTAGTTGGATAGGTGACCTTCCAGTTCTTGAAGAACTCTTTAATGCGCCACGGGAAGGCCATCTCGGCATCGAGCTTGGCGCCTTCGCGCGCGCTGGTGGTGAGCGGATATTCGTTGACGACCGTGAGGGGGAGCATTACCCAGGCGTCTTTACCGTCGAAGGTGCGAGCCAAATCGCCTTCGCGCTGATGAACCAGGGTGGCGAACTGATCGGGCGCCTTGGCGTTGATCTCGACGGGAGCCGTGTTGACCTCTCCAAACAATCCGCTGGTTCCTTTCGCGGTGTAGCTGGTGATCTTGGCTTCCGCGTCAGCCGAACCGAGAGCCTGTATATATTTGTCGAGGACCTGATCGGCGGGAGGAGTTCCGGAAGTGGCCGGAGGAGCCGCGGGCAGAACATCGGGCGGCGCGAACACAGGCGTGCTATAGATGACATCGAGCGGCGGCGTAGTGGCGGGATTCTGGGAGCCGCGATGGCAAGTCCAGCAGGTCACCACCTGGGTGCCCTTGAAGTTGTCGCGATTGATCGCATTGACCATCTGTACCATCTTGCGCGCGATCACCTTGCGCGGCGGATCCGCATCCCATTGCGGATGGTCGGTGCCGGCGCCGGTGTGGCAATCGCCGCAGCACACGCTGAGCGCGGCGGAGAAGAGGCCCATGGTTCCCATGAACTCGTCCACCGGAATGCCTTTCAGGACTTGAATATTCTTGAAGGCCACCTCGGACATCTGCGGCTTGGCAGGAACCGGCGTCTGATTCTGCGCGAGCGCCAAACCACTAACCAGGGACGCCGTACCGAGCAACGCGGCGGCGCCGGAAGAAATCAATCGTTTCGACGAACACTTCATTCGATGGCTCACTTTAATTTCCAAACTCTCTGAATGCGGGCGCAATCACCAGCGCGACGATTCAGGCAACCATGATATGAAGCGCTTCAGAGGCAAGTCAAGTTTCGGCGGCTCTGAAAGTTGCGATCTCTATTTGAGGATAAAGTGGACCCTGATTGGCGCGGCCACTTCCACGGGTTCGCCATTCAAGATGGTGGGCTCGTAAACCCACTGGCGCACGGCATCCATCGCGGCCTTGGCCAGATACGGATTGCCGTTGACGACGCGCAACTCGCGGATACGGCCATCGGTGGCGATCACGCCTGCCAACTCGACGATTCCTTCGATGCGGGCGGCGCGGGCGAGCGCCGGATAAACCGGTTCGACTCGATGGAGCAGGCGGGCCGGTTGCAGGGCGCTGATGCGGCGCGGCTCAGCGGGCGGTGCTTTGGCCGGCTGCGTTACTACCGGTTGCGCCGCCCGCTGTTCTGGAGGAATGAGGTGCACGTGCGGATCGAACAGGCCGAGCACAGTCAGCGATGCGCTGTGGACGCCGTCGCTAGCGAACGAAATGGGCGCAGCGCCAGGCGGGTCCTCGAACATCAAAGCGCTCGGTGGGATTCGTGCCGGGCTCGTGAGGATTCCCTCGACGGACTGCCAGGGATGCGTGGGCCGCACGACGCGCGCTACCGGCGCTTCCTGCACGGGGGGTGTCGGGGGTGATGGCAGCGAGATCCAGGTGAGGGCTTGCGTGCGTGGCAACAGCTGCGGCCAGACTAGCGGCACCAGCAGGATGAGACCAACGGCAGCGGCGTTGCCGGTGAACCCGGCGGCGACGGTCCAGTAGCGCCCGCCGGCGGGACGGGATGGCAATACGGCTTGTTCGAACATAGATAGCCTCCTGTGGGCGGCGCGCTTCCGTGCGGTGCGCCGGGCGGAAGCCCGGCGGCAGGCCAAAAGGCCTGGCCCCACGCAACTGCATAGACACCGAGGGGCGCAGCGAAGTTCCGGCATGATGGAAGGGTGCACCTGCCGCAGGAGATTCGGAGCAAGATCGCGGAGCGCGCGGAAGGCGTGGGCTTCGGGGCGTTGCAGCGAGCCGCGGCTGAGATCTCGCAGGCGTATCGCGAGGGTTGCGTGCTGCCACTGAAGACGCCTGAACGTTTGGCCGCATACCTGGTTACCCGGATGCCTGCTACTTATGCCGCGGCCAATGCCGTTCTTCGGGAGGTTCGCGGGCGTTTGGGAGAGCTTCGAGTGGAAAGCGTGTTGGATGCGGGCGCGGGCAGCGGGAGCGCGTCGCTGGCAGCGATGCGCTGGCTCGGCGCAGAGCGGTTGACATTATTCGAACGCGACTCTGGCATGGCCGGATTCGCCAGAGAGTTGCTGCCAGGGGCGCGCGTTCGGATGGAAGATTTTACGTTTCCGTCGCGATTCGAGCCGCACGATGTGGTGATCGCGTCTTACGCGCTGGGGGAAGCGGCGGCGGAGCAAGTGATGGCACGTTTGTGGGAAGCGGCGCGTGTGGCATTGGTTGTGATCGAGCCTGGCACACCGCGCGGCTTCGGGCTGATTCGGGAGATCCGTTCGCAGCTATTGGCCGGGGGCGCCCATATGCTGGCGCCATGTCCGAGGGAGGATGCTTGTCCCGTGACCGGTTCGGATTGGTGCCACTTCGCGGCGCGCGTGGAGCGCACTTCCCTGCACCGCCGCATCAAGCAAGCGGAGCTCAATTACGAAGACGAGAAGTTCAGCTACGTGGCTTTTACCCGTGAGGCGTGCGCGTTACCTTCAGCGCGGATCGTGCGGCATCCGCAGCACCAACCGGGCTTGATCACGCTGGAAACGTGCACGCCACGAGGGTTCGAGACCGTTCGCGCGACCAAGCGCGACCGCGAGCAATTCCGCGCGGCGCGGCGGGCCGATTGGGGAGATGCGTTCGGCTCGGTATGATATTCCAATGGTGGACCGAGAACAGGCCTGGAGTCTTCTCTGCGAATTTACGCAATCGGAAAGCCTGCGCAAGCACGCTCTGGCGGTGGAGGCGTGTGTGTTGGCCTACGCCAAACAGTTCGGCGAGGACGAGACCAGGTGGTCGCTCACCGCGCTGTTGCATGATTTCGATTGGGAGATCCATCCGCAAGCGCCGGATCATCCCATGAAAGGCGAAGCGATTCTGGCCAGCCGTGGGGTAGATGAGGAGATGCGGCGGGCCATTCTTTCGCACGCCAACTACAGCGGCGTTCCGCGCGTGTCGCCGCTCGAGAAGACACTGTACGCGTGCGATGAGCTGGCTGGCTTCATCACGGCAATCTCTTATGTGAAGCCGCATCGCAGCGTGTTTGAGGTCGACGTGCCGTCGGTGAAGAAGAAGATGAAAGACAAGGCGTTCGCACGGTCGGTGAACCGCGAGGACATCGTGAATGGCGCTGGGGAGTTGGGAGTGCCGCTCGACGATCACATTGATTTTTGTATTAAGGCGATGCAGGCGAACGCGGAGGCGCTGGGGATTAAGGGGTCGTTGTAGTAGCCCCTTCGGACGCTCCGTGAGCAGACGCCGGGCAGAAGCCCGGCGGCAGGCCGGAAGGCCTGGCCCCACGAAGATACCTGCCCAGGGGTTCTTCGTAGAAGCGGTATACGACTGCCGACAGCAGGATCACTACGGCTACATACGCGGCTGGTGACGTGTGCGGGGTCCAGCGCTTCATCCACCACAGTACCGGAATGTGCAGGATATACATGGCGTAGCTGGCCTTCCCTAAGAAGACAGCGGGGGATGACGCCAGCAGGCGCGCGGTAGGGCCAGTGCCGAGCGCGAAGCCTACCAGCAACATCGCGTTCAGGGGCCGGAGCGCGGTGTTGAGGTCGACGCCCGCCGGTAATACGTGCGGCCAGGCAATGAGCGCGGCTCCCGCCACGCCGCCTGGGAGGTAGAGCCACCAACCCGAACCGGCGAGGCGGGAGCGCTTGAACCAGTCATATAGAGACGATGCCGCTATGCCCATGAGGAAGTCCGCGAAGTGAACCAGGGGTTTCCAATCGTCGCGCACACCGGCGATCAGCAGAACGCGCGTGAGCAGGCAGGCGCCTAGCGCCAGTGCCAGGGGATGGACGCGCAGCAGTATGACTAACGCCAGGGGGAAGCAAGTGTAGAAGAAGACTTCACAAGAGAGCGACCACGCCGGCGTATTCCATCCGACGGGTAAGTGGCCCGTCCAACCTTGCAGCAGCAGGCTGTAGTTGAGGATGAGCGCGGATTTGCGGGGGGCGGGGTCGGCAATCATGAACGGCACTACTAGCGCGAGGCTCAGCGCGTACACCGGATAGATCCGCGCGAAACGAGCAATGGCGTAGCGCCGCAGCCGATCTGGGTGCCAATCGCCCGAACCGTAGCTGCGCGCCAGAACGAAACCCGAGAGTACGAAGAAGGTGGCGACGGCCAGGTAACCGCCGCGAAGAAATGCGTACACGGGGTGCGGCAATCGCTGCGCGGCCGCATCCAGTTCTGCTCCGGGGCCGGTGAGGTGATGCAGGATCACCCAGAGCGCGAGGACGAAGCGCAGGCCGGTGAGCGCGGGCAGATGTTCGGCCTTCACCGCCCGCGTATGACCTCCTCGCCCAGGTAGGGGCGAAGCGCCTCGGGCACGACCACGCTGCCGTCCTTCTGCTGGCAGTTTTCCACGATCGCCACCCAGGTGCGGCCCACGGCCAGGCCGCTGCCATTGAGCGTGTGCGCATGCTCGGATTTCCTGCCGCTCTTGAAGCGGATTCCGGCGCGGCGTGCCTGGAATGCCTCGTAATTCGAGCACGATGAGATTTCCTTGTACGCGTTCTGCCCCGGTAGCCAAACCTCGATGTCGTACGTTTTGGCAGAGCCGAAGCCCATGTCGCCGGTGCATAGGACAACTGTGCGGAACGGCAGGCCGAGGCGGCAGAGGACGTCCTCGGCATCGGCAGTCAGCTTTTCGAGTTCGTCGTAGCTTTGCTCCGGCCGCGTAAACTTGACCAGCTCCACCTTCTGGAATTGGTGCTGCCGGATAATGCCACGCACATCGCGGCCGTAGGAGCCGGCCTCGCTGCGAAAGCAGGGTGTATAAGCGCACAACCTGATGGGCAGCGACTCGGCATCGAGCGTCTCGTCGCGGTAGATATTTGTTACCGGCACTTCGGCTGTGGGCACGAGCCAGAAATCATGGTTCTCGAGCTTGAACAGGTCTTCCGCGAATTTCGGCAATTGCCCTGTACCGTAGAGGCTCTGCGAATTGACCATGAACGGCGGCAGCACCTCGGTGTAGCCGTGGTGGCGGGTGTGCAGGTCAAGCATGAAGTTGATCAAGGCCCGCTCGAGCCTGGCGCCCATGCCCCAATACAAGGCAAACCGCGCGCCGGTGATCTTGGCAGCGCGCTCCAGGTCGAGGATTCCCAATTCCGGTCCGAGATCCCAGTGGGCTTTCGGCTCGAAGTCGAACTGGCGCGGTTCGCCGACCCGCCGGACTTCCACGTTATCGTCGGAGGACTTGCCCACGGGAACTGACTCATGCGGGACGTTGGGAACGCCGGCCAGCAATTCACGGAACTCTTCATCGACGGCTTCCTGTTGCTCGTCGAGCACGGTGATCTGGTCGCCCATGGCGCGCACCTGCTTCTGCAGTTCCGCGGTGTCGGCGCCCTCCCGTTTCAGTTTGCCGATCTTGGCGGTCTCATCGTTGCGGCTTTTCTTGAGCTGTTCGGCCTCGGTGATGAGGGCCCGGCGTTTGGCATCGAGTTCGCGGAACTGATCGAGATTGAGCGGGGTCCCGCGGGTGGCCAGGCGTTGGACGATTTGGTCGAAATTGGACCGGAACTGGGCGAGGTCGTGCATGCCCCTCCATGCTAGCGCACGGCAGGCATGCTACTCGTCTTCCTCTTCCACCTTGACTTGTTCAAGGTCTTCAGCTTCGAAAATCTGGCGGCAGTCGAGACACTCCACGTAATCCACGCCGTCACGGCGGGCGATGATCTGAGTGCGATTGTGGTCACAGGCGGCTTGCATAACAGCGCTTCGTGAGATTTATTCTATCCGGGTGTAGCCCTATGTCAAGGGCCTTAGAGTCCTGGCAGGGTTCCATTTCCGGCGGTCAAGTCCCAGGAGTTACAATCCTGGTACATGCCATTCCCCATCCATCGGCCACGGCGTTTGCGCGCCTCGGCCGCCATGCGCGACCTGGTTCGCGAGACACGCCTGGACCCGAAACAATTCATCCTTCCGCTGTTTGTGTGTCCTGGCGAAGGAGTTAGGCGCGAAATCGGGTCGATGCCCGATAACTACCAGTTATCGATCGACCAGTTGGTGAAGGAGTGCGCCGAGGTGCACTCGCTAGGGATCGGCGGGGTGATCCTGTTCGGCCTGCCGGAGTCCAAGGATGAGACCGCTTCGGGCGCGTACGCGGAGGATGGCATCGTGCAATGCGCCATCCGGGCGGTGCGGCGGGAGACGCCGAAGCTGCTCATCATGACGGATGTGTGCAATTGCGAATATACCAGCCACGGACACTGCGGGTTTATCAAAGATGGCGACGTGGACAACGACACCACCCTGCAGTGGCTGGCAAAGACGGCCCTGTCGCATGCCAAGGCGGGCGCCGATATTGTGGCGCCTTCCGACATGATGGACGGCCGCGTGGGTGCGATCCGCCAGACGCTCGACGCCCACGGCTTGGAGAAGGTCGCGATTCTAGCCTACGCAGCCAAGTTCGCCTCAGTATTCTACGGCCCGTTCCGCGAAGCTGCCGAATCCACACCGCAGTTCGGCGACCGGCGCAGCTACCAAATGGACCCGGCCAACGGACGCGAGGCGATGAAGGAGATCGAGTTCGACCTGGAGGAAGGCGCCGATATGATCATGGTGAAGCCGGCCCTGCCGTACCTGGACCTGATCCGCCAGGCCCGCGACCGGTTCGATGTGCCGATCGCAGCCTACCAGGTGAGCGGTGAGTACTCGATGATTATGGCTGCGGCACGCAATGGCTGGATCGAGTGCGAGCGCGCCATGTTCGAGACACTGACCTCGATCGCCCGGGCCGGCGCGGGGATTATTCTGACTTACTTTTCGAAGCCGGCGGCGCGGCTGCTGGGGTAGACGATGGCCGACAACGGCTGGCTTCCTCAGGCGTATCTGGAACAATGTCCGGCCTGCTCGTGGATCGTGGATGCGGAGGGCGTCTTCCGCGCAGTTTACGGGGATCCGGCTCCCATTTTCGGCAAGCCGGCAACCGAGTTGATCGAGCGGTCCGCGACGGCAGCGTTGGAGAGCGGCCTGGCTGAGAATTGGACCCGCCGCTTCGCCCGCGTTTTCGCGGGAGAAACGCTGATGCTGCACGAGCGCTGCGGGAACGCGACCTGGTACATTACCGTGTTTCCGATTCGCCGTGATCAGCAATTCCGATTCGCCGGCGGATTCGGGCGCGAGGTTACTCCTTGGGCTACGGCGGAGCAGGAACTGCGCCACACGGCGCTGGGGGCGATGAAGGCCCTGGAAAATGATCGGAAAATGGCTTCGCGATTCCTCCACGATTCGGTGGGTCAAAACCTGACGGCACTCGGGCTGCAGCTCGACCTGATCCGCATGGACCTGGAGACTGTTTCTCCGGAGACCTGCGCGCGCATCGTGGAAATCCAGAAGATGCTGGAAGGGATGATGAGCGAGGTGCGCGAGTATAGCTACGAGCTAAACCCCTCGATCGCGGAACGCGCGGGGCTGAGGGCGGCTCTCGACCGGCTGGTCACGCGGACGCGCGCAAACTTTGACGGCGCCATCAGCCTGCGCGCCGATCCATCGGTAAAGATCGATCCGAAGATCGCTTCCCCGCTTTACCACATCGCGCAGGAATCGGTGGCCAATGCCATTCAGCATGCGGCTTGCTCTGACATTGAAATCGCGCTAAAGTCCTCACGTAGTGGGCCTGTTTTAGAGGTTCGAGATAATGGGCGGGGATTTGACCCGGGAGATGTTTTGGGGACGCGCCGCGGCTTAGGTCTTTTGACCATGGAACACTACGCCGCACAGGCCGGCCTGGTGCTTGCCATCACCAGCAACCGCGACACCGGCACGCTGGTGCGGGCACAATCACAGGAAACCTGAGAACGACTATGCCTTTCGACATCGTCCTGGTGGATGATCACAAGCTGGTGCGCGACGGCGTGAAGACCATCCTGGAGCGCGGATCGGAATTCCGCGTGGTGGGTGAGGCGGAGAATGGCGCGGACGCTGTGCAGCTCTGCCGCAAGTCCCCGCCGGACATCGTGCTGATGGACATCGGCCTGCCCGGAATGAACGGCATTGAAGCCACCACGGAACTGCTGCGGCACTGTCCGGGGGTCAAGGTGCTCATCCTGTCGATGTTCGATGATGAAAACTCGGTGGTGAGCGCGATTCGCTCGGGGGCGCGCGCTTTCGTGCTGAAGAAGGCGTCATCGAGCGAATTGCTGGACGCGTTGCGGACGGTGGCGCGCGGCGGATCGTATCTCAGCTCGCAGGTGTCCGATCGCTTGCTGACGCGGATTCAGCGCGGCGACCTGGAGACGCACGACCGCACGCCGCTCGAATCGCTTTCGCCGCGCGAGCTGCAGGTTTTGCGGCTGGTGGCGGAAGGCAAGACCAGCAAGGATATCGCCGTGCTGCTGGACCTGGGCTTGCAAACCGTTCGCAGCTATCGCAAGACCATGATGAAAAAACTGGGCGTCAACAACGTGGCGGGGCTCACGCAACTGGCTCTGGCCGCCGGCATCACCACCTTAAACAAACCCGATGCAAACCCAATGGGGTGAGTGCGCGGTCGCCGACGCACACATTCACTTCTTCTCGCGGCCGTTCTTCGAGGCGCTCGCCGAGCAAACGGGCAAAAGCGCCGACGCCATAGCCGAGGTACTCGGATGGGAACTCCCTTCGGCTGACCCGGCTCAATTGGCCCACCGGTGGGTGGAGGAGATGGACGTCGAAGGGGTGGAACTCGCGGCTGTGATTGCCAGCATGCCCGGCGATGAGAGCTCTGTGCTGGCGGCGAAGGATGCCCATCCCGGCCGATTTCTGGCGTACGCCATGGTGAATCCGCTCGCGGAGAATCCGCCGGCCCTCACTGGCCTGGACGCCGTCTGCCTGTTCCCCGCGATGCATCGATACTTCATTTACGACGATGCCGTCCAGCCGCTGCTCCAACAGGCAGCCGACCAGGGTTGTTTGGTATTTGTCCACTGCGGAGTACTGACGGTGGGGGTGCGGAGGAAGCTCGGATTGCCTTCGCGCTTTGACATGCGCTATTCCAACCCGATCGATCTGCATGCGGTGGCGCTGCGGTACCCTCAGGCGAATTTTGTGGTGCCGCATTTCGGAGCAGGCTGTTTCCGCGAAGCGCTGATGCTGGCGGACCTTTGCCCGAACGTGTACCTGGATACCTCGAGCAGCAATAGCTGGATGCGCTATGAAGGCCTGGACCTGAGCACCACGCTGCGGAGAGCGCTCGACACGGTGGGGCCTGGCAGACTGCTCTTCGGCACGGACTCTTCTTTTTTTCCGCGCGGGTGGAACTTTGAAATCTTCGAGCAGCAGACGCGGGCGCTGAAGGAGTTGGGCGTAAGCGCGACGGATGCGCGGCTGATTTTCGGAGAAAATCTGCAGCGGCTGCTGGGATAAACGCGTGGGACGGACGATCGGTTTTCGTCGTCCGTCGGGCTCGCAGACCGCTGAAAGGCAACGGTCTGCGCCACCACGTTGCAGACCCCGAAAGAAAGACGCCCTGCGCCACATCCGCGGTACGCTGAAGTTATTCCCAGAACGTCATGAGACTGCTCGAGATCGCTGAAAGGTTGGGGTGCCGCTTGGAGGGACCGGGGGACATCGAGATCACCGGTGTCGCCGGGATGGAGCACGCCGGGCCGGGTGAGCTGACGTTCCTCGCCAATCCCAAATACGCGCCCAAGGTGAAGCATACACGGGCCAGCGCCATTCTGATCGCGGAAGCGATGCCGGAGCTTGTCTGCCTGGTTTCGGAAAACCCGTATCTGGATTTCGCGCGGGCGCTCGCCTTGTTCTATCAGCCGCCGCGGCCCGAGCCGGGCGTCCATCCGTTGGCATCGATTGCCGCAACGGCTATCATCGGCGAAAACTGCTCCATTGGACCGTTTGCGGCCATCGGCGAGCGGGTGCGTCTGGGCAATAACGCGGTCCTCTATCCACACGTCGTGATTTATGAAGGCGCCGAAATCGGTGACGACTTCCTGGCGCACTCGCATTCCACGGTACGTGAATTTTGCAGGGTGGGGAATCGAGTGATCCTGCAAAATGGAGTAGTGGTGGGCGGCGATGGATTCGGTTTCGCCAAGCGGGCCGATGGCACACAGTTCAAGATT
Organism: Bryobacteraceae bacterium; assembly: GCA_035516375.1. Taxonomy (GTDB): domain Bacteria; phylum Acidobacteriota; class Terriglobia; order Bryobacterales; family Bryobacteraceae; genus PSRJ01. The sequence continues at coordinate 35,061 of DATJAK010000177.1, forward strand.
GTGCAATCCGGCGTGACGGTTATTGAAGACGACGTCGAAATCCAGAGCCTGACCTCGATCGACCGCGCGACTGTGGGCGAGACCCGCGTGAAGCGCGGCGCCAAGATTGACAGCCTGGTACAAGTCGGACATGCCTGCGTGGTGGGAGAAGATAACATCATCTGCGCCCAGACTGGATTGGCCGGCAGCACTATTCTTGAACGAAACGTGCTGCTGGCGGGACAAGTTGGGTCTTCCGGCCATCTCACCGTTCACGAAGGCGCAACCGTTTACGCCCAGAGCGGGATCGGAGGCGATGTGGCGGCCGGAGAGCGGATCTCGGGCTCTCCCGCTTTTGCGGCTTCCGAATGGCTGCGGGCGGTCACCGCCTTTCCCAAACTAGCGGAACTGATGAAGACGCTGCGGAAACTAGAAAAGAAAATCGAAGAGTTGGAGCAGAATGCAAAATCCCATACCACCGGCGAGTGAGCGGCGGCCGGTCGCCTACCTGAATGAAAAGTTCCTGAACAGCCCGGATGCGCGCGCCATGCGCATTCTGGCCGAATACCTGGAACCGCTGGCGCATTTCCGGCGCGAGAAGATTCGCGACACGGTGGTCTTCTTCGGTTCAGCGCGGCTATCGGAGGAAGGACCGCTGGCGCGCTATTACCACGAAGCGCGCGAGCTCGCCCGCATCCTCACGGAGTGGGCCGATCAGTTCACCAACAGCACGTACCGCTTCGTGGTGTGCTCGGGAGGCGGACCCGGCATCATGGAAGCCGCCAACCGGGGAGCGCACGATGCCAAAGGGAAAACCGTGGGGTTGAACATCGGCCTGCCCTTCGAGCAGTTTCCGAACCCGTTCATCACTCCCGAATTGAGTTTCGAGTTCCACTACTTCTTCATGCGCAAATTCTGGTTCGCGTATCTGGCCAAGGCGCTGGTCGTGTTCCCGGGCGGCTTCGGGACCATGGATGAGCTGATGGAACTGCTCACGCTCTCGCAAACTCAGAAGCTGGCGAAGAAGCTCACCATCCTGCTTTACGGCTCCGCGTATTGGAAAGAGATTATCAATTTCGATGCCCTGGTGAAGTACGACATGATTTCGCCCGAGGACCTCAACCTGTTCCAGTACGCCGACGATCCGCTGACCGCCTTCGAAGTGCTGAAGACGGGACTGTTATCGCACGCTTTGCAGCCGGAGACGCACGAGACGCCCTCGATTTCGAAATCGCGAAACCCGCAGGCGCCGGGTGGCCTGTGAGGGAGGACGCGCCCGTGAAGGCTGGCGGTTTCGCAGCGTTCCCTGTGCGCGCGGCGGCGCCGGTGGAGGCATGATGTTTCGCCGCACGGTGGCGCCTGGAATTGAAATCAAGCTGTTCGAAACCAACGAAGCCAAGACACTCTACGCGCTCGTCGAGCGCAACCGCGAGCGTCTGCGGACCTGGCTCCCATGGGTGGACCACACGCACTCCCCCGAGGACATCCGCCTGTTCATTCTGCGCGTGCTCGATCAATACCACTCCAACATGGGGCCGCAGACCGGCATCTGGGTGGATGGCGCCTTATGCGGGACGGTGGGATGCCACCCTATCGATTGGTCGAACCGCAACTGCAGCATCGGATACTGGGTGGACGGCGGGCACGAAGGCAAGGGCGTGATCACGCAATGTTGCGCCGCCCTGCTGGACTATATCTTCGATGAGCTCGGTTTGCACCGCGCGGAGATTCGCTGCGGCACGGGCAATCTGCGAAGCTGTGCGATCCCGGAGCGCCTGGGATTCCGCCGCGAAGGAATCGCGCGCGAAGCCGAATGGGTGAACGATCGCTGGGTGGATCTAGTGATCTGGGGAATTCTGGAAGAAGATTGGCGGCGGCAGCAAACCCGAAGGCATGCGGCGGGCAAGCGGCGACATCCCGGTCCAACGGCTTAAAGCGGATTCGAGCACCGCGATACGGAGCGGCTTGGCCAGGTAGTCGTCCATGCCGCAAGCGAGACAGCGTTCGCGATCGCCCTCGATCGGATTAGCGGTCATCGCGATGATCGGTACATGGCTCTTCCCGTTCGGCAGGCGGCGGATGGCAGCGGCCGTCTGGTAGCCATCCATCACCGGCATTTGGCAATCGAGCAGGATGGCATCAAACGTGTGACTTTCACATGCCGCGAGCGCACCCTCTCCGCCGGTGGCGACCTCCGCCCGGTAGCCCAAGCTACTCACGGCCCGAGACGTCACTAACCGGTTAACGGGATTATCGTCCACCACGAGCACGCTACCCTTGGATTCGGATGTCGGCTCGGATTGCACAGGCGTTTCGAGCAGCGCAGGGATTTCCAATGGAACCAGGAACCAGAAGGTCGAGCCGCACCCGACGTTGCTCTCTACACCCATCGATCCTTCCATCAGCTGAACCAGGCGGTGTGCGGTGGCCAGCCCCAGCCCGGAACCGCCGTAGCGGCGAGTGCTGCCCGATTCGCCTTGCGTAAAGGGCTCGAACAATCGGGCGGCAGCATCTGGATGGATGCCGATGCCCGTGTCCACCACGCGAAACCACAAGTGCCGGTACGAGCTATCCTCGCCCGCTAAAGCCACTTCGAAGCGTACTCCTCCGCGTTCGGTAAACTTCACGGCGTTATGGGCAAGCTGGAGGAGCACTTGCCGCAGCCGTACGGCGTCCCCGACCACCCACGGCGGCACCTCGTCGGCAACCCGCGCCTCAATCGCCAGCCCCTTGGCATTCGCGCTTTTGCGCACCACCTGAATGGCGCCCTCGAGGCACTCTCGCAGGTCGAATCGGACCCGCTCTAACCGGACTTGGCCGGCTTCGATGCGGGCGAAATCCAGAACCCCGTCGATCAAGGCCAGCAACGACTCCGAACTAGTCCGGACAATGCCGGTCAACTCGCGCTGTTTGGCATCCAAATCGGTTTTCGCCAGTAGATCGATGGCGCCCAGAATGCCATTCAACGGCGTCCGCAACTCGTGGCTCATGGTCGCGGCGAATTCCGACTTCGCTCGGTTGGCCCGACGGACGAGCCGGCGCGTCGCGCTGTTTCGGCGTAAGTGCCAGAGGAACAGACCCCCTGCAACCAGCACCGACAGACTAAGGTGAAGTACCGATGGAACCATGGCCTCATTAGATCTCTTCGGCCAGGGTGTGGAATGTTTGAGCGGTGTTGGGCGCGAACGCGCCGCACGCCTCCAGCGCCGCTACTTCGCTCGCCCCTTGAACCCCTGGGCAACCATCGGAATCGTGTAAACCGTCATGGCGACGTTGCGTACCCCGGGCGCGGTTCGAACCTCCTGTCCATTGGCATCGAGCGCACCGAGACAGGCGACGTACAGCGCTTTCTTACCGGGGCCGGAGAATGCCACGCTAATGGAGGCACGTGGAGTGGGAATAAGGCCGAGATATTTGCCATCGCGGTCCAGAACCTGGATGCCGGCATTCGTGGTGTCGTAGATGCGGCCGTCCGCATCGATGGCCATACCGTCGCCGTTGCCGCCGCCTTCGAGTTTCCCGAACTCCCGTTGATTCCTGGCGGACCCATCCGGCTGTACATCGAACGCCACGATCACGGGGCCATTGGTGATGTAGAGAGTCTTCTCATCCGGGCTCAGATTGATGCCGTTGGTGCGCAGATTTTCGCCGATCGCGCTCACTTTCCCGCTCGGGCTCAGGTAATAGGCGCCACCGCTGGTGAAGTAGGCGCCGCCTTTCTTATCGGCCACCAAATCGTTGACGCGGCCCAAGCCCTTGCCTTCAAAGCCATCGGCCAGAACTTTGCGCGCGGGCGTCAGCTCGGCAACATCGGTGGGCTCGGTGCATTGATCCGGCTGGACGCCGAAGTGCCCGCCGGGATCGGTGCAGGTCCGTTCCACCACGAGGATGCGGCCCTTCGGGCCGATCGACACCGCGCCGGGACCGTGCGCGGTCACGAGGTACACGGAAGCTTTGCCGTTTTGGTCGAGCTTGATGATGCGGTTGGTCTGTTCTTGCGCAAACAGCAGGCCGCCATCGCCGGTGCCGACAATGCCATCGGCGGTTTCATTGCCGTGCCAGACCATGGTCCACTTAGCCCCGGCTTCAATCACGCCTGGGATTGCGGTGATGGTCACGTCGCGCGCAGGGGCGGGTTGTGGAAAACTCTTGGGTTGTTGCGCCGTCAGGCTCAGCACGACAGCGGGCGCCAGCAGAAGCGGTTTGGAGAAGGACATGCAAATGTTATACCGCTTACTGGCGGCGCCCGCGAATCAGCGAATCTCTGACGCAGGCAAGAATCGTGCGCTACGCGGCTGCGACCGCCAGTTCCTCGGCACGGTTGACCGAAGGATGGGCGGCGGCATTCAACAAACGGACCACCACCACGGTTCGATCGTCCGCCGCGTGGGCGCATTGCCGAAACGCTTCGACGGCTTCCAGGATACGGCTGCTCAGCTCCCGGGCACTGGCCTCCGGGTATTGTTCGAGAACGCGCCGCACGCCTTGCTCGCGGAACTCCCGGCCGGCCATGTCGGTCGCCTCGGTGATCCCGTCCGTAAACGCAACCAGCGTGTCACCGGGCTCGAGAGGTATCGTGTGCTGTTGATATTGCGTCCGCGCCGTCAGTCCTAACACGGTTCCGGTGCGCTCCAAGCGCCGCAGCCGCCCGTCGACGGGATGGAAGAGCAGGGCCGGCTCCTGCCCCGCGCTGACATAGCGCAGGCGGCACATCACCGGGTCGATCAGGCCGCTGAACAAGGTGGCGTGGAAGTTGTCGGGTGAAAGATCGCAAATACATCGATTCAGGCTTCCGACCAGTTCGGACAGCTCTTCATGCTCGTGCGCGGACGTGCTGCGCAGGAATGCTTTCAGGCCGGACAGAAGAATACCGGCGCCAATCCCGTGTCTGGAAACATCGCCGACCGAAACCAGAAGGCCGCGTTGTTTCAGCGGAACGAAATCGAAGAAATCGCAGCTAACCGCGCCACCTTGCTCGCACTGCCCGTGATAGTCCAACTCTTCGAGGCTGGGATCGCTCGAATAGCCGCGAAACGCCGCGCCACCGGGTGCGCCGGCAAAAGTCCCAGCCAGAGAAAATTCTGGAACTCCAACCACTTGGTGCTGCGCGGCGAGCGCTTGCAATGAAGTCTTCATCTTCATACCAGGTATGACGCACGAAGCCTCAAAAGAGGTGACACCTGGTACCGGAAATTGCGCAAAAGATAGTTTGGCTGATCTAGAACGGTACCCTACTTCACCGCCAGTACGAAACCATCGGTGTACCCGCCGCCGAACACCGGTTGATATGCGGAACCAGTGGTGGGCAAATCGGGCGTGGTGTACCCGCCCAGGAAGATGCTGCCGTTGGGAGCGAGCGCCAAACCCATGGGCACGATCAGACCGTTGCCACCGAAGAAAGTTCCATAAAGAAGCGCGCCGGCTCCGGCAATCGACGGATTCAGTTTCACCAGGAAGCCATCGATGCCGCTCCCGTAATAGAAGTTGAGCGCATCGTGAGTGACCGGAAAGTCGATCGAGAGAGTGTAACCGGTTACGTAGAGGAGTCCCGCGCTATCGGACGCAACACTGTAGGCGACATCTCCCCCCGAGCCGCCGAGGAATGTCGAATAATCGATGAACTGAGCCGGAGGGCTGAGCGGCTTGAGCCGCGTGACAAATGCCACCGCCGCTCCGGGAGCGGTGGGCATGAACGCGTTCGCAGTGGTCGGAAAGTCCGGCGAAAGCGTCCATCCCGTGAGCACCATGCGGCCGCTGGAATCGAGCGTCGCCTGACGTACTTCGTCCACCATCGATCCACCGAAGTAGGTGGAGTAGATCAACGAATTGACGCCGGTTTGCGTCGTATCGATGACGCCGATGACGAGGCTCTCAAGTCCCGGCAGCGTATTCAGGTAAGAACCTCCGGCCATAGGAAACATCTGCGAGAACGTGGAAGCGGCAAAATACACCAACCCGCCTGGCGTTACCGCAAGGCCCCTCCCATCATCCCCGTTTTCGCCCCCGAGATAGGTTGCGTAAAGGACCGCAGAGGAGTTGGTATTGATCTCGAACAGGAAGGTGTCGCTGGGCCCATTCAGCGCCGCTTGGTAGGCCGATGCCGTGGCTGGAAAATCGGTGGAGGCGGTGGTTCCTTCGACGTAGATGTTTCCCGCCGCATCCAGCGCGATCGCATACGGCGTGTCGCCGCCAGTCCCACCGAAATACGTTCCGTACACCAGAGCCGCGTTCGGATTAATGATGGCTACAAACACTTCGGGAAGAAACGTACTGGCGGTGGCGCTGATCTTGTACGAGGTCTGCACGGAATTGCCGGCCAACGGAAAATCGCTCGATGCCGTGGTACCGGTGATGTACATTTGCCCTAACGAATCGAGCGTCAGGGCTGTCGGCAAATCGTCGCGGCTCCCGCCCAGATAGCTCAGGTACAAAAGCGAGTTGGCGCCGGACTGGGTGGGGTCGAAGACCAGGGCAATCACATCGTTGCCTCCGTTGTTGGAGACTTGCAGAGCTCCTGGGCTGAAAACCAAGTCAGAATTGTTGGTGTACGCGACTGCATACAGCAGGCCGTTGGCGCCCGTTGCTACAGCGGTGACGCCGTCGGTCATGCTCCCGCCGACAAAGCTACTGTATTCGAGAACAGGATCCACCACCAGCGGTTTCCGATGGTCGTATGCGCCGATCTCGACGCCGGCCACTTCGCGGCCCAACAGAACGTAGCGTCCGTCCACCGGATGCCGGGCCGGGGTGAGCGGGTCTTGCTGGTAGATCACCGGACGCCTCTCGGTAAAGCTGACGCCGCCAGATTCGACTAGCAAGTCGCCTCCGGGCGTGAGCCGGACGTGGTCAGCGCCGCGAAATTGCATCCGAATGGAGCTGGGATCGGCCCCCGGCTGGAGCACAAAGTCGTACTCCAACTGGTTCCGATCGCCGTAGTAAACCACGTCCACGCCGGGGTAGACACCGCGATACGCCACGCGCCCAAATTCTGGAACGCCCGTGTGCCACTTACTACGGTCACCCACGTAATAGTTGGTACGCATCGCCAGCCGGTCGAGCGCTTCCAAATGCGGGATCTGGTTGCTGCGGAGTAAGTTGAGGTCGACGCGGTGACCGGCACTTGCCAAAACCGGACCATGAGACGTCAGATATACGGTTCCGGCTCCAGAGCGGGCCGCATAACGAACTTCCGGATTCCACTGTCCCTGGTTCGCTTCAAAATGAAGCGGCAAACGCATCAGCATCGCATTTGCGCGGGCGGCATCCGGATCCGTTCGAGGCGCGCCGAAAACCGAAACGGCGCCTAGCAAGAATGTCAGAACACACCGATCAAGCGGTATCTCAAATGAAAACACGAATTGACCCCAGAACCTGTAGTGTACCAGCGCGGAACCTCAGATATAGTAGTTGCATGAAAAGGCGGATTCAAGCATTAGCAATCGCGCTGCCATTACTGGCACTCGCCGCGGAGATCAGCACGATGGAACCGAAGGATCTGGCGGCCCGGTTGCAATCGCAAGGTGATCATCCAACGCTGGTCCACGTTGGATTTCCGACCCTCTATCGCGGAAAGCACATTCCGCAATCGATCTACGCCGGGCCGGCCTCGCGCCCGGACGGGTTGGAACTGTTGAAGAAATCAGTCGCCAATTTGCCCCGCGACCGGGAGCTGGTGGTGTATTGCGGCTGCTGCCCGTGGGAGATGTGCCCGAACATCAAGCCGGCTATGGAGGCGCTGCGGCAGATGGGATTCACGAAAGTGAAAGCCGTCATGATCGCGAAGAACTTTCAAACGGACTGGACGGACCACGGATACCCGGTGGAGGCAGGAGAAGCGTCGAAGTAGCGCGGCATGCGCCTGGGGCCTATCGCCGGACTAGCGGGAACCGTGGCGCTCGCCGCCCTTCCGAATCTGTGGGCGGATGGCCCAGGTGTGACGTTTTCTCACGACGTTGCCCCCATCCTCTACAACCACTGTGTCTCTTGTCATCACTCGGGCGGCGGCGCGCCGTTCCCGCTGATCACCTACAGTGACGCTGCTCGCCGTGCGAAATTGATCGCCGATATAACCGCACGCCGTTACATGCCGCCGTGGCTTCCCGACGCTCCGCACTTCGCTCACGAGCGGCGCTTGAGTGAGACGGAGATCGCGGTGCTCGGAAAGTGGGCCGCCACCGGAGCATCGCCAGGCAACCCCGCCGCGACCCCGCCCGCGCCCCAGTTCAACGACGGTTGGCCGCTGGGCACACCGGATCTCGACCTGGAGATGTCGCAGCCGTTCAGCATCCCCGCCGACGGTCCCGATCTCTACCGGTGCTTTGTGATTCCCTTGCCGAATCATCCGCAGCGATACGTAAGCGCGGTTGAGATTCGCCCGGGCAATCTGCAAGTGGTGCATCATGCCCTGCTCTTCCAGGAAATCACGCAACAGGTACGGCGCCACGATTCCGGCGATGGCTACGAGTGTTTTGGCACGCCGGGCTTTCTGCCGGCGCGGGGAATGGCCGGCTGGACGCCAGGATCACCCCCGCTCACCATGCCGCGCGGCATGGCCCAAACACTCTACGCGCCGGCCGATTTAGTGCTACAGGTGCACTACCACCCAACCGGCAAGCCCGAGATCGATCGTACCCGCGTGGGCCTGTATTTCACCGATGAGAAGCCGCGGCGGCACTTGCTGGACGTCGGGCTCAGTTCCAACCGCATCGACATTCCACCGGGCGAACGAAACTATCGGGTGACCGATCATTTCACC
>DATJAK010000178.1:0-6888 GCA_035516375.1 Bryobacteraceae bacterium
TTCCTGGAGCCGTTCCAGTATTCGCCAAAATCGAAGAGAATCATGAACAGCTTGGCGCCCGCCAGCCCCGCCAGGGCGCAATAGATGGCCAGGTTAGTAACGGGCTCCGCTGGAAGCTTGCCGCGCCGCGCCAGCCGCACCGTCACCCACAGACCCATCAGGAAGCCGATCGCTACCAGGGTTCCGTATGTCGGAATGAAAAAGTGTCCGATCGAGATCAGTTTTGGAAACATCGTGATACTGGCGCCGGCCTACCTGGGAGCCTCCCGCGGAACTGGCGCCGTCTGGCTCTTCCTCTCCTTCGAATACCACATATCGAGCAACAGCAGGCAAGCACCTATCGTAATGGCGCTGTCGGCGACATTGAAGGCGGGGAAATAGTGTTCCCCTACATGTAGTTCGACGAAATCCGTTACGGTCCCGTGTACAATCCGGTCAAACAAATTGCCTAGCGCGCCGCCCATGACCAGCGCCAAACCCATGCGGAGTAAATGGCCCTGGCCTCCCATGCGCAACAAGACTGCGGAAATGATGGCCAGCACCAGGACCGAAAAGCCGATCAGGAATACGTTGCGCCAGGGATTTTCCAGATTAGAGAGCATGCCGAAAGCGATGCCCGGATTTTCCGTATGCACGATATTGAGCAGGCCGGGAACCGCGTTCCACGCATCCCATAGGGACAAGCGCGTCTTGATCAGGTCCTTGGTGATCCGATCCAAGACGAAGACTGCAACGGCCGCGACGAACGGCAAGAAGCGCTGGCCCATGTTACTCGCCCAAAATTTCCTGGACGGCCTCCACGCATGCGGCGCACAAGGTCGGGAATTCGGCGCTTTTGCCGACGTCGGTGGTGTACTTCCAGCAACGTTCGCATTTTTGGCCCTGGGCGCGCTCGATCTCGACTTCGAGCGGGCCCCCGCCGCGCTCCAGAACCACCTGTGAAACGATAAAGAGGCCAGGCAGGTCGCTCAAATACCGGCTGAGCAGGGGGTATAGATCGTCGCCTGCCTTCAGACGCACGAGCGCTTCGAGCGGCGCGCCGATGAACTTGTTTTGGCGAGCCACCTCGAGAGCCTTCAGAACATCGTTGCGCACCTCGATCAGCTTCTCCCAGTCCGCGGCCTGCTTGCGCTGCTCCGCAGTCAATCCGGCGGTCAACTCTTGCGGATCAGGGAACAAAGTCAGATGGACGCTGTCGGGGCTTCCTGGAAGTTTCGCCAGATAACCCCAGACTTCTTCGGTGGTGAATGACAGGAGTGGTGCAACCAACCGCACCAGCGCGTGGGTGATTCGATAAATGGCCGTTTGTGCGCTACGGCGCCGGTGCGCTTTCGGAGCTGCGGTGTAAAGCGCATCCTTAGACGCGTCAATATAGATGGCGCTCAGCTCGCTCGCAAAAAAGTCATAAACGGCGCGATAGACCTTGTGGAACGCGAACTCGTCGTACCAGGCGCGGCACTGCGCTACCAGAGCTTCGGCGCGCAGCAGCACCCAGCGGTCGATCTCCAGGAGTTTGTCGCCGGGAACGGCATCCCGCACCGGATCGAAATCGTTCAGATTGCCCAGCGCCCAGCGAAACGTGTTGCGGTACTTGCGATAGGCCTCGCTCAGGCGTTGCAGGATGGTCTCGGAAAGCCGCACGTCTTCGGTGAAATCCACGGATGCGGCCCACAGCCGCAGCACGTCCGCGCCGAATTTCGGAATGATCTGATCGGGATGGATGCCGATGCCGAGCGATTTCGACATGGCTCGCCCCTGCTCGTCGAGCGTCCAGCCGTTGGTGGCGCACTCTTTGTAGGGCGCTTCCCCGCGCAACGCCACTCCCACCAGAAGCGAGCTGTGGAACCAGCCACGATATTGGTCGGCGCCCTCCAGATACAGGTTCGAGGGCCAGGGCAAACCATTCTTCGGAGTGAGAACGGCGAGATGGCTCGATCCCGAGTCGAACCAGACGTCCAGAATGTCTTTTTCCTTGCGAAACTCGCTCCCCCCGCAACGTGGGCAGGACATACTCGGCCCAATTAGCTCGGCCGCCGAGCGATCGTACCAAACATCAGATGAATGTTCCGCAAACAGCTCCACCACACGATCCAAAACCTTGCGGTCCGTCAGCGGTTCCTGGCAATTTTCGCAATAAAACGCGATGATGGGCACGCCCCACACTCGCTGGCGCGAGATACACCAGTCGGGCCGGGTCGCGATCATGTTGGTGATGCGCTCCTCGCCCCACGAGGGCATCCACTTCACTTGTTTGATGGCATGGAGCGTGCGCGGCCTCAAGTCGTTGCGCTCCATTCCGATGAACCACTGCTCGGTGGCGCGGAAAATCGTGGCGTGATGACAGCGCCAGCAATGCGGGTAGCTGTGCGCCATGTCTTCGTGGGCCAGCAGTGCGCCGGCCGATTTCAAAATGCCGATCACGATCGGATTGGCCTGCCAAACGGTCTTGCCGATGATCTCTTCCGGCAGGCGGCCCGCCGCTCCCTCCGCGTGAAAGAACTTTCCTGCCGCATCCACAGGACAGTAAATCGGAAGCCCGTACTTGCTGCCCACCTCAAAGTCTTCCTGGCCGTGGCCCGGCGCGGTGTGGACCGCTCCCGTGCCTTGATCGAGCGTCACGTGCTCGGCCAGGATGCCGAGCGAATCGCGCTCCAAAAACGGATGGCGGAAGATGGTGCCCTCGAGCTTGCTCCCTACGAAGCCGGCGATCGCTTTGGGCGCACTCCAGCCCAGCTTTTCGGCCGTGGCTTTCAGCAACTCCACGGCGACGATGTATACGTCCTCGCCAACCTCGACCGCGACGTATTCGAATTTCGGATGGTAGGCGATGGCCACGTTGGCCGGGATGGTCCAGGGCGTGGTGGTCCAGATCAGGCCGTAGACTTTGCGGCCGGCCAGTGCTGGATCTATCAGAGCCGGATCCGAAGTCAGCGCGAATCGCACCCAGATGGACGGGCTGGTGTGGTTCTCGTATTCTATTTCAGCTTCCGCCAGCGCCGTCCGGTCGTGAATGCACCAATTGACCGTCTTCAGGCCCTTGTAAACATATCCGCGATCCAGAAACTCGACAAACGCGCCCGCGATCACCGATTCGAACTGCGCGCTCATGGTCAAATACGGATCGCGCCAGCGTCCGAGAACGCCCACCCGGACGAAATCGCGCTTCTGCAGATCCACGTATTTCGCCGCGTACTTGCGGCACTCGGCGCGGACCTCGACCGCGGTCATCGACGCCTTTTTCGATCCGAGCTGGCTGTCGACCCTGGCTTCGATCGGCAAACCGTGGCAATCCCAACCGGGCACGTAGGGCGAATCGAAACCTGCCATGGTCTTGCTCTTGACCACGAAATCCTTGAGAATTTTGTTGAACGCTGTGCCGAGGTGAATCTCCCCGTTGGCGTAGGGCGGCCCATCGTGCAGCACGTACATCGGACGGCCGGCGCACGCGGCGCGAATCTTCTCGTACAGTCCTTCGGCTTCCCAGCGGTCCAGCATCTTTGGCTCCATCTGAGCCAGATTTGCCTTCATGGGGAAGTCAGTTTTAGGAAGATTGACAGTTTTCTTGAGATCCACGCTGGCGGCGTCCATGAGGGGATACTTTTATCGTACTAGATGAGGCCGGAACGGCGCGGATTTTCAGCCGCCAGAATCGCGACCGGAAAGCTGAAGTAGATTTTTCCATCTTGGCGATGCGTCGCCATGTCCAGCGCGTCGTTCGAGAGCGAGTCTTCAAAGATCCGCCGGATTCGATCTGCGTCGCCCGGTTTGGGGAAGGAGCGCTCCAGCAATCCCTCCAGTTCGCCTTCCAGACGATAAAACTCCTCCCGAGGCTCCGCGAATCCGGCGCTGACAAGCAGGCCGCGGAGTTCTTCCACCGGCATGGCGCGAACATGCGATGGGTCGCGTAACCGTTCCATGGCATTGAAGGCGCCTGCCTTCGCCCGGGAAGGCGCGCTGTCGGCGATGGCTATGCGGCCTCCCGGCCGGCAAACCCGCCGCATCTCCTTCAGCACTGCGAGTGGATCCAGCAAATGGTGCAGGGCGAACCGGGCGGCCACGATCGAAAAGCTGTGGTCCGGGAACGGCAGCGGCGGAACATCCCCGAGCTCCCAGGTGACGTTCTCAAGCCCGCTCTGCTGCTGCTCCGCCCGCGCTTGCTCCAGCATAGCCGGCGTCACATCGATACCGGTGACGTGCCGGGCAACTTTGGCGAATGCGCACGCCAGCAGACCGGGTCCGCAGGCCACGTCCAGGACGGTATCATCCGGCCCCGTACCGGCCATCGCGACAATGCGGTTGAGCGCTTCCTGATTCCGAATGGCTGGGGCGCTGGCGAACGGCGAAGCCTGCCGCGTGAACTGGTCGAGAATGACTTCGCGATGCGTGGAATCCATATGCGCATCATAGTACGGCCCGCGCCGCCACCGCGCCGCTGCCGCATTGCGTATACAATTGTTCGCCGGGGGCATAGGGTATGGAGCATGCCATCGTTGTCGGCGGAAGCATGGGCGGATTGCTGTGCGCCCGCGTGCTGGCGGATCACTTTCATCGCGTCACGATCGTCGAGCGCGATTCGTTTCCCGCCTCAGTCGAGAATCGACGGGGCGTGCCGCAGGGCCGCCATACGCACGGTTTGCTGGCCAGCGGCCGCGAGGTTCTGGAACGACTTTTCCCCGGTATCTCCAGCGAATTGATCGCCGCCGGCGCCGTGCGGGGCGACCTGACCGGCCAGGCCCGCTGGTTCATCGGAGGAGCGTGCCTTGCACGCTTCACCAGCGGAATGGAAGGCTTGCTTATGAGCCGCCCGTTTCTCGAGACGGCGGTTCGTAGGAAAGTCCTCGGTTTGCCGAACGTGAGCGTTCGTGAGAACACTAGCGTGGACGGATTGGCCTCCAGCGCTGACAACACGCGAGTCACCGGCATTCGTATGGGCAGCGAGACGCTGGCAGCCGATGTGGTGGTGGACACCACGGGCCGCGGCTCACATAGCCCGCAGTGGCTCGAAAGCATGGGTTATGCGAAGGCAGACGAGGAACGCGTGGAAGTGGCGTTGGCTTACACCACACGCTGGTTCCGACGCCATCCGCGACACATAGGAGGCGACCTCGCCGTAGTTGTCCCTCCCACGCCGGAAGGAAAACGCGGGGGCGTAATGCTGGCCCAGGAAGACGATCGCTGGACCCTGACCCTGATCGGACACTTCGGCCAGGTCGCCCCGCCTGAACTGGAAGGCTTCATCGAGTACGCACGCACCCTACCGGCCCCTTACATCCATGAAGTGATTCGGGACGCCGAACCGATCGGCGAGCCGGTATCCGCGCGGTTTCCCGCCAGCGTCCGGCGACGGTACGAGAAACTGCAGCGATTCCCGGAAGGCTATCTGGTATTCGGCGACGCCATCTCGAGCTTCAACCCGATTTATGGACAGGGGATGTCGGCGGCCGCCCTGGAGGCGGTCGAACTCTCCGAAACGCTGGCTGGAGGCACGAGCGATCTCGCACGGCGGTTCTTCCGCCGCGCCGCCAAAGTGGCGGACATTCCCTGGGCCATCGCAGTCGGCAACGATCTGCGCATGAAGGAAACCGTCGGCCCCCGCAACGCCGGCGTCAACGTTATCAATTGGTACCTTTCGAAGCTGCACCACGCCGCGCATCGGGATCCAGTGCCGGCGCTTGCGTTCCATCGGGTGGGGAACTTGCTCGCGCCGCCGCCTAGCGTGTTGCATCCGCGGATTGCGTGGCGCGTGCTGCTTGGGAACCTGCGGCCGCGCGCCGCCGTAGAATCAGCGGAGCAATCGATGCAGACCGCCGCCGGTAAGTAGCGCCTATTTCCAGACGAACCGAGCCAGCTCGCGATCCTTGCGCGCATGGCCGATGGGGAACGCCTGGTTGTGCATCACTACGTAAACTCCTGGCGCGAGCACTCGTGCGGCAAACAGGCTCTCGGTCAGGTTCTGCAGGCCGTCGCTCGACTCAAATCCTAGCGGCGTCATCGCGCCAGTGAGCACCACCGGGAAGCGCAGATCCGGGAGGTTCTTCTCGAGTAACAACCCCGTTTCCACCATGGTGTCGGTTCCGTGTGTGATGACTACCGGCGCGGGGTCCTGCAACTTTTCACGCACCGCCGCGAGCACTCGCTGGCGGTCCGCCTCGGTCATCTCCAGGCTGTCCTTGTTCATCAGATGCGTGACTTGAATGTCGGCGTCCGGCAGACGAAGCAGGCGGAAATAGCGATCGATCTTGCTGTCGAGATTTTGGACCGCGCCGGTTTGCTCGGAGTAAACTTTCTCGATGGTGCCGCCGGTCGCAATCACATAGATCCGCTGCATCGGCGGCTACAACTTTCGCAACACCGCGACCAGCACATTGCCCACCACGTCGAAGCTGTGCGCGCTCAGCTTATCCATGGTGTCTTTTTCAGTGTGCCAGTACTCGTTGTTCGGGCCGAAGTCAAAATCGATCAGGTCGAGGGCATTGACGCCTTTCCGAAGAAACGGAAGATGATCGTCTTCGGTGGCCTGTGCGAAGTTAAGGAAATACTTGGCGTAGCCCAGGTCCGTAGCGGTTTGCCAGACCAGCCGCCGCAGCGGCGCCGAAGACATGGTCTCCTGCAAGATACCGAGATCCTTGTCGCCGATCATGTCGACATTGATCAGCGCCTTGATTCGACCGAGCATGCCCTCGCGCGCCCACGTTTCCGCCAAATGCCGGCTGCCGAATGTGCCGTTGGTGTCGGACCATTCGCCGAACGCCTCTTCGCCGTCGAAGAAGACCAGGTAGATGTCGTCTGGATGCGACACGGTGTTCACCACCTGCGCCAGCTCCAGCAGAAAACCCGTGGACGACCCGCCGTCATTGGCGCCGACAAAAATGCTGCCCGGCATGGGCT
>DATJAK010000179.1:0-10107 GCA_035516375.1 Bryobacteraceae bacterium
TTTGGGACAGGACCGTGCCGAACCGATGCAACCCGTATTCCGAACGGGAAATGCCAGGACGTTGCGTATGGCAAGTGGCTTGCCGATAGGACCACAGCAAGGACCAAACCCGGGTGGGGCATCGATTAGTAGCAACGCAGTGTATGGATGGGCCTTTTTACTGCGTGGACAGCTGCGACTGCCGAGGCTGGAGAAGCGGAGTATCGCCACCTGGATATGTCCGTACTAGGAACCCCCTTACCCGAGGGCATATCCAAATCCTCTGCGGGCGTGAGATTTAGTCGTATCTTGAGTGAAACTTTCGGATCTGTTGCACGGAGAAGGGCTACGAAAGATAGGGGACAGGGGACTGAGGGGCTTACTTGTCGCTCAGCCGCTGGCAGGTTAGGAACTTTGCTACCTGGTCGGCCAGCAACAAGTTGTATGCACCATTCGGATGGATTCCGTCACTGGGAATGAAGAAGCGCCGCGCCTCCAGCCGGCCGTCGGCCATCCGCGGGAACTCGGGTACCAAGGTGGGAATTCCGGCCGCATGGAGTCGGTCCACGATAAATTTCTGGTCGGCCTTGGGTACCGGCGACCGATCCCAGGCGTGTGGTAGCAACACCACCGCCAGGCGCGCTCCCCGGGCCTGGAAGCGCCGCGCAAACTCCACCATGAGTCTGGCCGTCACCTCGCGGGCTCCTTCATGACTCGGAGCCCTGTTCACTATATTGGCCAATCGGTTCAAGACCTCCATGAACAGCACAGAATGCTCCAGCAGGCTTCCGGGGTACCAGAATCTCACCAGGCCGGATAATTGCACGCCTGTGCCCCGCGCTACGAACAATGGTTTTCCGAATGGGTACTGTTGGTAGAGCATGCCCTGCGTGCTGCGATTGCGATCGATTTGAAAATCCGCGAATCCCAGCACCACAAGCCGCGTCGGTTCTGTCGAGTGCTGCACCAACTGGTCGGCCGCCAGCAGCGCCTGGTCAGTTCCATACCCTCCCACACCTGTGTTCACGACATGGTATCCTGGCAACCGCTCCTGCAATAACCAAGGCCAGGTATCCTCATCGCTTACGCCCATACCGAAGGTAAAGGAGCACCCCGTGGCTATGAGCAGCGGACCTTTCAGGGGATGCGAAGCCGTAGCCCGGTGGCCGTTTTCTATCGAATAGTGGGCGTCCACTGACCCGTACTTCCCCGAAGCCTGATATCTGTATTTGGCATTCTCTGAAAGAAGCGCCCATCCCAGGTTGGCATCGGCGACATGTTTCGGGACAGCCCGATTCCTCCCTAGGTGCCGCTCAGAAAGTCGCAGTGGCGGATCAAGCAGAAGCCGAGCTGCAAGTTCGTCGGCACTCAACGCAAAGACCGCGGCTATGCCCGCCAGTAGGAGTTCTTTGCGGCCCATGAGTTTAGGAACTGTTCCCCCTCGTGCCCGCGGGTATAGCTTCCGGGCGAATGCGTATGTATTTTATTGTAATCGTTCGATTGTCCGGTGATTAGAGCAAATTTCCATTTTGGGCCCTGCCGGAAAAATCCAAAACCAGGGAATTCCGGTATTTTCAGAGCGGTGTGGACGGGGGTTAGACGTAGGCGATGGGTGCAGCGAAATCAGGCGGCCAGGGGGCGGCGAGGTGTTTGCGGAATGGGAAGCGGACGCCCTCACAGCCAAAAGATGGGGCCGCACGCCGCTTTCCGATTCAGAAATACCGAGGGAGTACAATGGCGTGAGAACTGCGGTCCTCCCTTAGAAAACGATGAATGCACCCCAAATCCCAATTGCCATTCTTGGTGCCGGTCCCGCGGGGCTGGGAGCAGCGTTCCGGCTGGCGCGCAGAGAGGGCTTCGACGTAACCGTGGTCGAGCGCGGCGCCACCGTGGGCGGCAATGCCGGCAGTTTCTCCTTGGCCGGTATGCAGGTCGATTATGGGAGCCACCGGCTGCATCCTTCCTGCGCTGCGGAAATCCTGGCCGATATCCGGACCATGCTGGGAGATACGCTGCTCGACCGGCCCCGTCACGGGCGCATCCGCCTGCGCGGCCGATGGGTGCATTTTCCGCTCAAGCCGGCCGACCTGGCGATGCACCTGCCGCCTTCTTTCCTGCTGGGGGTCGCCGGAGACAGCGTGCGCAAACTGGCCGGGCGCGGCCATGCCGATACCTTCGCCGCGGTTCTGCGGCAAGGGCTTGGCCCGACCATCTGCAACGATTTTTATTTTCCCTATGCGCGCAAAATCTGGGGCGTCGATCCGGAATTGCTGGATGCCGAACAGGCCCGCCGCCGCGTTTCCGCCGGGTCTCTGCTCAAGATGGCGCGCAAGGTATTGAACGCCGTCCCGGGCATTGAAAAGAAGGGCGGTGGCCGCTTCTACTATCCCAAGCATGGCTATGGCGCCATTGCAGAGGCATATCGAAAGTCGGCAGAAGGCGCCGGCGCGCATTTCCGCTTCCGCACAAGTGTTGCCGCGGTGGAAACCGCCGGCGGCCGCGTGCAGGCGGTGCAAGTGTCGGGACCCGAAGGCGCCGCGCGGCTGGAGGTGAAGCAGGCACTTTCCACCATTCCTGTTTCTCAACTGGCGAGATTGATTCAACCTGCCGCGCCCGAAGTTGTGCAAGCAGCCGCCTGCGCGTTGCAATTCCGTGCGATGATTCTGATCTACCTGGTGCTGGGGACGGAGCAGTTCACCGAATACGACGCGCACTACTTCCCCGACGCCGATGTTTCGATTACGCGGCTTTCCGAACCGAAGAATTACGGCTTGGCCGCTAACCCGGGCCGCACGGTTTTGTGTGCCGAGCTCCCCTGCTCAGTGGAAGACGCTGTATGGCGTGCCGGCGACAGCCAGCTTGCGCATGTGGTTACGCAGGCGTTGGAGCAGGCCGGCTTGCCGGTGCGCTGCCCGGTTTTGGAGGTGGTCAGCCGCCGGCTTCCGCAGGCGTACCCCATCTATACACGCCATTATCGCGAGAGCTTCGAAACCATGGATCGCTGGTTGAGCGCTATCGGAGGCCTGGTGACGTTTGGCCGCCAGGGACTGTTCGCGCACGACAATACGCACCACGCGCTGGCGATGGCGTATGCGCTGGACGGTTGCCTGAGCGCCGATGGTTCGCTGGACATGGAAGCGTGGAAGGCGTGCCGCCGCGATTTTGAGAAGCACGTGGTGGAGGATTGATGCCGCCCGGCGCGGCCATTCGCGGACGCGGCTGGGCCTGGCGGGTCTTTTTCACGTGCTGGCTGGTTTACTCCGTTTTTTGGACGCCCTATCTGATTCGCGAACATTTTCCGGCCCTGGCGCTGGTAGAGCGGGGGAGCCTGAATGTGGAACGCTACGCCGGCTGGACGCAGGATATCTTCCCCAGCCCCGCGGGCGGCGCGTTCATCAATAACAATCCGGGCGCTTCGCTCGCCGGCGCGATTCCACTGTTGTTGTTCCGGCCGGTGCTGGTCCGGGTCGACAGATGGAGCCAGACGCTGCCCCGTACCCAGCCTGTCACCGATGACGGCGAATTGTTTTGGCGGGCGCTCGCCGAAGGCCGCGCCGTCTATTTCATGCTGGTGGAGTTTCTGACGGTGGCGTTGCTGATGGCACCGGTTACCGCCGGGACGATTGCGTTTCTGTGCTCGCGCCTGATTGCCGCCGGAATTCCCGGACCGAAAGCCGCGGCGGCATCTCTGCTGTCCGGGCTCGCCACTCCGATGCTGTTTCGCGCGGCCCATCTGAATCACAATCTGCTGGTGGCGGATGCGGGTTTCGTGGCCCTGTTGCTGTTATGGGATCCGCAGGGCCGGCGCCTGGCCGGCTGGAGTGCCACAGTGGCAGGATTATTGGCCGGCTACGCTTTGTTGTGCGATTTCAGCGGCTTGGTGGTGGTCGCAGTAGCCGCTCTGTATGTGTGGCTGCGCGGTTCCGAACAGCCGGGCCGGGCACGGTGGCGCGCGCTCACGGCCTACGCTTTGGGGGTATTACCCGGCGCCGCCGGCCTGATGTTATACCAGGCTTGGGCGTTCGGATCGTTTTACCGGCCGTCGCAACACTACATGCTGCCCACGGCGCCCACCGCGCACGGCTATCGGGGTTTCGATTGGCCCTCGCCGTCGCTGTTGTGGGCGAATTTCTTCGACCTGCGGTTCGGCCTTTTCGCCTATTGTCCCGCCCTGATGCTGGCGTTCGCCGCGCCGTTTCTCGAGCGCGTCCGCTACCGGGTGCCGCGGCGGGAGATGTGGATACTTTACGCTTACTTCACCCTGTTCGTGCTCTTCTGCGCCGCCAACCAATACTCGTGGCTGCAGCCTTTGACCGGGCTCCGCTACCTGGTTCCGGTGGTCCCGGCGTTAGCCCTGCTGGCGCTGGAAACCGCCCAGGCGCTGCCGCGTGCACTGCGGTGGCTGGTAGCGGCCGCAGCCGCCGCGCAGAGCCTGGCGATGGCCGCTGCCCATGAGAACAATCTGCGGGATTCGCTGGCAACGTTGTGGCGGCGGCGAGGAGCCCTGCTCTGGATGATTCGCCTGCGCGATGCGGGACTGGACGTACCCCGCTGGCTGCCGTTGCTGGTGTGGGCGGTGGTGGCGGCGGTATGCCTGTGGATTTGCGTTCTCCCCCGGTATTCCGCGGCCCCTGAATTGAGCCCGGGAAGCGGCAAATCCAAACGCTAGGTTCGAAATCCTCAGAATTTGGACTAGCGGAACCGGTGTCAGGAGGGGCATGCTTGGGATGGGAAAATCCCTTGGTGCCCTTTTTGGAACCACATGTGCTCCCCACTATCGTCTCGATGCCACGAAAACTCCTGATTGTTTCGTATCTGTTTCCCCCGGTGGGTGGTATCGGCGTGCAGCGGGCCCTGAGCCTGGCGAAGTATCTGCCCCGCTGCGGCTACGAGGTTCATGTGCTTAAAGCCGGCAACGCGGGAGGGCCGGTCCGCGACCCCGTCCTGACGCAGCAAATACCTCCAGAAGTTCATGTTTATGAGGCTTTTACTCCGGAAATTCCCTTTGTCATAAGGCAAAAGCTATGGAGCCGCTTAATGGGACGCAGCAGCAACGGCGGGATCGCTCCGGCCAAGGCTGCCCCGTCGGGCGGTTGGAAACGCTTGCTGGGCAGAGCCGCTACGCGCCTGTTTTGTCCTGAGCCGGAGATTCTGTGGGTTCCCTTCGCGCTTCGCAAAGCGCGCAAGATCATCAAACGCCACGGCATCGAGTTTGTGCTGGTTACCGTGCCTCCGTTTTCCGCTTTGCTGGTAGGCACGACCCTGAAGAAAGAGTTTCCTTCCCTGGGGCTCATCAGCGATTTCCGCGACGAATGGTTGAGTTTCTATTTGAAGGACTTCGATTTCCAGAGCAACGCGCACACACGGCGGCGAGCCGAAGCCATCGAACGCGAGAGCGCGGAACTTTCCGACCTGGTGGTGGCCGTCAACGCTTCCTCCCGCGACGAGATCCGACGCCGCTACCCGAACCAGCCCGATGGCAAGTTCGTGGTGATTCCCAATGGCTACGATCCGGAAATCTTCGCCCGATTTCAGCCACGGACCAATCAGTCGCCGCGCATGCTGGTGACGCACGTCGGCACCGTTTATAAAACGGCATCGCCGCGCTTTTATCTGGATGCCGCCGACGGTTTGCCTGCCGAAGTTCAGGCGGACATGGAAACTCGCTTTGTCGGCCGTATCGCAGAAACCGAACGGCCGCTGCTTGAAAATCGCAAGAGCAAGGTCACCCTCACGGAATTCCTCCCACAGGCGCAAGCCATGAAGTACATGGAGGATACGGATTACCTCCTGCTGACCATGACGAATGACATCAGCGTCCCGGGGAAGTTGTTCGAATATATGGCAGCCGGCAAACCGATTCTGGCTATCGCGTCTCCCGGCAGCGAGGTGGACCGGATTCTGCGCGATACCCAGGCGGGAATCTCCGCCCCGCCGGACAATCCCGAGGCAATCCGGCAGATGCTGCGGCTTGCCTTTCAAGCATGGAGGGAAGGGAAGAAACTCATCGAGCCTCGAACGCATTCCGTGGAGCGCTACGAGAGGCGCCGGCTGGCGGACGAATATGGAAAGCTGATTCGTGGGATCGCAGAACTGGAGGCCGACTCTATAAAAACCTGATCCTGGGGGCAAATTCAACGCCATGGTCGGTTCCGGGGGAGAAATATCCGCAAGGGCGAGGCGGGGAATGAAGGAGCTTTCCGCTCGCCATTTAAGCCTTTAAACCTTTTGAAACCATATACTTTTGTGTATTTGGCATGCTGGTCTTGGCTCGGCGGATACCCCCTAAAGTTAGTTCGCTGGAATGCCCAAGAGTCAAATTGAAAACGAGTACTAGGACACCTACAATGGGAGTGCTAAAACGGCCGAAAAGTTAGCTAAGGATCTTTTCAGGTGCAAAACTCCATGAAGAAGTCTGTTCTTCTTTCGCTGCTGCCGGTTGGTTGTTTCGCCGCCAGCCTGAGCGTTCCTCTGACGGTTCAGGAAGCGATTTATCCCGGTAGCGTGTCCGGCATTGCGCGGACGAATGAGCCGGTGACGGTAGGCGTTCCCCTGCCCGATGCCGGCGGAATCGCCAATACCAGCACTTTGGGGCTGACGGGGGCGAGTGCCGCGCAATTCTCCGTCGAAGGCACCTGGCCGGACGGCAATATCAAATGGCTCAAGATACGCGCCATCGTTCCGAGCCTTGCGGCGGGCGGAACCGCCACTTTGACCCTGACCAACAGCGGAAGCGGAAACTTCGGCGGGGCTAATCTGGCGACCGACAATGGCCCAACCATCACTGTGAACACCAATGGCGGGACGTGCGGCTCGGGGTCAGCCATCTGTTTCACGGTAAAGAAGTCCAATTTCGATGTTATCGATCAAGTCCAGATTGGATCGACCACCGTGGTTGCCAGCGGTACATCGCAGGGCCTGGTCGTGTTGGGACCGAATCCAACCGCAACCTATCCCGGCAACGTCACCTGTTCCCCCACGTCTGGCGGCACGGCCTGCACAACCGTCTACTCGACCGCTAATGACGCCAAGAACTCGACATGTTCGATTGAGGAAAACGGTCCTGCAATATCTGTCTTGAAATGCACCGCCGACCTCAATGACGGTTCCGGGCATGTCTACATGCACACGACGACGCGGCTCTATTTCTATCAGGGATCATCCAAAGTCCGCGCCCAAGTGACGCTGCGCAATGCCGATTGCCCAGGCAACGATTGCAATGTCGCTAACTTCGATACTGCTTACAAGGGTATTCAGGCTTTCGAATTACGCCTTACCCCCAACATTTCCGGCTCACTTGCCTACAACATTGGAGCGCAGACATGCAGTGGTGGGGTTTGTAACGGTACCTTGACTTCCGGCAGCGGTGATTACGCTTATATCTATCAGGCAGATTCCTCCTACCTAAACGCTCAATCAAGCGCGGATTATACAAACCAATGCAACGGTCCAGGTAGTGGAGGGACGTATGACCTCTGTGCTCCTTATACGACCCTGGCAGGCTATGCCGTAATGAACTCGATTGCCGGGATAGCAACGACGCAAGCTACGGGCTCTGCCTCACAGACAGCGGGCGGTTGGGGAGATATCAGCGGCACTGGCGCTCAGGCGGGAATCGGTGTGGAGATCGGCAACTACGAAATGACTGGATACGGCAACGAGAGCGTGGAGTTTCTCTCAGGTGGAACTGATGTTCGGCTTGGATTACTAGCCAGAGAGAACAACACCACGGCGACGACCGAGGTGACATGCACTACTGATTGTCATCCGTATTACATCCCATATCCCCAGTACCATATCAATGACGTTTACCTGAACTTTCACACCACGGCTTCAGCCAGTCTGCCGAATGAGTTCCTAAAACAGCAACATTACTTAGTGGCCCGTGCTCCGATCTCCTGGTACAACTCATCCGGCGCGCTTCTTTATCCTCTGGAGGACCCTACGGAAGAGGTCAATTTCTACAACGCGGTCATGAACACGTACACACCTACCATTTCCAGCAGCACGGTGGTTCCCGAGCAGGATCTTGGGATGACAAATCAATACTACTGGGGATTGACGGCTTACAAGTACTTTAATTTTGCCAACGGCGGACCGGCCATGCAGCTTGATGTCCGTCATTCGCAGATGATGAACTTCATCCGGCTTGGCTATACCGGCAGCTATCTTGACGCAGCGCATTATTACAAGTTGGCAGCGGAACTGTTTTTCCCTCGTGCTGATTTCTCTGGCGGTTGGTCTGGCAAACCGGGGTCTTACACCTTATACGAAAACTGGCCAGCTATCATAGAGAGCGGGAGCGGTAGTGCCCGCAACCAATCCCTCGGGATGATGGACTGGAATATCGACCTGGATCATTGCCACTTCTACGGTGCTGTGGATTATTATCTGATGTCGGGAGAAGAGTATATCCACGACTTCATCGACGGCCCAGCAGTAGATTTCTTCTCCAACTCCGTTAGCAATAACAATTTAATCAACGCAGTGGGTAATGCCTATGTGAGCACGCGAACGGTAGGCAACATGCTGATGTGGATGTCGCGTGTGGCCACGTTCGAGCAAGGCACCGGACATGCAAGCGTGGCGACAACGTTGCTGGGGCGGGCCAATACTCTTTGGACCCGATATCTGAAGGCCAACCTCTGCGTTCAGTCCGCTGGAGTCGGAGATCCCGCCAGTTGCACGCCTGTTCTGCAAGGTAACAACGGAACCATCGCGGGAACCAATTTCGACCGGGGCGTAACTTATCAATTCGGCAGTTCTGCGGTCGCGGCCTATGGTGGAACCTGCAATTTCAGTTCTGCGGGAGGCGTGCCGCGTTCCATAGACAATGCGACCACCGGGCAGCTTTTGGCGGGTCTATGGGAATTTCATCTAGCCGAAGGCCCATCTTACGCCGATTACAACGCATTGATGGATTATGGCTTCGGTATCTGGCAGATGATCCACGGGACCTCCGGCATGGGGGGTGTATGCACAACCTTCGGGGCATCGGTTGCGTGCGGCGAAATGTACGCGGACGACGGCAGTAATTCGTGGAGTCATAATGGCGTGATATATGCTGATTGGATTGACGCGGCCAGTGCTTGCTCCACCGGAGGTTTTATTGTTATTAACCAGGATGCGTTTTGGCCCGGCTACTATTTGGAGCAGCAATATCTTGGACAGTCTCAGACGAACCTAACCCGACAGGTTTACATGGAACTAGCCCACAATCTTGGTGGCTGCGGCTCCGGTCTGCGTGGCAGTTGCGGAGACGTTTGGCACGAGACTCTCGGGCGGCTGGTATACGCGATCAACCATCCGCCAGCATATTCGCTAACCACTCTCTCGCCGAGCGGTTTTCACGATAACGGCGACGGTACGTACAACATTACCGTGAGCGTTCCTGCGGGGGCCACCAGCTACCGGGTGAAGTGGGGCAGCAGGCAAATTGTGGACTATATCGGATACAACGCCGGAACCGCGACCTGGGTTGGCAATCCCGCAACAACGCAGAACTGGTGGTCGAGCACCGACGCGACCGGTATCCCGGTTCCCGGCAGCGGCACCCAGACCATGACCGTGGGGACAAGCCCGGCAACACCGAGCTTAACGGCAGCCAATTTCATGATCAAGGCTTACGTAACGGGGAGCGGCCCAGTCACACCGCCGGCCACTACGCCGCCGGCCACTACGCCGCCAACTGTGAGTATGACCGCTCCCGCCAATGGCGCGACGGTCTCCGGAACGGTAACGGTTTCGGCAAGTGCGACGGGAAGCACCAGCGTGTCAGTTCAGTTCCTGTTGGATGGGGCTAACGTAGGTAGCGCGGTCACGGGGGCTGGTCCCTCCTACAGTTTGTCATGGAATTCGACTACAACCAGCAACGGCTCCCACGTGCTCTCGGCCGCGGTCACCGACGCCAGCGGCAACACGGCGCAGAGCGGTTCGGTAACGGTCACAGTGAACAACACCAGTCCAGCGCCGGCGATTACCAGCGTTACTGCGACAGCGATCACCGCTTCCGGCGTGACAATCACCTGGACGACCAGCGTGGCGGCCGACAGCCAGGTGGCTTATGGGCTAACGGCGTCATATGGCGGCAGCAGCACCCTCGCCACCGCCATGGTCACGAGCCACTCA
>DATJAK010000180.1:0-35465 GCA_035516375.1 Bryobacteraceae bacterium
CAGTTCGTGAACTTCAGCCTTGCCAAAGCCGGTGAGAAGCCCAAGACGGATGAGGAGCTCGATACCGAGGCGTACCAGCTGAACCGCATGGGCGAGGAGTTGCAGCGCGACGGCATCGACCTGATGGTGCACCACCACGAAGCCGAAATGCGCGACGGCGCCCGCGAGTGGCGTTACCTGCTGGCCCACACGGAGCCCAGCCTGGTTTCGTTCTGTCTCGATATCGACTGGGCGACGCGTGCCGGTCTCGATCCGGTGTCGCTGATGGATACGGCCGGTCCGCGCCTGCGGTGCCTGCACCTGCGCAACCCGAAGAACGGCATGGATCAGGAACTGCTGCGGGACGGGGACATTAACATGGCCGAGATCGCGCGTTTCCTGCGTCGAATGTTCTACGATGGCTACCTGGTGGTGGAACTGCTTCACGATAAGAACACGCGGCGCCAATACCCGCTGGCGACCGACCTGAGTCTGAGCCGGTGGTACATGCAGGAAATCTTCGGCAGCCGTCCGGGCAGCCCGCCGGTGGATATGGGACCGCACGTTCGAAAGAAGGCATAACGAATGGGCTTCCTGGCCAGAATCCTGGCGCCGGTGGAATTTTCCGATCGCTGTGTCGCCGCCGTGCGCTACGCCAGGCTGCTGGCCGGCCATTTTCAATCCGAACTGGTTTTGCTGCATGTGATGCCTCCCCCGCCGCCCGAAATGGGAGCGGATGCAGTGCGGCAGCAGACGGCGCGCCTGGAACGACAGTTGAACCAGTTTCTGGCTGAGGAACTAGCGGGCATCTCCCTGCAGCGGGTGCTCCTGCAAGGTGACGCCGCGGCGAAGATCGTGGCTTATGCGCACGAGCAGCAGGCCGACCTGGTTCTAATGCCCACGCACGGCTTCGGGCCGTTTCGGCGCTTTATCCTCGGTTCCAATACCGCCAAGGTTTTGCACGATGCCGATTGTCCGGTGTGGACGGGCGCACACATGGAGGAAATGCCGCCGGGACCGGCAGCGGCAATTGCGAACATCCTGTGCGCGGTGGATCTGGGGCCACAAAGCGCCAGAACTCTCGGTTGGGCCATGGAACTGCAGAAGCGGTTCAATGCCTGCTTGACGCTTCTGCATGCCACACTGGCCATTCCCGCCATGGCGAGAGGCTCTGAGGCCAACTGGAATGTGGTGGTGCGGTCAGCGGCTCAGAAGGAATTGGAACTGCTGCGGACGGAAGCGGGCGCGGAGGCGGATCTGATCGTGGAAGCGGGGGAACCGGCGCAAGTCATTACTGCCGCGGCCAGCCGTCTCGATGCCGATGTCGTGGTGATCGGACGCGGCTCGGCCGCCGGCGCGTGGGGACGCTTACGCACCAACGCCTACGCCGTCATCCGGCAAGCACCTTGCCCTGTGGTCAGCGTCTGAGAAGCGCATTATCCCTTCGTGCGTTCCAGCAGATGCTCCACGACGTCCAGGCGATGCCGGAGCTCATCGCGGTAGCTCCGATGATCGGTGTGGCGGATCTCGACCAGAAGCCGGCTTCGTTCCGATTCGAGCAGTTCGTCGAGAACCTCTAGTTCTTCACCGGCAAACTTGAGGACTACCTCATTTGTCGTATTCATAGCACTGCCGCCTTCCGCGGCCCGATTACAATATAGGTCAGCACGGTCTGAAATACAAGAGCGTTACAGTACTGCGGAAGTGGGGGCTCCGCTCCCTCACGGTCGCGGTTCGTTAGTTCTTTACGGAGTGGAGGGCTTCCTCTACGACGCGAAGCAAGGCATCGACCGTAAACGGTTTGGCTAGCAGCGTGAAGCCCTTGCGCGTGACGAAGCGCTGCACCAGGTCGGCGTCGTGAAATCCGGAGATGAACAGAACCCGCAGGTCGGGCTTTTGGGCGCGCAAGCGTTCGGCTAAGACAGGCCCGGTCAGGTCGGGCATGATCACGTCCGTAATCAGCAATTCCACCGGCTCGTTGCTGCCTTCGAACTCCTGGATGGCCTTCCAGGCGCCGTCGGCCAGCAGGACGCGATAGCCCGCCTCGTTCAGAATCTGGTCGAGCAGATGCAAAATGGCGCGGTCATCATCGACTGCCAGGATCGTCGGAAGTTCGGTGGGGAGGTGCGCCATAGTCCGATCGGGAAGACGCAGTACGGGCGAGATCGCTCCCGCCCCAGCATCTACCTCATTATAGGCAGGCAATCGAAGCGCTAGTGGATGAATTTCTACAATCGCGTGAGATTTTGACGGCGTTCCCGATGATACTCGGTCAGCGTCTGATTGGCGGTGTAGATCGTGTCGATTTCTCCGGCGATTTTTTCCAGGTCGGTCCCGCGCAACACCACGTAGAGCTCGTCGTCGCCAATTTCAGTGTAGATCCGATTTCCAATGCAGCCGGAACTGGTCACCGCGCCATTAGCCAGGGCGGCGGGAAGAGCCATGCAGGTAGGCCGCCCCAAGAGCGGCAGTTTCGACATCGCGCCGGCCCGATTGGCGGCTTCGGCGAGCATCATGACGCGGCCGGGCCTGCCCGCGGCGAGCACCACAGAGGGCGCAACTGGGGTATCCCCCAGGGGCGCGTAGAGCACCACGCGCGGCGCGGCCGGCAACTGGAACACGCCGGGGATCTCTTCCATCCGGATGTAGCCGATGCCCGACATCAGCCCGAGCACCTGTTCGAGCTCGGGCATCCGTTCCGGGGTCAGCGTGTTGTGCGCATAGCTGCCGACCGGACAATTGAAATGATCAGTGGGCACTGTGTAGAAGGTGCGCCCCGCGCCCGCCAGGCGCCAGAAACTGCACGAGGAGGGCTGCGACCCTTCAAAACGCGCTACTCCCGCGGGAGGCTCTTCGAGAAAAGCCACGGCCACGGGGCGGCGCTTCGTTTCCAGCAAAGTTGCAATTCTCTGCTCGATTGCGCGATAGTCAGGCATCTTTCTATCCTAAATGATGATGCACCGCAGAGAATTCTTGATGTCGCCGGCGATGGTGGCAGGGTTGTGCCTGGGATATGCGCCGCGCCTCGGCGAGATTCGGTTCTGCCGGGTGTCCCATGATGGGCTGGTCGGGCTGGCGCCGCGCGGGTGCATCGTGGAAGTGGACCCCGCCGCAGAGGGCGCCGCCTTTATGGGGAGCACGGCTACGCTGGTGGTGAATGCGAGCGGCTGGCGCGTCTTTCCCGCCAGTGATGTATAGTTGCTCCGATGAGTGTCGAGTGGGTACGCCGCTATTGCTTATCGCTTCCCCACACCACGGAAATGGTGCAGTGGGAGCACGATCTGTTATTCAAGGTCGCGGGGAAGATGTATGCCGGCATGCCGCTCGAACCAAGCCGGATTTGGTTGTCGTTGAAGTCGACACCGGAGGAATTTGCGGAACTGACCGAGCGGCCGGGCATCATTCCGGCGCCCTACATGGCGCGCGCCTTCTGGATCGCGCTCGAACATGAGGATGCCCTGCCGGCCCGGGAGACTAAACTGTTGATTCGCCAGTCGTACGATCTGGTGGTGGCGAAGCTGCCGAAGAAGACCCGGGCGGCACTGGGGGCCTGAAACCTTCGCTTGCTGCGCGTGTGGTTCCTTGGCCGGCGGAACTATTTCATTTTCCGTAGCGCTTCGATAGCCTTCATGCGGCTCTTGACACTGTCCTGGCTGGAGATTCGCACGTCGCCAAGTTCGGTGCGGACATAGTTCTCGGTCTGCTTGACTGCATCCTTTAGGGCTCGGCTTTCGGGGACGAAAGCTTTCCACGCGATCGATTCGGCGGTGGGGTCGTACAACCAAAGCCCAACGAGGCGGCCGCGGTCGAGAATCGGGTTGCCGTCCGTCAAGGGACGGCCGGAGTCATCGGGCGGCAGCAGGCTGATGCCGTCGAGCACGGACACGAACGAATATTGCGGGTTCTTGGGCGCCTGGAACTTGTCGAACGCGCCGCGGTCCTCGGGCAGAAGCAGGTGGTCGCTGTCCTTTTCCGCGGGTACGAGGCCGAGCGCGGCTGTGGCCTCTTTGGCGGCCTTAACCCCGATACCGGCGAATGTTTGAAATCCGGCAAGAGTAGCGGGGCCGATCCAGTGAAAGTAGCGCCGCGCCAACTCGGCGAATGCCTCTTCGCGCGTCAGCTTGGAATTGGCTGCCGGATTGGGACGCCACAGGGAGTAGCGGTAGCGCTGCTGATCGAGCCGGCCGTTCATCGGGACGCGCCGGATCTCGCCTTGCGATTGCAACTCGCCGAGGGCCACCGGCAAAGTGGTGGTCAGTCCCTTCTTGGCCCCCTCGGGGCCGAAATTGCGAACCGCGCCGCCTACGGCCTGCTTCAGCTCGTCCGGATCGAGCGGGCCCTTGCCGAGCGCCTTCACCACGGCGCCGCACAGCTTTTCGATTTCCGCGGCCGTGGCCCCGAGCTTTAACGCGACCTTGCGCTCACCACCTTCCGCCGCCTGCGCCAGCTTCAAACCCAGCGCAAAATCGCAAGCGGGAAGAACGTAGGTACAGCCGCGCGCGCTCGGCAGCTCGTGGATTTCCAACTTGGCGACGGCGCGGTCCGCGGCCTCACGGCCGATTTGGGCGCGGGCAAACAGCGTGAGGTACGGGTTTGAGCCGGCCACCGAGCGCGCCCATCCGGTTTCGCGCAAGACCTCGGGGGCGGGCTGGCCGGTCAGCCTTCCGCCGAGCCCCTGCCGGTGCGACCACCACGCTTTGAGTTTGGCTTCGTTCACGTCAGTGGGCCTTGCGCTGGGTCAGACTGAACCAGTTTCCGGAGTCGTCCTGCAGCAGGGTTTCCGTCCCGTAGAACTGCTCCTTGGGCGGATACTTGAACGACACGCCTTTGGCGGACAGTTCCTGATAGGTCTTGTGAACGTCGGCCGTTTCAAAGACGCCGGCCCCCAAAGCCCCTTTACGGATCAACGTCCGCAGCATTTCGGAAGTCTGCGCGTCGAGCATGGGCCCGGGAGTGGATGGCATCAAGGCGATCTCCAATTCGGGCTGGCCCTTGGGACCGACCGTCAGCCAGCGAAAACCACTATCCATCCTGGCGCCTCGCCGCATCGGCCAGAACGACACGCTGATCGAAAGTGGCGGCCAGGAACTCGCGCGAGCGGCACAAGCGTCGAAAAGTTTCGTCCTGGATCAGCACTGGCTGCCCCTCGGGTCCAGCATGCTCCCCAGTATCCCGCGAGAGGCGGCACGCCGTCCAGAGAGGTGCGCGACATGAAAGTGAGCGATTTACGGAAACGCCAGGCGGAGCCGCGACCGTTAGGGAGCGTTAGAATTGGGCTGACATTTCGTGATTTATCTGATCACCTTTGCTTGCTATAAGCTGTCACCTCCACGGCAACGCAGTCGGGTCTGTCGATCGCGCCCAGCATGTGCCCGGGACACCGGAAACGATGGGCGCGACACGGCAGCACACGATGGCTGTGGAAACCGCAGCAGGTCTCGGCAGCCATCCAGTACGTCGTTGCCGAGCAGGGCGATGTCATGAGCGTGTTCGAGGCTCAAGGAGTTTAATTGGACGTAGGCGGCAGGACGCTCCCTAACGGTCGCGGCTCTGATTGGCCGCGTCTCCCCACTTTGATGTCGCGCACCCGGCCGCGCCGGGCCCGTGTCCCGAGGTTGTATACTGGGCCGGACATCACCATGCATTACGTTCTCCAGTACGATCTTGTGGACGACTACGTTTCCAAGCGCGCCGCTTACCGGCAGCAGCATCTCTCGCTCGTCAGCCAGGCGCACGAGCGCGGAGAACTGGTGATTGCGGGAGCACTGGTCGAGCCCGCCGACGCAGCGTTGCTGATCTTTCGCGCTCCGGAGCCGGCCGAAGCTTTCGCCAAAGCCGACCCGTATGTTCAGAACGGCCTGGTGAAGGCGTGGCGCGTGCGCCAATGGATGACGGTCGTCGGCGACGGAGCGAAGATGCCGGTGTGACCTACTGGCCGGAGCCGGGCGCGGGCAGCTCTGACACGTTGATGTCCGATACCGCCTTCCAACTGCCGTCGGCCTGCTTTTTGTAGCCGGTCACGTAGCTGCCCTTGTCGGTGACCGGTTTCTTCGTTCTGGGATCGGTGACCACCATCGTATAGGTACCCTGGGAGAAGGCCACGTCTCCGGACTTGCTCACCTCGACGCGCTGGGCAGCAAATTCCAGCTTCAGGTTCGGGTCGGCGACCAGAGTCTTCAACATCGAGCGCATGGAGTCCTTGCCTTTCATGGCGGCCATCCCCGGCGTCATGAGCGTGGCATCGTCGGCATAAAAGGCGAGGATCTTGTCGATGTCCTTAGCCCCCCAGCCTTGTTTCATTTGGGCGGTTTCGGTATCGCGAATCTTGCCTTCCTCGGCGGAGAGGTCCACCGCTGGCGCCGCTGGGGGAGCGGTGTTGCAAGCGGCGAGAGCCAGTAGCAGAAAAGTACCCGGAACGACAGCTAGTGTTTTGCGCATGGGAGTTTTCATATCGTATTTGAAGTACGAAAGCAACCGCCGCAGTGGATTTAGATCGATCGGGGGACTGGAGTACTGTAAGAAGATGCGGACCATCTCCAAGCGCACGCAGTACGGCCTGAAAGTGGTGTTGAACCTGGCCCGGCGCTACGGCGAAGGTCCGGTTTTGATCGCCACCTTGTCGCGCGAAGAGTCGGTGCCGATGAAGTTTCTGGAGCTCATTCTCCTGAGCCTGAAGAGCCGCGGGCTGTTGCGCAGCAAGACCGGGAAGGGCGGGGGATACCAGTTGAGCCGTCCGCCCTCCACGATCACGGTCGGTTCGTTGATCCGGTTGATGGAAGGGCCGCTCGCGCCGTTGCCCTGCGCCAGTGAAACGGCGTACAAACCGTGCGCCGAGTGCCCTGACGTGGAACGCTGCGGTACCCGGATCATCATGCGGCAGGTGCGCGATGCCATGGCAGATGTGCTGGACCGCACGAGTTTGACGGACCTGCTGCGGCAGGTGGATGAAGTCAAGCCGGAGAAGCCCAAACCGGATTCGCTGATGTATTACATTTGAAAAAAGAGCCCGACTCGACAGAGTGGTCCTGAATTTGCTACGATATCTTTAGATCTCATTGTGGTACTTCTGCCCGATAACTGCACCTCGACCGCAGTATCCCCACCGCAATGTTTTGAGGAGTAGACACTTAACAACTCTATGGCTTCCAACACTTACTCACAAGGCGCCCAAGTAGAGCACCTGAAATTCGGGCTGGGGACTGTCATGTCCAGCAGCGAAGAGCGGATCGTGATCAAATTCGACGATCACGGTGAAAAGAAATTCGTCACTGGCATGGTGATGGGCAGCCTCAAGAAGAGTGACCGGCAGCCTCCCACCGAAAAGAAGGGCTCCCGCCGCAAGAAGGCAGTGCCGGCGGCGGTCTAGCGGCAGAATTCGAGGATTTTTCGTTGAACGCGCGCCAGAAACGGTTGTTTGAAGAGGCCCGGAAACGCAATCCGGAGCTCAAGATCCCCGCTGAAACACAACCCACCGAATGGACCGAAGCCGATCTGGCTTTGGTCAAACAGGGAGTCGGCGACAAAACCAGCCGGGCCGCCTCCGCGGGCGGCGAAAGCGCCGAATCGGGCGGAGAGGTTCCCACCGGCGAGCAATCCGGCTCGGTGGTCACGTATTTTGAAGCCAAAGGGTTCGGTTTTCTCCGTCCGGACGATGGCGGACGCGACATCTTCTTCCACGTCTCGCGCCTGGCTGAAGGGCTGGCTACCGATCTACGCCCCGGAACCAGGGTGATGTATGAACTCGGCATGGACCGGACTGGCAAAATGGCTGCCAGCAGCATCCGCATCGCGCCTGCGGAATAACCCGCTATAATAAAGAAACCGCACCGCTTGAAACCATAGGCATAGGCCTGCCGGTGTAATCAACATGTTTGACAACCTATCGGAAAAACTGCAGCGGGTGTTCAAAAACCTGCGCGGCGAAGGAAAGCTCTCGGCCGAGAACATGGAGAGTGCTTTGCGCGAAATCCGCATGGCGCTGCTCGAGGCCGACGTCCATTTCCGGGTAGTCAAACAGCTCATCGAGAACATCAAGCAAAAGGCCATGGGCGAGGAAGTGCTCACGGCGCTGTCGCCTTCGCAGCAGGTGATCAAGATTGTGCACGAGGAGCTGATTAAGATCCTCGGCAGCCACGAATCGAAGCTGCGTTACGCCAACGAGCCGCCCAGCGTGTTTCTCGTTGTCGGACTGCAGGGTTCAGGCAAGACCACGTCCACCGGCAAACTGGCGCGCTGGCTTTCGAAGAACGGCCACCGGCCGCTGCTGGTATCCGTGGACGTTTACCGGCCCGCCGCGCGCGAGCAGCTCAAGGTGATCGCGCGCGACATCAAGGAAGTGATCTACGAAGGCGCTAGCGCTGAAAAGCCGTTGGAACTGGCCACAGGCGCACGGCGCGAGGCGGTGCAATCGGGGCGCGATGTGGTGCTGGTGGATACGGCCGGGCGCCTGCACATCGATGACGAACTGATGGTGGAGCTGCAACAGCTCAAGGAGCAGCTCAATCCCGTCGAGATTCTCTTCGTAGCCGACGCCATGACCGGGCAGGACGCCGTCAAATCGGCCGATGAGTTTCACAAGCGCCTGGGAATCACGGGCGTGATTCTCACCAAGATGGATGGCGATGCGCGCGGCGGCGCGGCTCTCTCGATTCGCAGCGTTACGGGGCAGCCGCTGAAGTTCGTCGGCGTGGGCGAGAAATTCGACGCGCTCGAGCCTTTCCATCCCGATCGCGCGGCCAACCGCATTCTGGGGATGGGTGACATCCTCTCGCTGATCGAAAAGGCCAGCGAAGAGATCGATCAGAAAAAAGCCGTGGAGATGCAGCGCAAGCTC
Organism: Bryobacteraceae bacterium; assembly: GCA_035516375.1. Classification (GTDB taxonomy): domain Bacteria; phylum Acidobacteriota; class Terriglobia; order Bryobacterales; family Bryobacteraceae; genus PSRJ01. The sequence goes on from DATJAK010000180.1 coordinate 8,813, forward strand.
ATCGAAAACGACTTCACCCTGGAAGACTTTCGCGATCAGTTGCGGCAGGTGCGCAAGCTCGGTCCCATCGGCTCGCTGTTGGAAATGATGCCCAAGGTGGGGATGCTCAAGGAATTACAGAACGTCAAAGTGGACGAAGACGAGATCACCCACGTGGTGGCCATCATCGATTCGATGACTCCTCACGAGCGCGCCAATCACATGATCATCAACGGAAGCCGCCGCAGGCGCATTGCCAAGGGCAGCGGCACCTCGGTACAGGAAGTCAACCAACTGTTGAAGCAGTACGCGCAGGCGCGGAAAATGATGAAGAGCCTGTCGGGCGGCATGATGGGTAAGAAGTTCGGGAAAATGAAGTTGCCGCCGGGGTTTCCGTTTGGGGAGCTGCGGGGATAAGGCAATGAATTCACCGCTGAGACGCCGAGACGCAGAGAAAAGGCTAGGACTAACAGGCGCGCGTGACGTTTGTGGGGCTCCGTTGGTCCATGAGGTTGGCGCGCAGAGATGGCAGAGGGAACAAGTGCTCGACCGAGTTCCCGGCGAGGATCGCGGCTCACGAACGACAGCCCACAACCTTGCTTGTTTTCTCGGCGTCTCGGCGTCTCTGCGGTTAAATATAGTTCTGGAGCACAAATGCTGATGATTCGTCTGGCGCGGTTTGGCGCCAAAAAGAAGCCGTTTTATCGGGTGGTGGTCATTGAGAAGGAGCGCGCCCGCAATGGCCGCAACCTGGAAGTGGTGGGGCATTACAACCCGCTGAGCCGCCCGGCGCTGGTGGTTCTGCAGCACGACCGCCTTCAATATTGGACCCAGCACGGGGCGCAGATGTCCGACACCGTGAAGCGTTTGGTGAAGGAACACCCGGTCGCTGTTACGCAACCAGTGTAGCCGCATAGCCGGATTGCCCCTGATGACTGTAAGAAACAGAACGGCTGGGTGTTACGCGGCGGCGGCTTGCAATTGCCCTTTGGTCGCTTCGAGTTACCATGGGCTTGAGGGAGGCGGGGTGGATGAAGCAGTTGATCGAAGACATTGCCAAAGCTCTCGTTGACATCCCCGACGAAGTCGCCGTCAAGGTAGTCGAGGGCGAACAGGTAACGGTATTGGAATTGAAAGTTGCACCGAGTGATTTGGGAAAGGTGATCGGCAAGCAGGGCCGCACGGCCCGATCCATCCGCACGATTCTGGGGGCTGCGGGCATGAAACTGAACCGCCGCTTTACGCTGGAAATTCTCGAGTGAGCTTGCCGGAGGCCCGGGACCACTCCCGGCCCGAATGGGTTACGGTGGCGGTTCTGGGCAAAACCCGCGGCAACCGCGGCGAACTCTTGGCGCTACCCCTAAGCAATCCGGAACGATACCAGACGCTGCGGGAAGTGTATCTGTTCGGCGCCGGCGAGCGGTACGAAGTGGAATCCGCCTGGTTTCACGGCACTTCCCTGATCCTGAAGTTTCGCGGCATCGATACGATTTCGGACGCCGAAAAACTGCGGGGCGCCGAGGTTCGTATCCCAGGGAGCGAGCGCGTGGCGCTCGAGCCAGAAGAGTTCTTCCAGTCCGATCTGGTGGGGTGCGCAGTAGTGGAACGGCGCACGGGAGAGGCTTTGGGCCGCGTTACGGCCTGGGACGACTCCGGAGGGTCGGGACTCCTGGTCCTGGAAAATGGGATGATGATCCCGTTCGCGAAGTCGATCTGCGTAGAGATCGATCCGGCTCAGAAACGCATCGCGGTGGAATTGCCGGAAGGCCTGAAGGACTTGAATTCGCGGTGATCTTCCACGTGCTCACGATCTTCCCCGAATTCTTCGGGGGGCCGTTCGCGCATGGGGTGGTGAACCGCGCGCGGGAGGCCGGGCTCCTGGAGATTCACATCCACAACTTGCGAGATTGGACCCACGACCGGCACAAGACTGTGGACGACCGGCCGTTCGGCGGCGGCGAAGGCATGGTGCTGAAAGCCGAGCCGATTTTTCTGGCGGTGGAATCGATCTGGCGCGAGCGCCACGCCGGACAACGCGTGGTGCTGCTCTCGGCGCAGGGGCGCCTGTTCGATCAGGCGATGGCCAACCGTTTAGCACAAGAACAGGAACTACTGCTGATCTGCGGGCGCTACGAGGGGGTGGATGAGCGCGTGGCGGAACACCTGGCCGACGACGAGATCTCGATCGGCAATTACGTGTTGAGCGGCGGGGAACTGGCGGCGGCGGTGATTGTGGACGCGGTGGCGCGCCTGCTTCCGGGCGTGCTGGGAAACGAGAGCTCGACGGCGTTTGAATCCTTCCAGGAAACCGGCCATGGCGAAGGGCTTCTGGATTGCCCGCACTGGACCCGGCCAGCCGATTTCCGGGGATGGCAGGCGCCGGAAGTGCTTCTGAACGGCAACCACGAGCAGATCCGTCAATTCCGCAAGCGGGCGGCGCGGGAAAAGACGGCCCGATTACGTCCCGATTTACTGTAGGAAGTAGCCGAACGGTCCATGGGGCACGGTAAGATAGTGGATTAAGGAAATTGTCATGCAGAACGCGTTAATGATGAAGTATATCCAGAAGAATAAGCGGACCGACCTCCCCACCTTCCGCCCCGGCGACACAATTCGGGTACACGTGAAGATCAAAGAAGGGGACAAGGAACGGCTGCAGGCGTTTGAGGGCACGGTGATTGCCCGCAACAACACGGGGATGGGCGAAAGCATTACGGTGCGCAAAGTGAGTTTTGGGCAGGGCGTGGAGCGCATCTTCCCGGTGAACGCCAAAGTCATCGATCATATCGACGTGGTGCGAACGGGACGCGTGCGGCGCGCCAAGCTGTATTACTTGCGCGGGCTCAAGGGGAAGGCCGCCCGCATCCGGGAACGCGAATAATCTCTTCTCATGCGACCCGAAGCCGCGGGTGGCAAATTCCGTTGTGAATCGTCGTGGGAGCGCGAGCTACATGCGCGCGGCTTTCATGCCGTCGCGGGTGTCGACGAAGTGGGCCGCGGGGCCCTTTTCGGACCGGTGTTCGCCGGCGCGGTGATCCTGTCTCCGGACCGGCCGGTGCGCGGACTGAACGATAGCAAGCTGCTCGAACCAGAGCGGCGCGAAGTGCTGGCCGAGCGCATTCGGGAACGCGCGGTGGCGTGGGCGGTAGCCGCGGTCGACGCGGCAACCATCGATTACCTCAATATCTATCAAGCCTCGCGCGTGGCGATGCGGCTGGCGGTCAGCAAGCTGGCGCCGCAGCCGGATTTCCTGCTGATCGACGCCGTGCCAATCGAGCTGCCGATTCCCCAGCGTTCGTTTATCAAAGGTGACGCCCGCTGTCACGCCATTGCGGCCGCTTCGATTGTCGCCAAAGTCTACCGCGATGCATGTATGCGGGTGTGGGACGAAGTGTTTCCCGAATACGGGCTGGCTTCTCACAAGGGATACTCCACGCCCGAGCACCAAAAAGCGCTGGAACAACACGGGCCCACGCCCCTGCACCGGTTGAGTTTCGAGCCGGTTCGCGCGGTTTCGCTGTTTCCCGTGGTTTGCGATACGCAGATGGAATTGTTCGACCAGGTGGGAGCGGCATGATGCCGATGGAACCGGGGTTGCCCGCCAGTCCCCCGGCTACGGAGGAACGGGTGCTCGGCCCGGTGCCTGTCGAGCAACCCGAATATCGCTGGTATCACAAGCTGTCGGCGGTTCTGCTGGTAACGTTTTGCCTCGAAATTGGATTGTTTTTGCTGGTCTTTCCCTGGAGCGAATACTGGACGACGAACTACTTCAAATCGTTCCTTCCCGCGTCGACCCTAATTTGGACTAATGCTTATTTCCGCGGCGCGGTGAGCGGCCTGGGCGTGGCGAATCTGTATATCGCGTTAGTCGAGATCGTGCGCTTGCGGCGCTTTGCGGGGAGGCGATAGACGCCTACCGCAAGATTCACTGCCTGGTTGCGCCCATCGAGCCCGTCTGGCACGAATTGCAAATGCCGTAGCCGCTGCCATTGGCTTGGATAAACCCGCAATACGTGGCCAGCTTGCTCAGTTCCGTTGCGCTGAGATCGGCATTCTGGAACCGGGTTTCCGTGACTTGATTTCCGCCTCCGGGGGCTTGATGAACGGTGGTGCTCCACGTCCTGAGGCCTTGCTCCAAGCCCCCGGTGTTGACTGAAGCTGCATCGCAGGTAGTCCCACCGAGGGGGTCGGAAGCCAGTATCGCCACCGACACGGAGGTGGGCGATCCCGGAGTCAGCGTGTTATTTACCAAGTCTTGTTTTACAGATAGCGATTTGAGATGGTTGGGTGTTAAGTAACAGGCGCAGCAGGCGATCAACTGCTGATCGGCGCCGAAAACATAAACATTCGCGCAGATGGAGCCGGCTGGATCGTAACCGTTTCGAGTGCCGGCGTTGGTCAGATTCACCACCGAGCCACCCGCCGGTAAATTGGCCGCGTATCCGATCTGGTAGGAGTCGGCATAGGAGGTTGCAAACACGTACGCCGACCCTTGGAAGGCCTTGTGTGAGTCGGCGCCAATCACCGCGGTCACTCCGCTCAGCGAGACGGAGATACCGAATTCATCGCCGGACACTGTATCGGAGCCAGTCAGTTCCTGTTGCTGGCTCCACTGGATACCCTTCCGGGTGAAAACGTAGGCCGCATTTTTGAACAACGTCCCGATGAGGGCGGTATCGCCGTTCACTGAGACGGAAACCCCGAAAAAGTCGTTAGTGGCCCCGTCGGAGGCCGTTAGCCTCTGCTGCTCGCTCCAACCGGAGCTGCGCACAAATACGTATGCTTCTCCCTGAAACGTGTTCGCGCCAACAGTCTTGGCGTGGGCGCCGATCAACGCGGTATCTCCATCGATGGATACAGAAATTCCGAATTCGTCATTTGGCGCAGTGTTTGATGCGGTTAATTCCTGCACCTGGCTCCACGTGCCGCCACTAGACGTAAATATAAAAGCGGAGCCTCGCACGCCGTTCCTCTCCGGTGCTCCGATCAGGGCGGTGCCGTTGCTCACCGAAACAGAGTAACCAAACACGTCGCCTGCCGCCCCACCGGTTGCGGTCAACTTCTGCTGTTGGTTCCAGGTTGTTCCGTTGCGAACAAAGACGAACGCAGCGCCGGTGCCGCCATTTCCGCCCTGAGACTCCCCTACCACTGCTGTATTGCCGCTGATCGCAACCGCTTTACCGAAAAGATCGCCCGTCGCGCCGCTAGAATAAACAAAAGTCGCCTGCTGGGTCCATGCGCCGCCACTGCGGACAAATACGTAGGCCTCACCTTGCTGGCCATTGGCGCCGACTTGCTTGCTCGGAGCACCGATCACGATCGTGTCACCATCGATGGCGACCGCAAGTCCGAAATTGTCGCCCCCGGCGGCATCGGACGCGGCCAGTTCCTGCTGCAGGACCCACCCGTTGGCACTTCGCACATACACATAAGCGGTTCCTTGAAAACCGTATTTGAAGGGAGCACCAATCACGGCGGTGTCGCCGCTTACGGCGACGGCTTCACCGAAGTTATCGTTGGCGGCGCCGTTAGCCGCAAGCAGTTCTTGTTGTTGAGTCCAGGTGGCAGCCACACCGGGTAGCGTAAGCAGGGCAGCAGCAATCAGTAGTTTCGAGCACACAGGCATCACCCCTGTTACGACTGTGTTACGGCGACTGGCGCAAGCCAATCACCCGGTTGGCGTAGTCTTCGACGATTCCGTACCAATTCAATAGAATTAGTTACAATCGCGCCTGTATCTTTTGGACAGTGTGAAGCAGGGAGTGGGTGGGAACCGGAGGAGGCAACTGCACTGGATGGCCGCGTAGGGTTTGGATTGCGCTACGCGGCGCCCAGCAAATTCGATGGGAAAGCGAGCTTACTTGCCGCCGTCCTTCTTGGGGGTTTCGTCGCCGCTCTTCTTCTTCTTCTTTTTCTTCGTCTTTTCAGTTTTTTCGGGCGTCTGGGCAAACGATGGGGCAACGGTGCCAAACGCGAACGCTAGGCCGACCACCAACGGGATCAGTTTCTTCATTACGTCTCTCCTTAATATTTGGGACGAGTGGATCGTCTGCGGCCATCATAACGGAGCGCAGATGAAGGGCTGCTTAAGCCCAAATTAAAATCAGTTCATTTGACCGTCACGTCATTTCGACCGCCGGGCAAGGGGCAAACATAAGCTCTTTTCAGTCAGTTACCGGCCAATGCCGGAAGCGTGGCGGGCGGTGGTAACGTTTACGTTGTTACATTGAAAGCGGCATGAAAAAGCCCGAAATAGCGAAGCGGCTGGCCCGAAAGCCGGGCGAGAGCCAGGGCGAGGCGGCAGACCGGCTGGACACCGTGGTGCGCGAGATCGTGTCGAAATTGCGCCGCGGCGAAGAGGCGCCGTTACCGGGGCTCGGCAAATTCAAAGTGGGCGCAGACGGCCGGGTGAATTTCGAACGCGAGAAGGAGAGCAAGCGTGGATGAAGTGACCTCCGCCACGCAACTGGCGCAGATTGTTCTTCGCCGGCTGGCCAAAGGAAAAGCGGTGGAGGTGGACGGGCTGGGCGTTTTCTATCCGGATGCCGAGCTAGGCGTGCGTTTCGAGCCGCGTTCGGCGCAGATCTTCCTGGCGTATGTGAAAGAGGACCAGGCCGCGGTAGAACGCCTCTACGATACGCTCGAAGCCGAGGGCTTCAGCCCGTGGATGGACGCGCGCAAACTGCTCCCGGGGCAGAACTGGCCGCGCGCGATCGAAACTGCCATCGAGACCTCGGACTTCTTTGTGGCCTGCTTTTCCAACAATTCCGTGAACAAGAAGGGTGGATTTCCGGCGGAGATTCGTTACGCGCTGGATTGCGCGCGCCACATGCCGCTCGATGACATTTTCATCATTCCGCTGCGCCTGGATGCCTGCCGCGTGCCCCGGTCCATACAGAAAGAGCTGCAATATATCGATCTGTTTCCGGCTTGGGAATGCGGCTTGAAGCGCCTCATTTCGATGATCCGCAGCCGGCGGCAAGCGGCCTAAGTTGCATCACATATGGGGCCGGGCTTCGCCCCGCCGGCAGAGGCGGCCCCCAGCGGCACCGAAACAAGCGAGGCGCCGCCCGGAAGGGCGGCGCCGGATCTGAAAGCCTGGCCCCACTTCACGGTTTACCATTTCGAGTCATGACGCTCGGCCGGAAGGGTGATTAACTGGGAAGGTGCAGTCCCCCGCGGATGTGCTGTCGCTGATCGGCAACACTCCGGTGGTCGAGCTCAAGGAGTTCGACTCCGGGCCTTGCCAGCTCTTCGTCAAACTCGAAAGCCAGAACCCCGGCGGATCGATCAAAGACCGCATGGCTCGATCGATGATCGAAGCCGCCGAGACCTCCGGCGTCCTGAAGCCGGGCGGGCTGATTGTGGAAGCTACCGCCGGGAACACCGGGCTGGGTCTGGCACTGGTGGCAGCGGTGAAAGGCTACCGCGTCGTCATCGTGATCCCCGACAAGATGTCGGCCGAGAAGATCTCGCACTTGCGAGCCTTCGGGGCGGATCTGCGGCTCACGCGATCGGACGTCCCCGCCAGCCACTCGGAAAGCTATCAAAGTGTCGCCGCCCGCATCGCCCAAGAGACGGAGGGCGCCTGGTTTGTCAATCAATTTGCCAACCCTGCCAATCCTCTGGCGCACGAACGCACCACCGGGCCCGAGATCTGGGAGCAACTTGAGCATCGCGTGGACGCCGTGGTCAGCGGCGCCGGATCCGCTGGCACGATCACCGGCCTGAGCCGCTACTTTGCGCGCGTCAGTCCGAATACGGAGCTGATCCTGGCGGATCCGGCCGGCTCGTCGCTTGCCCAATTGGTGAACTGCGGCACGTTGGGACCGGCCGCTCCGTTCGCCGTGGAAGGAATCGGAGGGGGCTCGGTTCCGGCAGTCGCGGATTTATCGCGCGTCAAACGGGCCATCACAGTGAGCGATGCCGACAGTTTTAAAATGTGCCGGGACCTTTTGCGCAAGAGCGGCATCTTTGCCGGCTCCTCTTCCGGGACGCTGGTGTTCGCAGCGCTGGAGTATTGCCGCGCACAGACGTCGCCCAAGCGCGTCATCACGTTTATCTGCGACAGCGGCAACAAATATCTTTCGAAGATGTTTAACGACTATTGGATGTTGGACCAGGGCTACATCCAACGCCCGCAAACCGGCGACCTGCGCGACCTGATCACCCGCCGCTATGAAGAAGGCGCCGTGATCACAGTCTCGCCAGCCGACACTTTGCTCACCGCCTTTCAGCGCATGCGCATGGCCGATGTATCGCAGGTTCCAGTGATCGAGAACGGGAAGGCGGTCGGGATCTTGGATGAGTCCGACCTGCTGGTGGCGGTGCACGCCAATCCCGACCGGTTCCGGGAATCGGTGGTGACCGCGATGACATCCCGCCTGCACACGCTGCCTCCGAATGCGTCGCTCGAGACTGCGCTGAAAGTGTTGGACTCGGGCATGGTTCCGTTGATCGCAAACGGCGACGCCTTCTACGGCTTGATCACGCGCACCGACGCTTTGAATTACTTGCGGCGGCGACTTCCCTAACTCGATAACTCTATGCGACCTCGTTTCGGCACACGCGCCATTCATGCCGGTCAGCCGCCGGATCCGGCTACTGGCGCCATCATGACCCCGATCTTCGCGACCTCGACTTACGTACAAGAGAGCCCCGGCGTTCATAAGGGCTTCGAATACTCGCGGAGCCAGAACCCCACTCGTTTCGCCTATGAAGCTTGCGTGGCGGCGCTCGAAGGAGGCACGCGCGGATTCGCATTTGCCTCGGGGATGGCGGCAACGGCGACCATCCTGGATCTGCTCGATTCGGGCGATCATGTGATCGCGGGCGACGATCTGTACGGCGGCACGTACCGTTTGTTCGAGCGCGTGCGCCGGCGTTCGGCGGGACTCCATTTCACATTTGTGGATATGAGCGAAGCCGAGAACGTCCGCCGCGCCGGCACGCCGCGAACCCGCCTGATCTGGGTGGAAACGCCTTCCAATCCTCTGCTGAAACTGGCGAATCTCGAGAGCATCGCGGAGATTGGCCGATCACTGGGGGCGATCACCGCCTCCGATAACACCTTCGCCAGTCCATACATCCAACGGCCGCTCGAGTTGGGGTTCGACCTGGTGATGCATTCGGCGACCAAATACCTCAACGGCCATTCGGACGTGATTGGCGGCGTCGCGGTGACGGGGAATACCGATCTCGGCGATCGTATGGCGTTCCTGCAAAACGCCGTGGGCGCGGTACCGAGCCCGTTCGATTCCTTCCTGGTGACGCGCGGCCTGAAGACGCTGCATTTGAGAATGCAGCGGCACTCCGAGAATGCCTTGGAGATTGCGCAGCGCCTGGAGCGGCATCCGCGTGTGGAAAGAGTGCTGTATCCGGGCTTGCCTTCGCACCCGCAGCACGCGCTGGCGAAGCAACAGATGCGCGCCTTCGGCGGTATGATCACGGCGATTCTGAAGGGCGATCTGGCGAGCACGCGGCGTTTTCTGGAGCACTGCAAACTCTTCGCTTTGGCGGAAAGCCTGGGAGGTGTCGAGAGCCTGATCGAGCATCCGGCCATCATGACGCACGCCTCGGTGCCTGCGGAGCAGCGCGCGGCGCTGGGCATCTCGGACACGCTGGTTCGATTATCCGTGGGTGTGGAAGAAGCGGAAGACCTCGTCGAAGATCTGGAGAACGCGCTGGCGGCGTGATCCCGGTCACGCCGCTTCCGCTTGGCCGATGGAGGGGGTAGAATGCGGGCCAGGAGGGAGTGTCATGTCTGGTATAGCGCCTGCGACAGTAACGCTAATCCTCTGGGGTGTGGTCACGGCCCTGCTCGTAGCTCTGCTGATCTACCGCTCGCTCATTTCGATGAAGGAAGACGATCAGCTCTTTCTGAATCCCGCCGCCTCCAACCTGGAGAAGGAACAGGAACAGGTCCGGACGCGCCTGGCGCGTCTGACGCCTTACACCAAAATTCTGGGAGCCACGTCCGGCGTGCTGCTCATGGCCACGGCCGGGATGTGGGTTTACGCGCAGTTCACAAAGCCCGCGTTTCTGCCGTAGACGGACACAAAAACAGAGAGGCTGAGGAACGTTTTCGCCGGAAGCGTTCGGGCGCTGGAAGTGTGCGGGAAATCGCCGCGCGTTTCACCTCAGGAAAATCTGATTGTGGGACGATGACCGAAGGCGTACACTGAATCAACTCCCCCCGAGAACATAAATCATAGGAGATGTTCCAGAACATGACAGAACTGAGTCTGCCCGAAACCGTGATCGCGCTTCAACGATTGGATCTAAGGCCGGAGACGCGGGAGGTGGTGGAAGAAGCCGCGCGGCTGTTGCACGAAGGCCGCGAGATGGAGGCTCGCGCGCTTGTGGAAAAAGCCGAAGCGCTGGCCGCCCAAGCGAACAACGGCCAGCACAACGGTAATGGCAACGGCCATCGAAACGGCAATGGCAACGGCGATCACCGCTTGGCCGGAGTGATGATTGCGCCCATCGCGGAGAAGCTGGCCAGCGGATTCACCGCCGTGCTGACCAGCGTTTTGGAGGACATTTACCAACACACCGGCGACCAGGTGCAAGTGGTGGCCACCGTGTTGGAGGAACGCATCCATGGCATTGAGGAGACTCTCGGGAAGAGCAGCGCCATTGACCAGCGGTTGGAACAACTGGCGGAGGAACAACAGGCCCTGCGCCAGATTCACGAGGAAACATCGCGAGGGGTGGGGCTGCTGACGGGTGCCAACCTCGAATCGCGCATCTCGGCGGTAGAGGAGCGGGTTTCGGGAATCGACCAGATCGTCCGCGACTTGCAGCCGCAACTGGGCAGCGTCCTCACGCGCCTCGATCGCCACACCGACGCCCTGCGGTTGCTGGAGCAGCGGCAGGCGCAACGTATCTCGTCGCTTAACCGGGTGTTGGAGAGCCTCGCCCATCTGCGCGAGGAAGAGCCGGCGCCGGAGCATTCGCTGCCTCTCATGTAAGTGGTACGTTGGCTGGATGCCAAGTAACCACCCGAGTGGCGGCGGCTTGTTCACGCCGCTCACGATTCGCGGCTTGACCCTGCGCAATCGCATCGGCGTCTCGCCGATGTGCCAGTATTCCTGCGAAGACGGGTTCGCGACCGACTGGCACTTGGTTCACCTGGGCAGCCGCGCCATTGGGGGCGCGGCGCTGGTGTTCACGGAAGCTACAGCGGTCGCAGCCCGGGCGCGGATTTCGCCGGCCGATCTCGGCATCTGGAAGGACGAGCACATTGCGCCGCTAGCGCGCATCGCGGCGTTCCTCAAAGAGCACGGATCGGCCCCGGGCATTCAACTGGCGCATGCCGGCCGAAAAGCCAGTACGCGCCGCCCGTGGGAAGGCGGCGGACAAATTCCGGTGAGTGAAGGCGGCTGGCAACCGGATGCGCCCAGCCCGGTGCCGTTCCGCATGGAGGATCCACCGCCGCGCGAACTTTCGCGGGAGGAGATTTGCGCGGTTGCCGACGCATTTCGCGCGGCTGCGCAACGGGCGCTCGAAGCCGGTTTTCAAGTGGTAGAGATCCACGGGGCGCACGGTTACCTGCTGCACGAGTTCCTCTCGCCCCTGAGTAATTTCCGCAAGGACGACTACGGCGGCTCGTCTGAGAATCGCATCCGCATCGTGCGGGAAGTGGCCGCAGCCGTGCGCACGGTATGGCCCGAGAATCTGCCGTTGTTCTTGCGCATCTCCTGTTCCGATTGGGTGGAGGGAGGTTGGACGATCGAGGAATCGGTGGAGCTGGCGCGTTGCGTGAAACCGCTCGGCGTGGATTTGATCGATTGCTCCTCGGGCGGAAGTGTTCCTACGCTTTCGATTCCGTTCGCGCCCGGATACCAAGTGCCGTTTGCGGAGCGCATCCGGCGCGAGGCTGGAATTTTGACGGCGGCGGTGGGTTTGATCACAACTGCGCAGCAGGCCGACACCATCGTGCGCGCGGGAAGCAGCGACCTGGTGCTGCTGGCTCGGGAGTTCCTGCGCGATCCCTACTTCGGTCTGCACGCGGCGCAGGCGCTGGGGGCGCCGGTAGACGTGGCGATTCAGTACGGCCGGGCATTCCCGAAGTAATTTCGTGGCGAGCGCGACGTTTGGGAGCAATGGTTTCTGCTGAGCGCGCCGGCCGGAAGGCCGGCGGCGCGAACGGGCAGAAGCCCGGCGGCAGCCCGGAAGGGCTGCCCCACCAACGGTGTATACTGTTGGGCAATCGGAATCCGGGATTCCATGCACAACCGGTTTAGTGCCGCATCGATTGCGCTAGTCCTGCTAGCCGCGCTGCCCGCGCCCGCCCAACAACCCCCGGCCGGCGGCGGCTTTCCCGCGTACAAGCCACCCCACATGGCCGACGGCCATCCCGATCTGAACGGCCTCTGGCAATCCTTCGTCACCGCCAATTGGGACCTCGCCGACCACGAGGCCCAAGCCGGCCCGCACGCCGAACTGCTGGGTGCCTATGACGCCGAACCCGCCGGGCAAAGCATCGTCGAAGGCGGCGAAATCCCGTACCAGCCGTGGGCCCTCCAAAAGAAGAAAGACAACTTCAAAAACCGCATCACCGCCGATGTCTCGAGCGACGAAAAGTGGCACGCCCTCGGCGACCCCGAATTCAAGTGCTACATGCCCGGCGTTCCGCGCGCCACCTACATGCCGTTTCCGTTCCGCATCGTGCAAGGTTCCAGCCCGTATATTCTGATGGCCTACGAGTTCACCACCGCCACTCGCATCGTCCGCATGAACTGGAAGCAGGAAGCGCCCGCGCCTTCCTGGATGGGCTGGTCGCGCGGCCGCTGGGAAGGCGACACCCTGGTGGTGGACGTGACCGGTTTTCGCGAAGAGACATGGTTCGACCGCGCCGGCGATTTCCATAGCGACGCGCTGCACGTGGTGGAGCGCTACACGCCCGCCAGCCCCTATCACCTGATGTACGAAGCCACCATCGAGGACCCGAAGGTCTACACCCGGCCGTGGAAAATCCGCTTCCCCTTATACCGCCGCATGGAGCCAAACGCGCAGTTGCTGGAATTCAAATGCGTGCCCTTCACCGAAGAGCTGCTGTATGGGCGTTTCCGCAAACCGGGATTCCAGGCAGCGCCGGAAGGAGGCGTCCGATGAGTCGGCTGGCAAGCATCATCGTCGTGGCCGCACTCTCAGCTGCGGCGCAGACGCCCACGCCCGCCAAGAAAACCGTTGCGGCGAAAGCGGACGCGGGCAAAAAGCCGCCGGTCTTCCGCACGCCCTGGGGCGATCCCGATCTGCAAGGCGTCTGGAACGACGCCACCAGCACTCCGCTCCAGCGGCCCGGCGGCGTCTCCGCGAAAGATGTGCTCACCGATGAAGAAGCGGTCGATTTTCAGTCGGATCTTGCCAACGATCTGAGCCGCGATCGCCGCGACGGTGGTCCTGAAGCCGACGTGAACCGCGCCTACAACGAGCACTGGATGGATTCGCGCCGCCTGAAAATCACCTCCGACCACCGCACTTCGCTCATTGTCGATCCGCCCGATGGCCACATCCCGGCACTGGTGCCGCTTTCACCCGAGCGCCGAAAAACCCGCGCCGATCGCGCCGCTGCCAACGCGCGCTTCAATGCCGGCCTGCCCGCCGATTTTTCCGATATGTCGCTGCCCGTGCAGTGCATCATCCGCACCGATTCGCCGCCCTACTTGCCTACTATCTACAACAACGATTTCCAGATCTTCCAGAGCCCCGGATACGTGGTGATCGCGCCCGAAATGATCCACAGCGCGCGTGTGATTCCGGTAGATGGCCGCCCGCACCTGAGCAAGAACCTCCACCAGTGGCTGGGCGATTCGCGCGGACATTGGGAAGGCGACATGCTAGTAGTCGAAACCACCAATTTCCGAACCGATGACGGCGTGATCTTCCAGGGCGCCAATCCGGCCACGTTCAGGATTACCGAGCGATTCATCCGCGTGGACGCGACTTCGCTCAACTACGAATTCACGGTCGAAGACCCAACCACGTGGTCGCGGCCGTGGACCGCCCGGATTCCCTGGAACAAGATCGACCCCGAAGAACAGATGTACGAGTACGCGTGCCACGAAGACAATTACGACATGATTCACTTCCTCTCAGGCGCCCGCGCCCGCGAACAGAGGGAAGGGAAATGAAGGTTCTCCAATGAAGATTCGTCCTGGTTTTTGGATTGCTGCGGCGCTGGCCGCTTCGTCACTGGCAGCCTACGCCGGCTCCGACTCCATTCCGCGCCTCGCCAACGGCAAGCCCGATTTCAACGGCGTGTGGGATCACCCGCGCGTCGGCGATGTCACCAAGAGCAGCACCAGTTGCGGCTCTCTCAGCCAGGGATGCAAACAGGAGGGGTCGGGAGAGTTGGCGTATACGCCGCTCGGGCTCGAGCTCTGGAAAGACGTCGAGCATCGCTTCGATTATTCCGCTCACTGTCTGCCTTGGGGCTACACGCGCGCCTCGGGAACCGAATATCCGGTCGAGTTCGTGCAGACCCCGGAACGGCTCGCCATTCTGTGGGAGTCGAATAACATCTTTCACGTTGTCTTTACCGACGGCCGCGATCACCCCAAGAATCTCGAACCTACCTGGATGGGCCACTCCGTCGGCAAGTGGGAGGGTGACACGCTGGTCATCGATTCCATCGGGTTCAACGGCAAGACCTGGATCGATACCGCCGAGCATCCCTCGAGCGACGCGCTCCACGTGGTGGAACACATGCGCTACATCGACGCGCAGCACATCGCCTACGATGTCACGTGGGAAGATTCGAAGATCTATACCAAGCCGATTCAGAACCGGCGCATCTTCACCCGTATGAAGCCCGGCGAAGAGCTGATGGAATACTGGTGCATGGAAAACAACAAGGACCTGTTAGAAAACCACCTGTCCCGCTAACGTGGGGTCAGGGCTTCTGCCATGCCGCCGGGCTTCCGGGCGGCGCAACTCGTGATTGTAGCTCCTATTTGGGAGTCGCCCCTTCCCCCGGCCCCGATCCGCCCGAGAACAGCTCGCGCCCATCCGGCAGCTTGATCGATCGCCCGTTCCCCACCGGCTCCCCGCTCTTGGCGCGATACCCGGTAATCTCCACTTCTACTCCCGTCGGGATCGCATCCTTCTTCCAACCCAGCCGGATCAGCGCGTTGGGCGGTCCCAGCTCGAAGTGCCAGTTCACCACCGTGCCATCCTCGCCCTTCACATCGACGTAGAGCCAGGCATGCGGATTCACCCATTCCACTTTGGTGATGGTGCCCTTGACCTTCACCGGCTTATCGACGTCGAATTCGGCGGCGAACGCGTGGTGCGCGAAGGCCGGTCGAGCAGCACATAGCAGGCCGCTCACCGCAACTGCAAAATAGAATAATTTCCGCATGATCCTCACCTCTCCGGCGGCTTTCCGAAAATATTCACCAGGGTCTGGCTGCCCTCGGCGCACGCGAATTCGAGCGACTCCGTCTCTTTCGGCGCGCGGCTGAAGTATCCCGCCACTTTCCAAGGCTTCGTAAAGAGAACCGGATCGTCGATCGTCACCTCGTAGTCGATCGTATTGGCGTCGGCGGCCGTGAAGCGCTCGGTCGTGTGTAGCTGGTCGCTCAAATACGGAATCTCGCGCGAATACGCCGTTCTGCCGTTGAAGTTCGTGGTGTCCACGATCAGCGTATTGCCTTCCCAATGTCCCAGCGAGTCTCCCATAAACAACCGGATGTTTTTCCCCAGGTGCGGCCGCCCATCCAGGTGGATGATGCGGCTGGTGTGGTTGTAATCGTACAGGATCACCACCTCGCCCGGACGCTGGAGGAATTGATACGGGTTGTTGCCGTCTTCGCCCTGAAACAGGCCGGGGAGCGCGCAGCGCGCATTCAGTTCCACGTGCCCGAGATCAATCGGCGGATTCATGTGCAGAAGAAAGTCGCGCCGCTTGGCGTCCTGCTCCGGCCGCCACGGCAGTTTCTTGTCCTCCGGATCGACGATCCCCACGCGCCGCTGCTGCCGGCGCTGCCCGCCGCGCAGAACCGTGCCGCCCTCGCCAAACACCTTCGGATATGGCCCCAACCCATCCCCGCGATTCGAAACCGAGAGCGGATTGCGGTCGCTTGGATCGATCGGATTCACCGGCGGATTCGCTTCCAGCCCCACCACCCCATTGCGCGTGTAGATGCCCTGAATGTCGGGCTGCTGCTGGGCAAAGGCCGTGATCGCGCACGCGAAGCCCACTGTGGCGCAGGCCATCGCTTTCCAGTGGCCTGCGATCCTGGCAGACGACACAAACCGATCCCGGAACGGGCCGTGACCGGCGTCTGCCGCACTACCGCTTGAACGGAGCATTCTTAAATCTCTCCTCCTGCAGGTAATAGACACATTCATATTCCAACAGCTTCACGTTCGGATCCACGCGCCGGTAAAGTGGCATGCGGATCTTCCACGGCCGCGTGAATACTTTGGGGTCCTCGATGGTCGCCTCGTAGGCGATGTGGTCCGGATCGGTCAGCGCGTAGCGCTCCACCACGTGCAGCGCATCGCTATGAAAATTGCCCGCGCCGTCGAACCAGGTCGCGTCGTTGAAATTCTTCACGTCCACTACCAGCGTCTTGCCGTCCCAATGTCCTCGCGAATCCCCCATCCACGCATCGGGCAGCCCCTCGGGGTGCGGGCTTCCGTCTATAGGAATGGTACGCAGCGCGTGGGCAAACTCGTAGGAAATCGCGATCCGTTGCGGCGTCTGCACGATCTCGAACGGAAATGGCATGTACGTGGCGCGCGGCACGCCCGGCAGGAAACAATTCGCCTCCGTCGGATCGGCGGTCGATCGGTGCGCCGCGTTCTCCAGCTTCTTCGCCGCGGCCCATGGCTGGTACGGAATCTCGTTCCCCTCGACAACACCTTGTCCCGGCGGAACGCCCAGTTTCCCGGAGTGGTCTTCGAGATCCCAAGCGGCCGTGTTGAGAACTTGCCAGACGCCGCTTAGGTCCGGATGCGCGGACTGACCGGCCGCCGAAATTACAGCTATGGCCAAAGCACTGAGAACGACCGCACCGCGCATGGCACAGATATTATCAAATCGAGCGGCCCAGAATCGCATCTTCGGCGGCGTAATCGTACTGCGCAGGATCCGTTTCCTCGGGCGCATGGCCGCGGTCCCAAGCCACCGTTCGCTCGATCGCTTCTTTCCGGCTCACGATCTCGCGATACCCCAGCTCGTTTCGGATCTTCGTCGAGTCCATATCCAGGTGTTGCGCCAGATTCAACTGGCGCGGCAGGTTGGGCGGCGGGCAAGCTTCGTCCACCGCGACGATTCGCCCCGCCCACCCGGCCGCCGCGGCCACCTCGCGTACCCAAGTCGCCATATCGGGACGGCCAAGTTCGCAAACGTTATAGATCTTGCCCGCCGCCCGATCGTGTTCCACCGCCAGCCGTACCGCCTCGGCCACGTTTTCCGTGAACCCCCACGGAGCCTTCCACTCCGCCGTGAGCCGGTCGAGCAGAATCGCACCGCGGCCATCGTCCATGCGCTTCAGGTACGCAGCAAAGCGGCGCTTTCGCCCCTGGTAGTCGCCGGGTCCATAAACCATAGGCAGGCGTAGGACCGTGGCCGGCAATCGGCTATCGCTCATCACCACTCGCTCCACGAGTATTTTGTCGTATTCATCCCATGAGATCCCATACGCTGCCGGAACCGGCATGCCGCGATAAGGAAACAGGCGGTCGCGCAAAGGAGAAGACTCCGAAAGCGGTGTGGGCTCAATCGGTCCCTCTGCGCGTCGAAATAGGATGTCGTTCGCCCGATACACATCGCCGCTGCTGAGCACCACCAGCCGGCCTGCCAAGCCGCGGAATGCTTCCACGAGACCCTGCGCCTGCCGCTCGGTGAACCCAAGCACATCGACGACTACGTCCGGCCGCAGACGCCGAAATTCACCGGTGCTTCGATCCAGATGATTGCGGTCGCCGCGGATTGCAGTTCCGCCGCGGTGAAACAGCGTAACCTCGTGACCGCACCCCACCAGGCGCTCCATGATCGCCGGACCGAGAAACCCCGTCGCGCCGAGCACCAGGACCCGCACAGGCGTTCAGCGCGTCCGCCGGAACCAGGAGAAGCCGTTGGGGTTCGACCCGCCGCAGCATCCGGTGGCGAACAACTCCCCCGTCGCGCTGACGTCGATGGCATGAGGTCCCGTCGATTCAGCCTGCCCCAGGACCTTGCCGGTCGCCGGATCGACTTTCCAGATCCACGGCGATGGCCGTGTTGCCGAGCCGCGCCCTCCGGGTTCGAGAGTCATCACGTTGACCCACAGCGCTCCGGACTCGAGCTTCAATGCGAACGGCCGGCCCAAGTGCGTCCATTCGCCCAAATAGCGTCCATCCAGATCGAACCGTTGGACGCGCGCATTCTCACGGTCGGCGACGAACACCACCTTGCCGTCGGTAGCGATCCCGTGCGGAATCTTGAATTGCCCCGGCCCGCTTCCCGCGCTGCCCCACACCTTCACGCGCTTGCCGTCTGTGGTGTATTCCAGGATGCGCGCGTTCCCGTAACCATCCGAGAGGAAGAGCCGCCCGCCCGGCGCGAACGCGATATCGGTAGTGCCGCACAGAGTCGGAAACGCGCACGCCGATCCCACCGCGACTTCACCGACCGAGATTTCCGCCAGCTTCTTGCCCTCGGGCGAGAACTTCAACACCACGGAGCTCCCGGCATCGACGGTCCAGACGTTGCCTTCGGGGTCGATCCGAATGCTGTGTGGAACCGTGAACATGCCCTTGCCCCAGGAGCGCAGCACGCGCCCTTCGTGATCGACCGCGATCACGGGATCGGCCTGATCGCCCCGCTGCAGGATATAGATGACGCCGCTCCGATCGGCAGCGATCGAAGACACAATGCCGAGTGACGATGCATTCGCCATCCGCGCCGCGAGCGGGACTTCTTCCACCGGGAGGCGCGCCGTGCTAGCGATCAGCGTCCGCAACTGCGCCGCGCGCGAATCCGGCTCTTGCGCTGCTAGAGAGACACACAGCAGCAAGGCGGCGAAAAGCCTCATACGAAACATGAGTCGAATCTATCATGACCGGCGGAGGAGTGGGATGGCGAATGAGTAACAGATTCGGGATCGGGACTGAGGAGGCGGAAGCGCTGATCGCGCGTGGCTTTCAGCATAGGGTAGGATACATGCTATGTCGACCCTCGGTCTGGACGTTTCTCCATACCATTTTTCAGTTTCGTCTCTCCGGGACCGCCGAACTAAAATCATCGCCAATCGATCAGACCCCACAAAGTGCGTCATATTCGTACACGGCTTTGCCGGAGACGCGCTCGAGACCTGGAGTGGATTTGAGGGCCGTGCGCTCAAAGATGTGGGGTTCGAATCCAGCGATCTGGTTTTCTTTGGCTACGACGGCCTGCGCTCGAACGCACTCGCGTCGTCGGCCTTTCTTTTCGAGCTGATGGATGAACTACTCACGGACCCCAAGTCTCTGCTTAGCGGCGTTCGATCAGACTCGCCAGCATATCAGCGCTGCGTAGTTGTTGCTCACTCACTTGGAGCTGTGGTGAGCCGCTGGGCTTTGCTTCGAGCGCACGACTCAAAGCGCGATTGGTTAGCGAAGATCCGCTACCTTCTTTTTGCCCCTGCCCATCGGGGAGGATTGATCGTGGACAGTTTGTCGGAACTGCTGGGCGGAAACAAAATCACCAGGGCGCTTGGAGATGCAGCCAAGGTTGGAATTCCGCTGCTCAACGAGCTTTCGGCCGATTCCGTGATGCTCAAAGTTCTTGAGGAGCGAACGCTCGCCGCGGTGAGTCAAGGAGGCAGAGCTCTGCTCCCGAACCGCGTTGTCATCGCCGAGTATGAGAATGTAGTTAGCAACCTGCCGTTCCCAGGCGATCCTTATCCGACCGCCGTCCGGGACGCGCGTCACACCAGCATTTGCAAGCCGACACAGTTTCTCGCTGCTATCGATTTTGTGACGGAGTTGCTGAAATGAGCGCCGGACTTGCGGAAGAGCTTCGCGCGGCGAACTTAAGATTCCTCGTCCGGACACTCATATCGAGTGATGCGCACGCCGCTGTCGCTCGGGCGGTAGAGACCCGGCCACTCGAAGAACTGTTGACGCTCCTGCGTGATCATCGCCTGCGATCCGTGCCGGAGCCATCGGAGATTAAATTCAGGCGTCAAATGGACCGCTGGCTGGGCGACGCCAGCCTGCTCCTTGTCGCCTGGTTATGCGGGTACGTTTCCAATCCGGTAGAATACAGCGGCCTCCTGTCGCCGATTCTGGGTAACGATGCGGTTCGGAATTACTACGAAAGCTGCTATCCCGTCGCGATTCCATGGCTGTTGCGTCTGCACCTCGGAAGGACAGTAGAACTGCGGTCTGCGGAGTCAGTGCAGGCGGCGGGGGCGTTCGAGCGTTTCTCGCTTATTTACGAGCGCTTCAAGTCTGACAGAGACCTCAACCAATTCCTGGATTTCTTGGACGGGTTCTGGTATGGAGATTTCTCCGACCCTATCGACATTCGAGCTGTAGAGAAGAGCTTTGGTCATCCCGACCGCGTTGTGCTGGCGTTCGGCAGAAGAGACGATCAACTCACGAGGCTGGATCGCGGGATTATCGGCATGGTCCGGTTTTTGACGTTCAGCACCGAGCTTTCTCAACTTCTCGGCCTTTGTGAAGATCTAACGCTCGTTCAGTCGGGATTCTGGTATTTCTACGCGTATTGGTTTCGCGAGTTTGAAACAGACGTCGCAAGCGCCTCGCACCAGGCCCTTGACAACGCAGTAAAGGCTCTTCGGCAGGCGAGTCGGGTCGGCTCGGCGGAAACGCTTTCGATTGTGGCCTCCGATTTGGATGAGTGGAAAGGAATCATAGCCCGCCTGACGGGCGGTACCTATGCGGACGGAATTTTGAGCGCCACAAAATCCGCTGTAGAAGCCCGTGGGGCGGTCACTCAAGGCGAGTTTGCAAGCGTCAACCAATTCTTAGCTCAGTTTGACAGATATAGGCGTGTTGACGACCGACAGCGGCCTGAAGTGGTATACGGGTTGGAACCCGTGGCTGAGGCGCCCCCAGCTCCTATTGCGTCCCGCCAGGAAGAAGAAGAAAGCTCAGAATCGGAGCCGCTCTGATTCTGGCTTGAAATACTTCCACCGGGAGGCGCGGCGTGCCAGCGATCAGCGCCTGCAACAGCGCCGAGCTCCAAGACTCTGCTCGACACCGAGATGATAGAATTCATCAGCATGCAGAACGATCCCTCGCCTTTGTTCGCGCCGTTCACCATCAAAGGGATTACGTTACCGAATCGCATCGTGATGCCTGGAATGCAGCGCATGTGGTGTGACGAGGGCGTGCCGCAGCCGCGTCTGGCGGATTACTATCGCGCGCGCGTGGAAGGCGGCGTCGGTCTCATCATCACAGAGTCCTGCGCTGTGGATCACCCGTCTGCCACGCAGACTCCCGTTTTTTGCCGCATTACCGAAGCCACTATGGAGGCTTGGGCCCGCTGCTTCAACGCCGTCAACGGCGCCGGAGGCCGCATGCTGTTGCAGTTGTGGCACGAAGGAGCCATCCGCAAAGAAGGCGGCGACGGCCCCTACGCGCAATATCCGACGCTGAGTCCCTCGGGTTTGGCCCATGCCGGCAAGCCCAACGGGCGCGCCGCCACGTTGGCAGAAATGCAGGCGATTCAGGCGGCTTTCGTGAAGGGCGCTCGCGCCGCGCAACAGCTGGGGGCGTGCGGTGTCGAGGTGCATGCCTGCCACGGCTATCTGCTCGATCAATTCTTATGGGCCGAAACGAATCGGCGCACCGATGGGTACGGTGGCGACGAAATGGGCGCCCGCGTGCGCTTTCCGGCGGAAATTGTGAGCGCGATCCGCTCCGCCGTTGGGCCGGAGTTTCTCATCGCCTTCCGTTTTTCTCAATGGAAGGAAGTCAACTATCAGGCGAGGGTTGCGCCCACCCCGCAGGATTTGCAAGTAATGCTCCGTGCGATCGAAGCCGCGGGCGCCGATATCTTCCATGCCTCGGCGCGCTATTTTTGGGTCCCCGAGTGGGAAGGGTCCGACTGGGGAATCGCGGGTTGGACCAAGTCCATGACCGGCCGGCCGGTGATCGCGGTCGGCAGCGTCGGCGTGGATACCGACGTGATGGACAACTTCTTTGGGAAAGAGGCCAACTCCACGGGTGAGGCCGGCTTGTCCGAATTGCTCCGCCGGTTCAACAACCGGGAATTCGACTTCATTTCCGTCGGCCGAAGCCAAATCGGAGATCCACAGTGGGCGAGAAAGCTCCGCGAAGGACGTTTCTCCGAAGTTCGCCTGTTCACGAAAAAGGATTTGGTCGGCGACTTCGAACTCGAGGGCATCGTCAGCGAAGCCCACGCCGGCGGTCAATGAGCCGGCCTCTGGCTAAACAACTCTTCCTGACTGACTGCGCTGTGCCAAACCCGCGCCCGCACTTTACTGGTGGCCGGGAGGCACAAGGTGGTTCATTCGCAGGTACTCCACCATCTGCCCGTAGTGATCCCAGGTGTGCGAAAGGAAGATACCCGCGGCGTCGAGTCGCGTAGTCCGGAGCTTCTCAACATACCGATCAGCTATCGGCTCGAGCAGATTCTGGTTGGTCAACGTGCCCAGCGCTCTGTGTGCATGAGCGAACGCATCTTTCAAATAGCGGACAATATCATCCTTGCTGGTAAGATTCCGCGGCCCTTCCTGACCGGGGGAAGCATCGGTTCCCCCAGCAGAGCGACGGCGGCCTCATTGAGGCAAAACGCGATGTGGCACGCCTGTACGCCGAAGGTTCTCACGGTTTGAAAAGCGCCTTCCGTGGGAGTGAAGCCGAATTTGTTCGCCGGCATCGTCTCCACTACTCCCATCACTTCACTTTCGGCGAAGCTCAGTTGTTTGTCGAAGATCTGCCGGACGCCTGGTGAGCCTTCGCCCGCGGTCAAGGGGAGCGCACTCAAGGCGAGTACGGCGATGATGCCAGTCAGACCGCGCCGCGGCAGTTTCTGGACCGTTTTGTATATGCTCTTTTCGATTTGCATTTCTATGCTCCTATCACTATCGGTTGAGGACTGAGGTGACCGCGCTCGCGTTCCGCACTATGCGGAGTCGCGGGCGGCTTTCGCAAGGTCCACACTGCTACAACACGCGGAACGCGCTTTTGTGACACCGGACGGCCAATTAAGTGGACGCCTGGCGTTCGCCCAGTCACCGCCCGACGAAATTCTTTCAACCCTTCACCCGCCGGTCACTTAACCGGCATCCTGGGCTGTGCCGATAGCCCTCCCCGGCGCCTCACGTGTCATCGTAGATCGAGTCTCCACCGTAATAGTCAAGCGGCGGCGATTTACCATTTTCTTTACCAATCAATTGCTTGCGGCTTTTTTCGCCGCTTCACTGGAGCGGCGAAAAGGGGGGTTATGCAAAAACCGATTATCGAGACTCCGGAAGAGCGCGAGGCCGCGGTGCTCGATTTGGGTGCGGCTATAGGCCAGAATCTTGCGTTTGCTGCCATGGCCGGCCGATGTGCCGCGGCGCAGGCGGCAGGTCTCCGGCGCTTACGCGAGGAGAAGCTGTATAAGCGCCTCACGCCATACTGGGACGAATTCTGCGCTGCCCACCTGAAAATCAGCCGCGCCGAAGCGGACCGCAGGATCCGGTTATTCGACGAGTTCGGCGCCGGCTATTTCGAGGTCTCCGAACTCACCCGCATCTCGGCCGAGACGTACCGCCTGATCGCCCCGGCCGTGAAGGATGGAAAGCTCCATTTCCAGGGAGAGCCGATCGAGTTGACGGCCGAGAATTCGCGGAAAGTGGCCGCGGCAGTGGCGGAGTTGCGGCGTGCATTGCCGGCGAAACCAGTTGCCGGCCCACTCGAGATGCACAAACGCCTGGCGGACCTGGACAAGCGTTCGGCCGCTCTCATGACTGAATTCCAGGAAATCTCGCGCCGGGAGCGGGACGGAGAGAACTGGCTGCAGTTCACCGCAATACTCACTACGTTGCACGCGGGCCTAAGACAGATTGCCCTCGACAACGGCCTCTTGTGATCCCCTCACCGTCGTGGGGTCAGGCCTTCCGGCCTGCCGCCGGGCTTCCGCCCGGCGCTCCCCTACGTCCCGCCGCTACTGCTTCTCCGGAACCGCCGGCAGCGGCGCCTTGCCGTCCAGAACGAACGTCAACAGTCTCGGCATCACCGTAGGCCCGCCGAAGAAGCTGGGCATGTCGGGGTCGGGCGGAGGTGGCGGAGGAGTCGCCGCACCGGCTGCCGCTCCGCCGGGCCCCGGGATGCCGTTCGTTACCGTCGCGCCGCCGCCCCCGCCATTGGCGCCGCCGCGCCCGCCGCCTCCGCCAGCGAACGGAGAGACCACTTTGCCCGTGCCGCCCATGATCGATACGTACTGCTTGCCATCGACGATATACGTGACGGGTGGGGACATTCCTCCCGCCAGGTTGGTTTGGATTTCGAGCAGCTTCTCGCCTTTGTCGGCGCTATAGGCCATCAGCCTGCCGTTCGGCAAGACCTGGAAAACCAGGTTGCCGGCCGTCGTGACGGTGCCGCCACCGATGCTGCCGCCCCCCGGCGCCCGCCAGCGCTCCGTCTGCGTCACCGGATCCCACGCGATTAATGCGCCGCTGCGCTGCCCTTCTTTGGGCTGCGGCCCGATGGCGGGCGGCGCCGGCCGGGGCTTCGGAGGCGGGTTCGGAGCCGGAATTCCGCCAAAGCCGCCGAACACGATCCCCATGTTCTGCTTTGCCGGGTCGTATTTGAAGTCGCCCTGCAGCGTGTACGCGAAGCTGGTGTTGGTAGCCGTGGGAATGTAAATCAGTCCCGTCGCCGGGTTGAACGACATCGGCGCCCAGTTGTGCGCGCCGCCTGGCCCTGGCGCAACGGAAACCGCCGAATCCTTGTCGTAAACCGCTTCCTGGTTGATGATCGGCCGCCCGGTGGCTTCATTCAGGCCCTTGGCCCAAGTCACTTTCGCGAATGGCTGGCCCGAGATGAATTGCCCGCTGACGCGGTCGAGCACGTAGAAGAAGCCGTCCTTGTTGGCCTGCATCAGCACCTTGCGCGGGCGGCCCTTGATGGTCAAATCGGCCAGCAGCATTTGCTGCACGCTGTCGAAATCCCACGAGTCGCCCGGTACAGGTTGGAAATACCACTTCAAGTCGCCGTTATCAGGCTTGACCGCAAGGATCGAGGCCACGTACAGATTGTCCTTGCCCTTGGATTGGCGAAGCTCCTCGGGCCACGGGCCGCCATTGCCGGTGCCGATGTAAATCAGATCCGCCTCGGGGTCGTACGCCATCCCATCCCACACGGGAGCGCCGCCGCCGTACTTCCAATACTCACCGCTCCAGGTAGCTGCCGCCTTTTTCATGGCCGGGCTTTCAAACGGTTTGGAAGGGTCGCCGGGCACGGTGTAGAAGCGCCACGCGCGCTGGCCGGTCATGGCGTCGTAGGCATCGAAGAATCCACGCACGGGATACTCGCCGCCGCTCACCCCGATGATCACCTTGCCCTTGGCGATGCGCGGCGCCATGGTGATGGTGTAGTTGTGCTGCGGGTACTCGACGCGCGCTTCCCACACCGGTTTGCCGGTCTCCGCATCCAGGGCCGCGAGGCGTCCATCGATCACCGGCGCGATCACCATCCCTTGATAGAGCGCCAATCCGCGATTCACGACACCGCAGCAGATCTTCGGCCGGACGGCTTCCTGGTTCACCTCGGGGTCCCAACGCCAGCGCTCTTTGCCGGTGCGCACATCGACGGCGAAGACCACGCTCCAATTGGTGATGCCGTAGAGCGTGCCGTTCCAAACGAGGGGCGTGGCCTCCTGGCCGCCGCCGCCCTGTCCCAGGTCATAAGACCACGCCAGCCCGAGACGGCCTACGTTTTCGGAGTTGATCAGGTTGGCCGCGGAGTAGCGGGTCTCTTGCGGCGTGACCCCATACGTCAGCCATTCATCTCCGGTTTTGCCGGCGTTCCTGAGAGCGGCGTCGTCGATACGGCGCGGCTGCTGGCCCATGGCGAGCCAAGCTGTCAATACGAAACCGGATAGCGCCGGGAGCAAAAACTTCATCTTGTATGCGAGCATCTTGAGTTTGGTTACCTATTTCTTGTCGGGCAGCGCGAACACGTAGATCGCGTTTCCATTTCCAGGGTAGTGTACATCCGGGGCCAGAACGCTCGGCACCATGCGCGGGCTGCCGCCGCCGAGCCCGGTCGAGACCGCAATGTATTGCTTGCCTCCGGCGGTGAACGTGAGCGGGAAACCTTGTACGGAAGTGCCCAGCCGGGCCTCCCAAAGAGTCTTGCCGGTTTTCACATCGACGGCGCGGAAAATGCGGTTCATGTCTCCGACGAAGGCGATTCCGCCCGCGGTGGAAAGGATGGCCGTCATGAATGGCGGGCGCTGCTCCACTTTCCACAACTCCTTCATGGTGCGGACATCGTAGGCCGCCAGCTTGCCGACGTTGCCGTTCGTCCCCGGCATCTCGAAGAAGCGCCGTGCGGCTCCACCCGCGCTGCCGCCGCCTTCCACCAGGTCGACCTTCTGCGCGTTCATTTCCTGGCAGCTTTGCGCCAGCGGGATGATGAGCTCGTTGGTTCCCGGATGATAGCTCATGGCGTGCCAGTTGTGGCCGCCTTCGGAAGTGGGGCAGCTCTGCACCCA
>DATJAK010000181.1:0-4266 GCA_035516375.1 Bryobacteraceae bacterium
GTGGAAGTAATGTTTCTTGTGGGACAGGCCATCGTTTTTTGTGGCCTGTCTTGCTTTCCCGACGAGTCACGACACTAGATCAATCGTATCGGTTTCTCCCCGCGCGGCAGCACGCGGCCAATCCGGTACGCTGCCTCGAAACAGCGCTCGAAGGCCGCCGCATCCGTCTCGGACAGCGTAATCAGTAGACCGCCCGACGTTTGCGGATCGTACAAGAGATCTTCAACTGCGACCGGCAGTTCGCGCGCAGTCTCCACCACGCAGGAAGCGAATTCGCGGTTGTTCTTGAGGCCACCGGAAATCGCGCCCTGCCGGGCATATTCCAGTGCGCCCGGCAGGAACCTCAGCTGATCCACGGCCAGTTCTAGAGTCACACCGCTGGCTAGTGCCATTTCCCGCGCGTGCCCAATCAATCCGAAGCCGGTGACATCGGTGCAACCATGCACATCGAACCGCAGCATCTCCTCGCAGGCGCGCCGGTTTAAGGCCAACATCGACCGCGTGGCCTCAGCCACGTGCTCTTCGGCGGCAACTCCGCGTTTGAGGGCGGTTGCGATCACGCCGGTCCCCAATCGCTTGGTGAACATAATAGCGTCTCCGGCACGCGCTGCCGCATTGGCCTTGAAGCGCGCTGGATGCACTGTCCCGGTCACCGCGTAGCCAAATTTGATTTCGTCGTCAGCGATGCTGTGCCCGCCGAGGATCGAGCATCCAGCTTCGTGCATCTTTTCGGCGCCGCCTTTGAGAATCTGTTCGAGGTCGCCCAGATCGCCTTTGGCAGGATACGCCAGAATCGACAGCGACGAGATCGGCCGCCCACCCATGGCGTACACGTCGCTCAGCGCGTTGGCCGCCGCCACAGCGCCGAACGTGTACGGGTCGTCCACGATCGGTGTGAAGAAATCGACGGTCTGCACCAAAGCGAGTTCGGGTGTCAATTGGTAAACGCCGGCATCGTCCGCTGTGTCAAACCCGATCAATACGTTTTCATCGGCCCAGCGGGGCAGGGACGTCAGAACCTGGTCCAGTATTTTGGGACTGAGCTTCGCTGCGCATCCCGCAGCCTTCGCGTTAGAGGTGAGTTTCGTTGCTGGTGTGGACTGGCTCATGGCACGGGCTCCCTCCCATCATAGCGGGCCGGCGCAGAAACTCGAGTATGGGCGCGGTTTGCCCCGCGATCAAGTGGCCGGTCTCCGCCAGCCAGCGAATCTCGGCATGCGGAACCGTTGCTTGGAGGCGCCGCTTGGTTTCCTCGGAATCGAGCAGCACGTCTTTCCCGCCCAGGATCGCAAGCACCGGCATGGTCAATCGTGCCAGCGCATCGTTGCGGAAGATCGGCAATTTCACCATCCGCGGACGGAAATTCTGCTGGATCAGCAACATGAAATTGATGAACGCTTCGACGCCGGGGGATGGGTTGGATGGCGCGCGGCCGAGAATCATCTCTCTTGCCTTGCGCTTGCCCCAAGCGCCGCAGATACTGAGCAATGCGACCTTGAGAGCCGTGCCTATCTTCTGTCGGCCCACACCTGCGGGGCAGAGTACGGCTACGCCGGCCACTCGTTCCGGCCGCCGCGTCGCGTAGTCCAGCGCCAGCCATCCGCCGAGCGATATGCCGACCAGCGAGGCACGGGAGACCGACAGGCCCTCGATCACGTCGTCCAGCCACAGCGCGTGGGCTTCCGACGCTAGAGGCGGCCGGGATGGTGCGCTCAAGCCGGGCTCGCCGATCATATCTACTGCATAAACTCGAAAGTGCGCGGCCCACCGCGCTACGTCGCCCATCCACATCGAGGAATTGGCTACGGCGCCATGGAAGAGCAGCAGGGGTGGCGCTTTTTCGTCACCACACGCCACGATGAAGGTCTCGCCTTCGCGCGTGGGCACGCGCAGTTGCTGGTTCGGCACTGGCCAGTACTTGAGAAATTGCAGGTAGCGTTCGCGAATTACCCGCTCGCTTTCCGCGGTTTTGTAGAGGCTGGTCATGTCTGATTCTCCAGATAGAAGTCCGTGGCCTTCAGAAACGAGGCGACCGTGCCGAGGTTGCCCGTGAGAATCACTTTCAACCGCCCACGCTCCTCGTTGTAAATGGTCTCGACGCGCAGCAGTTGCTCGTCTGCGCCGTGGCTGTTGGCCATAGCCACCAGCGTGTTCATCAGGCGGCTCGCCAATTCGGGACTGATGGCATCGATCTCCACGATGCTCGAAACCTCGACGTACCGTTCGCGCCGGACCGGTTCGCGCACGAACGAAGCCGCCGGACGCCCGGTCAGGGCGGCCAGGTCATCGCCGGAAATCCGGTACTGCTTTCCGATGCGGATGGCCTTCAGTTTCCCCTCCCGGACGTATCCGCGGACGGTTCGCACGTGCAGGTTCAACAGATCGGCGACTTGATCGACCGTGTACAGCTCCTGTTCCATAAATACCTTAAGATTACCTTAACACCCCAATTATTTTAGGTCAATAGGTACTTTTAGGGAAGTATGGAGATCAGCCAGCCACGGTGCTGCGCCGTTCCATCAGCACCACATCGCGCCAGCGGCCGTGCATCCAACCGATTTTTTCGCGGACGCCTACGACGCGGAAACCGGCGCGCTGGTGCAGTTCGATGCTGGCTGTGTTCTCGGGGAAGATGCCGGCTTGGAGTGTCCAGATTCCTTCGCGTTCGGAGTCTTCGACGAGGTGAGAAAGCAGGGCGGTGCCGACACCTTGACCGCGCGCTGGCGCGGAGATGTAGATGCTCAAGTCGGCGACTCCCGCATACACCGGACGCCTGGAGTAAGGACTCAGGGCCGCCCAGCCGACCACTTCATCGGCTGCGCACGCCACCAAGCGGCAAACGTGGAGGTGGCTTTCGTCCCAGCGCTCCCACGTCGGTGCCTCCTTCTCGAAGGTGGCGTTTCCGGTGGCAATGCCTTCCAGGTAAATAGCGCGCACGGCAGGCCAGTCCTCCGTGGACATGCGAGCCAGTGCGACTTCCACGGGGTTAGCGGGAAGCGCCGGTCTCGTCGCCGGTAATTCTGATCTTCGGTTGCGCCGCAGGCAGCGCCTTCCGGGGAAGCATATCCGGGCGGTTCGCAGCCTCGTACACCACCGTCGCGATCACCGCTGCGGCCTGCATGAGATCGGGCGCCTGCACGTGATCGAGCGTGTCCATGTTGGAGTGATGGGTAATCGTTTCGTATTCGAGCGGATCCTGAATGAACTGGAAGGCCGGCAGGCCGACAGCATTGAACGACAAATGATCAGTGCCGCCAGTGTTGCGGATCGTCACCGTGGTGACGCCCTGATCGCGGAACGGCGACAGCCACTGCTCGAAGACCGGCCGCATGGCATCGTTGTCTTGCAGATATACGCCGCGAATCTTGCCGCTGCCGTTGTCCAGGTTGAAGTAGCCGGAAAACTTCGCATGCGCCTCAGTCAGCTTCATAGTTTCGGGATTGCCGAGATGCTCCTTCACGTAGGCCTTCGACCCGAAGATTCCCTGTTCCTCGCCGCTCCACAATCCGATGCGCACGGTGCGGTCGAGTTTCAGGTTCAACGCCTTGAGCACCCGCATCACTTCGATCATGACGGCGCTGCCGGCGCCGTTATCGGTGGCGCCCGTGCCCGCGTGCCAGGAATCCAGATGCGCGCCGATCATCACCACCTCGTCCTTCTTCGCTCCGCCCGGAATCTCACCCGTGACATTGTAGGAATCGACGTCGCGATCGGAGGATTCCATTTGTAGGCTGATCCGCATCTTCACGGGAATCTTCTCTTCGACAAGCCGCACAATCCGGTTGTACTGTTCGCGGCTTACGACGAAGGTCGGAATGGCCAGCGGATCCTTGGCATCGTATGGTCCGGCGCTCTGCGCAAAAAGAAGCCCATCGCGAGAAGCGTCGCTGCTGTTGAAGACGGCCACGGCGCCTTCTTCGCGGAAGAACTTGGCGCGTTTCCGGTTCAGTTCGTCCCGCTGATCGAAAAGCTGGTCGCGAACCGAGGCCGGAAGACTCTGGAGGTAGCGGCGTTCTTCGGCCGGGTCATCGGGAAATTTCAGATCGCGAACGTCCGAGAGCTTGGCCACCGGTGTCGGCGCCGCGGCAAGGTCGCCCAATTCTTTGTCGGTGTAGCGGCTGAAGAGCGGTTGCGAATCGGGTGTTGGCTCGCCCTTCGACGCCAGCAGAACAATCTTTCCCCGCAGCTTACCCTTCCAATCTGCCTGATATTTCTTGAAGTCTGCTGCCAGCTTGACGGGGTCCTGCGTCCGGCGCGTGTTGCCCA
>DATJAK010000182.1:0-20477 GCA_035516375.1 Bryobacteraceae bacterium
CGCAGTTGGGAATCGACTTTTTGATCGGCGTGCAAGGACATGCGCACGCCATGATCGACGCGGCGGTCGGCGCCGGACTTCCGGAGAGCGCCGCGATTTTCTTCGAGCAGGCCAGTGAGGCGGGCGAGTTGGTGAGGGAGATGGCACGCGCTGGGGACGCCATCCTATTCAAAGGCTCGCGCGGGGTGGCCGTGGAGCGGGCCATGGAAGGGCTTTTGAGGCAGTAGGCGCGGGCAATGCTGTACTATCTCCTATACGAGCAGCTTCAGCGGTACGTCAGCCCGTTCCGCGTCTTTCGCTACACCACGTTCCGCACGGCGTTCGCAAGCCTCACCGCGCTGTTCCTCTGCATTGCATTGGGGCCATGGCTCATCAACCGGCTGCGCGAATTCCAGATCGGACAATACATTCGCGAAGAAGGGCCTAAGTCCCACCAGAAGAAGGCCGGCACGCCCACGATGGGTGGTGTCCTCATCATTATTTCGATCGTGGTGCCTACGCTTTTGTGGGCCGACCTGACGTACGGTTATGTCTGGATCGCCATCGGGGCGTTGGTCGCCTTTGGGTGGATCGGCTTTCTGGATGACTATGCCAAGGTTACGCGGCAGCGCAATCTGGGGCTGAGCGGCAGGCGCAAGCTGTTCTATCAATTTGCAGCGGCGTTGGGAGTTTCGGCGCTATTGCTGGTGGCGCGGGCCAACGGCAGCTTCTCCACGCAGATCAACATCCCCTTCGATAAGCAGTTTCGGCCATCGTTGATCATCGAACCGTTGCTGCACAATCCGTGGACCTACGTCGTAGGAGTTGCGCCATTCTGCATCTTCGTGAGCCTGGTGGTGGTGTTCACCTCGAATGCCGTGAACCTGACGGATGGCCTGGATGGCCTGGCAATCGGCTTGATGGTAGTGGCCGCGGGAGCGCTGACCGTGCTGGCCTATGCCGGCGGCCACGTGGAGCTGGCGCAATACCTCGAGCTGGCGCGCAACCCGCGCACTTCAGAGCTGACCGTCTTCTGCGGCTCCATGACGGGCGCCAGCCTGGGGTTCCTCTGGTACAACGCACATCCCGCGGAGATTTTTATGGGCGATGTCGGTTCGCTCGGCTTGGGTGGCGCGCTGGCGGTGGTGGCCGTGCTGATCAAACAAGAGGTGCTGCTGCTGTTCATCGGCGGCGTGTTCATCCTGGAGGCTCTCTCGGTGGTGCTGCAAGTCGGCAGCTACAAACTACGCCATGGCAAGCGAATTTTCAAGATGGCTCCGTTGCACCATCATTTCGAGCAGATCGGTTGGGAGGAGTCGAAGATCATCGCGCGGTTTTGGATCGCGGGCCTGGTGATGGCTTTGTTTGCGCTGAGTACGCTGAAGTTGAGATGAGCGGTTTTTGCGGAGATAACATCCTGGTGGTAGGCATGAAGCGCTCCGGCGTGGCTGCGGCGAAGTTTCTCTTGAGCGAGGGCGCCAACGTCCGCGCTACCGACCTGAAGCCGCTCTCGGAACTGCCCGAAGCTGCCGAACTCGGCGTTCCGTTTGCGCAGCAGACGCCGGACGTCTTCCAGGGCAATCTCGATTTCATCGTGATCTCGCCCGATGTCCCGGCAGACCTCGCGGCACTCGAACAAGCCCGCTTGCGGGGCGTCAAGGTAATCGGCGAGGTGGAACTGACGATCGACGATTTGCGAGGGCAGACGATTGGCGTCACGGGCTCGAATGGCAAGACCACCACCACCAGCCTGATTGGACACATTCTGCGGGAATCCGGCGTCCCAGTCCAGGTGGGCGGAAATATCGGAGTGCCGGTGGTCGCGATGGTGGATTCGTCGCGCGAAGATGGCTGGAACGTTCTCGAGCTTTCGAGTTTTCAGCTTGAGACGATCCGGTACTTTCGGGCGCATATTGCTCTGGCACTCAACGTCACTCAGAATCACCTGGACCGGCATCATACCTTCGAGAATTACGCCGGCGCCAAGCGCCGGCTTTTCGAAACGCAGCGGGTCGGCGATTATGCCGTGCTCAACGCCGATGATCCGGTCTGCGTTTCCTTTGCGGAGCACACCGCTGCCACACCGCAGTGGTTTAGCAGCCGGCGTCCGGTCACGCCCGGGGCTAGCTTGTGCGGAAGCCGGCTCGTGTTGGACGGCCAGCCGCTGATGGAAGCCGGGGAGATTCCGATTCGCGGCCATCACAATATCGAAAACGTCCTGGCGGCTTCGATCGCGGCTGCTCGTGCCGGCGTGAGCCACGAAGACATCGCCGCGGCAGTCCGCACCTTCCGGGCCGTGGAGCATCGGCTGGAATTCGTGCGCAACGTGAGCGGCGTGGATTTCTATAACGATTCGAAAGCCACCAGCGTGGACGCCACTCTCAAGGCGGTGGAGGCGTTTCCGGGCAACCTGTGGGTGATTTTGGGTGGAAAAGACAAAGGTTTGGACTACTCGCTGCTACGTGAGCCATTGGCGGCCAAAGCGCGCGCGGCGCTGCTGATCGGCGCGGCTTCATCCAAAATTGCCGAGCAACTGCGCGGCGCGGTGCCGCTGGTGGATGCGAAGACTCTGGACCAGGCCGTGTCACGCGCCTATGCGGACGCGCAGCCGGGTGACACGGTCTTACTGGCGCCAGCCTGCGCCAGCTTCGATCAGTTTCGCAGCTACGAGCACCGCGGCGAGGTATTCAAGCAGATCGTAAGTCAACTACAACCGAAGAACTGAAAATGGCGCAAAGGCTCAAAACAGACTGGACTTTGTTCGCGACGGTGCTGGTGATGGTTTCCTTTGGAGTGCTGATCCTGTACAGCGCCTCCTCGATCATGGCCCAGCTTCGATACGGCTCGACCTGGCATTTCGTGGTGCGGCAGGTGGCTTGGGCGGCGGTGGCCATCCTGGTGATGATGACCCTGAAGCGGACGCACTACCGCAAGTTTCAGAATCCGACGGTAGCGTTCAGCGCCATCGGAGTGGCCCTGCTGCTGTTGGGTGTCGTCTACCTGTTGGATACGGCGCACCACCGCTGGCTGCGCATGGGACCGATCGGTTTGCAGCCTTCGGAGTTGGCCAAGCCGGCGCTGGTGATCTTTCTGGCGTTCTTCGTAACGTGGAGGGCGCGCGCGATCAATAATGCGCGCTACACGCTGGTGCCGGCGGCGCTGGCGGTGGGGCTGGTCATCCTGGCGGTAGTGGTGGCGGACCTTGGTACGGCTGTGGTCCTAGGCGGAGCGGCAGCCGTAGTGTTCTTTGTCGCCGGCCTGGAGCTGCGTTATTGCGCGATCGCTGGAACCGTGGCGCTCATCGGGGTGTGCCTGTTTGTGGTGAAGGAGCCGTACCGGCTGGCGCGCGTGGTGAAGTTTTTCGATCCGGAATTCAAGATCGTCGAGAAATTCGACCCGCAGGGCAGAGTCAAAAGCCGTCTGCAGAAGTCGCTCACCACGCGGGATACCAACTACCAGTTGCAGCAATCGAAGATTGCGGTGGGCGCGGGCGGCGTTACGGGTCTGGGATTGATGAACGGCAGGCAGAAGCTGCTCTACTTGCCCGAGGCACACACGGACTTCATTTATGCCGTGGCCAGCGAGGAACTGGGGCTGATCGGGTCGGCCGGACTGCTTGTCGGTTTCTTCATGATTCTTTGGCGGGGCTGGCGTGCTACGTTTCGCATGAACGATGACTTTGGGCGTTACCTGGCGCTGGGGGTGACGGTGGTGATTGTAGTTCAGGGGCTGATCAACATCAGCGTGGTGCTGGGCATGATGCCTACGAAGGGCATCCCGCTGCCGATGATCAGTTCGGGCGGTAGTTCGCTGCTAAGCACGCTGGCGTCGCTGGGCATTCTGATGAATGTGTCGGAGCATGCGGGGTGAGGAGTAGCACGGGCCTCCCGGCCGGTGTTTCACAGGCAAGGATGCCTGTGCTACCTGGATGAGTAAAACGTTCGTGATGGCCGGCGGTGGGACGGGCGGACATGTCATTCCAGCGCTGGCGGTGGCGCGTGAGTTGCGCCGCAGGGGGCACGAGGCGGTGTTTGTGGGGACGGATCGCGGGCTGGAGGCCAAGCTGATTCCACCGGAAGGCTTTCGCCTGGAGAAGATCGAAATCGGCGGATTGAACCGGGTCGGTATGCGGCAGAAACTGGCTACGCTGTGGCGCCTGCCGTTTACGACTATGGCTTGTGGGAAATTTGTGCGTCGAGCGTCGGCGGTTTTCAGCATGGGAGGGTACGTGGCTGGACCGCCGGTGATGGCGGGTCTGATCCGCCGGGTGCCAGTGGTAGTGATGGAGCCGAATGCGGTTCCGGGATTTACCAATCGCGTGATCGGAAAATTCGTTTCTGCGGCGCTGGTGTCGTTTCCGGAGACCAGCCGCTATTTTCCGGAAGGGCGCACGGAAGTGACGGGTCTGCCCGTTCGCGAGGAGTTTTTTCGCGCGCCGCCTAAGCAACGAGGTCCCGTGTTCAACCTGCTAATCACCGGTGGAAGCCAGGGATCGCGCACGCTGAACCGGGCTTCGCGCGAGAGTTGGCCACTGTTTCGACAGGCGGGATTTCCAGTCCGCGTGGTGCACCAATCGGGGAAGGCGGGGTTTGAGGAATTGCGAGCGGCTTTCGCCCAGTCGGGATTGGAAGGAGAAGTGACGCCCTTCATCGGCGATATGCCGGCAGCCTTCGGCGAGGCCGATTTGGTAGTGTGCCGGTCGGGCGCCGGGGCCGTCTCGGAACTGGCGGCGGCGGGAAAGCCATCGATCCTGGTTCCCTTTCCGTTTGCTGCCGACGATCACCAAACGCGCAACGCGGAAGCCCTGGAGCGCGATGGCGCGGCGCGCGTGGTTCGCGACGCGGAGATGACTGGCGAGAAATTGTTCACCCTGGTGAAGGAGCTTTCCGAGCGGGCCGGAGCGCTCGAGGGCATGGCGGAAGCGGCCCGCAAATTCGCCAAACCCGGCGCGGCCGCGAGGGCGGCAGGAATTCTGGAGCAGGTGGCTCGCGATTTCAATTGACACCAGCAGCGATAGCCGAAACAATATACTATTCAAATGTTTTTTCGCCCCCAGCACCTGCACTTCACCGGTATTGGCGGAATTGGTATGAGCGCCATTGCCGAGGTGCTGCTCAACCTGGGCTACGAGGTGAGCGGATCGGACCTGAAACTGTCGCCGATCACGGACAAGCTGGCAGGGATGGGAGCGCGGATTTATGAAGGCCACGCAGCTTCGAACGTGACCGGTGCGCGGGCATTGGTGGTCAGCTCGGCCGTGGATGAAGAGAATCCCGAAGTACAAGAGGCGCGCCGATTGCAGATCCCGGTGATTCCGCGGGGCGAGCTGCTGGCGGAACTGATGCGGCTCAAGTACGGAATCGCGGTTGCGGGCAGCCATGGGAAGACGACCACTACCTCGATGACGGCGACGATTCTCAACCATGCGGGTCTCGATCCGACCGTGATGGTGGGTGGCCGTGTGGCGACCATGGGCGGCTCGAACGCACGCGTGGGGCGGAGCGAGTTCTTAGTAGTAGAAGCGGATGAGAGCGATGGCTCTTTTCTGAAGCTGGCGCCGATCATTGCGGTCGTTACCAACATCGACCGCGAGCACCTGGACCACTATCCTTCCATCGAAGCCATTCGCGCGGCGTTTATCGAGTTCATCAACAAAGTGCCGTTCTATGGCGCGGCCATTGTGTGTCTGGACGATCCCAACGTGCAGGGGATCCTGCCGCAGATCAAGCGGCGGACGATCACGTACGGGACGACTTCGCAAGCCGATGTGGAAGCCACGGAGGTGACCACGGAGCACTTCGGCAGCGAATATCGGCTGCGCTACCGCACGCGCGACCTCGGGCGCTTCGAATTGCACGTTCCCGGGCGCCACAACGTGCTCAACTCGATGGCGGCGGTAGCGGCTGCGATAGAACTGGAAGTGATGCCGGATTTAATCCGCGAAGCTCTCGCGAAGTTCACGGGAGTGGAACGGCGCTTCCAGATTCGCGGTCGGGAGAGCGGGATTACGGTTGTGGATGACTACGGCCACCATCCGACGGAGATCCGGGCGACGCTCGATGGCGCCCGCCTGTGCGGATTCCGCCGCATCCATGTGCTGTTCCAGCCGCACCGCTACTCGCGCACGCTCCACCTGATGGATGAATTCGCCGGCTCGTTCCACCAAGCTGACACGCTGTTTGTAATGGACATCTACGCGGCTTCGGAAAAGCCGATCGAGGGAGTCACAGCGGAAGTACTGGCCGAGCGCGTCCGGCAGTTTGGACATCGGCGGGCCGAGTACGTGGGCACCATGGCACGCGGCGTGGAAGCTTTGTACCAAACCGCCCAGGCGGGAGACCTGGTGCTTACGCTGGGGGCCGGCAACGTCTGGCAAGCCGGCGAAAAGTTGCTGGAAAAACTGAAAGCGGAAGGACCGGGGAGTCAAAATGCCGCGTGAATCGAAGCCCAGGCCCAAGCGATGGAATTGGCGGCTGGTGTTTTCGATTGCCGCGCTGGCACTGGTCGGTGTCTCCACCGCCGTGGCCGCTCTGAAGGTGCGCCGGTTTGTGGTTACCGATCCGCAGTTCAATCTTTCGCGAAGCCACAAGGATGCGCTCACGCTGGAAGGAGTGCACTATGCTTCGCGATCCAAGATTTCCCGCGTGTTTGCTCCCGATTTCGACCGGAGTATCTTCGCCATTTCGCTGGATGCACGCCGGCGCGAGCTTTTGGCGCTCGATTGGGTGGCCGACGCCTCGGTTTCGCGTATGTGGCCCGACCGGCTGCTGGTGCGGATTCGGGAGCGCCAGCCAATCGCCTTTGTGAGCTCGCGCTCGGGCGTTTTGCTCATCGATGCTTCTGGTGTTCTGCTGGATCCGCCACCGCAGGCGCAGTTCACATTTCCGGTGCTGAGCGGCGTCCGCGAGAAGGATCCTCCGGAGCAGCGTCGCGACCGCGTGCGCACGTTCTTGCGGGTACAGGAGGAGATGGGCTACCTGCTCAAGGACGTTTCCGAGGTGGATGTGGCCGATCCGGACAACATCCGGCTGGTGGCGCAGGTGGGGAATCGCGCGCTGGAGCTGCTGTTGGGCGACATGAATTTCGCGCGGCGTTACCAGAACTTTCTGGCGCACTATCCCGAGATCCAGAAGCGGTCTCCGGGAGCGAAGCTGTTTGATCTCCGGCTGGATGACAGAATCACGGTAAAGGAATAGGGCCCCATGGCAGTGAAACCCGTTTATGCAGTAGGCCTCGATGCTGGAAGCCGCGCCACCCGCATGGTGGTTTGCGCGCTCGAGGATGGGTTCCTGCGCTTTCTCGGGTACGGCATCGCGGAATCGGAAGGGTGGCACAAGGGCCGCATCGCCAACCAAAAACTGGTGTCAGAATCCATGGTGACCGCGTTGCGCCAAGCCGAAGCGGCCGCTGGAATTTCGATCGAAGCCACCGTGGTAGGGATGGGCGGGCAGAGCCTGAAAGGCGCGAATGGCCGAGGCGTCGTCGATTTGGGCCATGAACGCGAGATCGATCAGCGCGATGTGAACCGTGTGGTGAGCCGGGCGTCGCGCGTGCAGTTGCATGAAGACCGGATGGTGCTGCAACTGTTTCCGCAGGATTTCGTGCTGGACGACCGGCCGGGCCACCGCGACCCTCGCAAAATGCTGGCCACGCGCCTGGAGCTGCAAGTTCACCTGGTAACCTCCTCCGTTCAGGAGCACAACGCGCTGGTCGGCGCCGTAAACCAGGCGCATCTCGCGGTGGAAGAGACTGCATTCGAGGGCTTGGCCGGCTGTTACGCGGCGGTGCTGCCGGAAGATCGTCGCGAGGGAATCGCGGTGGTGGATATCGGCGCGGATTCTACGGAGCTCGCGGTCTATTACGGCGATTCCATGCAGCTTGCTTCAACCGTGCGCGTTTCGGGCGATCATTTCACGCGCGACCTGGCCCAAGGGTTGTGCCTCAGTTTTGAAGACGCCGAGCTGGTCAAAGTGGAGTACGGCTCGGCGGTATCGGAGGGCTGCTCGGACAACGTGCTGGTGGAAGTGCCCACACCGGAGAAGCGGGAACGCCGCCACGTGCAGCGGCGATTTCTGAACCAGATTCTGGAAGCGCGGTCGCGGGAGCTGTTTCAGTTTGTGCGGGCCGAGCTGGCGCGCGTGAACATGGACCGGGCTCTGCTGGGCGGCGTCTTTCTTACGGGCGGCGGAGCGAAGCTGCCCGATCTGTGCGATGTCGCGGAGCGGGTGTTGCAGTGCCAGGCGCGTTTTGGATTGGCAGTGGGGATCGAGGATTGGCCGGAGGAATTGCGCGACACGGAGTGGACCACCGCCGCCGGGCTCGCCATGTATTCGGCCAAATTGAAACAACAGGCTGCGCGGGAGCGGAGTTCGGCCGGGTGGCTCGGGCGCATGTTGCGGTGATGGCCGGGCAGGCGGAAACCTGCCCGCGGGAGGACAATGTGGCATTGAGAAATACCGATATCGACGATCTGAAATACCAAATCGAGGACGAAGTGGTGAACGGGGCGCGCATCAAGGTGATCGGCGTGGGTGGCGGCGGCGGCAATGCCGTGGCGCGCATGGTCCGCGAGGGCTTGGAAGGCGTAGAGTTCCACGCCATGAACACCGATGTGCAGGCGCTGGAGGCATGCCCGGTTCCAAACAAGCTGCAGCTCGGCGCCAAAATGACGAACGGACTGGGCGCGGGTTCTAATCCCGAGATCGGACGGCAGGCCGCGCTTGAGAACACCGATCGCATCGTGGAGGTGCTGCAAGGCGCCGATATGGTGTTCGTAACGGCGGGGCTGGGCGGCGGTACCGGAACCGGTGCGGCGCCCGTGATCGCATCGCTTGCAAAAGAGCTGGATGCCCTTACGGTCGCGGTGGTTACCAAGCCATTCGGTTTCGAAGGGCCACGCCGCATGCGGCTGGCCGAGGATGGTCTCAACCGATTGGCCTCCACGGTGGACACGGTGATCACAATTCCCAATGACCGGCTCCTGGCACTGGTGCCGCGCGGCACGAGTTTCTTTGAGGCATTCAAAATGGCCGATGATCTGTTGCGCCAGGCGGTGCAGGGGATCAGCGATATTATTGTGACGCCCGGCCTGATCAATCGCGATTTCTCCGACATCAAAGCGACCATGGCGGGAATGGGTCATGCGATGTTCGGAACGGCTGTCGCGCGCGGTGAAAACGCCGCGGTAAACGCCGCGCGGCAAGCGATTAGCTGCCCTTTGCTGGAAGATACCCGCATCGCCGGCTCGCGCGGAGTTCTCATCAACATTACGGGATCGAGCCGCCTGGGCCTGCACGAAGTGAACGAAGCCTGCTCCATCATTCGCGAGGCAGCCGAATGCGAGGACGTCCAGATCAATTTCGGTGTGATCCTGAACGAGTCGATGGAGGACGCCGTGAAAATCACAGTGATCGCGACCGGGTTTACGCCCGTCAAGACGGAGCGGCGCGCTGTAGCGGAGGCCCGAGTACAGCCGGAGCCCGAACCCGAACCCGTGTTTGTCACGGAACCAGAGCCGGAATTAGAGCCCGAACCCGAACCGGTGTTAATGGCTGAACCCGAGCCTGTGCTGGATCTGGACGACCTGGACACGCCGGCGTATTTGAGGCAGGGGCATTTGTTGAACTGAGCCGGCGTTCAATTTGCCCTCGATTAGTTTTGTGCCGCAGCCGTGGCCAACTCCGCCACGGCCAGCGGCACAATCTCGCCCTCCACGCCGCCGATTACGTTGGCGGTGTGAGCAAACGCCAATGGATCGCCCGTCACAAAATGGACGACACGGCCGCGGACAAAATCGAGTGGCGCTGTCTCGAAGTGCGCGCTCACGGCTTCGGCGGTGACTTCCGCGCTATCCACCAGTGTCACGCCCTCACCCACGGTCCGCTCCAGCACCTTGCGAAGAAGTGGATAGTGCGTGCAACCCAATATCAGCGTATCGATCTCCGGGCGCCCGTTCAGGTATTGCTGTGCGAGCAGTTCGGCTTCGGGCGATTGGGCCAAGCCCTCTTCTACGACATGGACCAACATAGGGCAGGCCTGTGCCCATGGCTTCAGCCCTCGCGCTTCCAGCCGGCGCTGATACGCGCGGCTGCCGATAGTCCCCTTGGTTCCGATCACGCCAACGTTCCCGGTTCGCGTGACGCGTGTCGCCGCTTCCACGCCTGGGTCAATTACGCCCCAGACCTTCACGGGGCAACGATCCGCAAGGCTCGGCAGAGCTACGGCCGAGGCCGTATTGCAAGCCACCACCAGGCCCTCGATCCCCATACTGCACAGAAAATCCGAGATCCCGTGAGCAAATTCGACCACCATTTCAGGGGGCTTGCGCCCGTAGGGAACACGAGCCGTATCACCAAGGTAAACAAAGTCGCGGTGCGGCATGCGCCGCCTGAGTGCCTGCAGCACGGTGAGCCCGCCTACGCCCGAGTCGAAGACTCCAATGGCACGGCGGAGAGTTGGCAGCATCGTCATCTTTCTTTATCGTTGCACGTTCGTTGCCGTGAGATAATCGAGGTTCCCCATGAAAGCGCGTGTGTTTGTCTCTTTCAAGTCCACCGTTCTCGATCCGCAAGGCCAGACCATTTGCTCGGCCCTGCATGGCCTTGGCTACCCGGCTATCGCCGATGTTCGCCAAGGTAAATTCTTCGAGATCGCGATTGCTGCCGGCACCTCCCGGGAGCAGGTGCAGAAGGACATTGAGACGATAGCCCACGATGTGCTGGCCAACCCGGTTATCGAAGAGTATCGCGTAGAGATCCTCGACTGACAAATTATAATGGTGTAATGTGTGGGATTGTCGGTTACGTCGGTTCGCAAAAGGCCGTTCCCATAATCCTTGAGGGATTGAAACGGCTCGAATACCGGGGATATGACTCCGCCGGTTTGGCCGTATACTGTGGCGACGACCAACTGGAAGTTCGGCGCGCCAAAGGTAAGCTCCGCAATCTGGAAGATGCCATCCGGCTGAACCCGGTGGACGGCACGTTCGGCATCGGACATACGCGCTGGGCCACGCACGGACGCCCCACTGAAGAAAACGCTCACCCGCACCGCGATTGCAAGGGCGACATCGTGGTGGTGCACAACGGCATCGTGGAAAACTACCTGACGTTGAAGCATCAATTACAGGCGGAAGGGCACGAGTTCAAGACCGAGACCGATACCGAAGTTATCGCACACCTGGTGGAAAAACACTTCAAGGGCAACCTCGAAGACGCCGTGCGTGCGGCGGTCAAGCAGCTCACCGGTGTGTTCGCACTGGCAGTGATCTCGCGCTCCGATCCGAACAAAATTGTCGCGGCGCGCTCCGGGCCGCCGGTCGTGATCGGCATCGGCGACAACGAGTACTTCGTCGCCTCGGACGTTCCGGCCATTCTCAGCCACACGCGCGACATGTTTTTCCTGGCGGATGGCGACCTGGCAATTCTCACGGCGGAAGGCGTGCGGCTCAGCGATTTCAACGGCCGTCCCGTGAATCGGCAGGTGTCACACATTTTGTGGGACCCCATCATGGCCGAAAAGGGCGGCTACAAGCATTTCATGCTCAAGGAAATCTATGAGCAGCCGCGCGCGGTCCGCGACACCACGTTGGGGCGTGTGGGCCTCGAGACGGGCCAGATTTTCTTGAATGAAATGGACATTACGCCGGAGGAGTTCGCGCGCTTCCGCCAGGTGCGGATTATCGCCTGCGGCACGGCCTGGCACGCGGGTCTGGTGGGTAAGTCCATGATCGAGAAGCTGGCGCGCATTCCGGTGGAAGTCGATTATGGCAGCGAGTTCCGGTATCGCGATCCGATCATTGGCCCCGACACGCTGACGGTGGTGATTTCGCAGTCCGGTGAGACCGCGGACACACTGGCGGCACAGCGCGAGGCAAAGCAGAAAGGGTCCAAGACACTGGCAATCTGCAACGTGGTTGATTCCATGGTGACGCGCGAATCGGCCGGGACTATCTATACGCACGCGGGCCCGGAAATCGGCGTGGCGGCCACCAAGACCTTCACGGCCCAACTGACGGCGCTCTTTATCTTGGCAATGCACCTGGGGCAGGCCAACAAGAAGCTGGATGAGAACACCTCGCGGTGCCTGGTGCAGGAGCTAGTGCGGCTGCCGGGCAAGCTTGAAACCGTGCTTTCCAACGATGCGCAATACGAGGCTCTTGGGCGCGAGTTGCATCACTCCACCGACGCACTCTTCTTAGGCCGCGGCGTCCATTTCCCGATTGCCCTCGAAGGAGCGCTCAAGCTCAAAGAGATTTCCTATATCCACGCGGAGGGCTATCCCGCGGGCGAGATGAAGCACGGTCCCAATGCGCTGATTGACGAAAAACTGCCGGTAGTGGTGATTGCCACTTACGATTCGAGAAGTGAAGACAGCCGGCTGCTTCACGAGAAGACACTGTCCAACATTCAGGAAGTGAAGGCGCGCGAGGGCATTGTCGTGGCACTCGCAACCCAAGGGGACAGTGAGGTTCACAAGGTGGCCGATCACGTGATCGAGATTCCGCCGGCCCTCGACCTGCTCGGCCCGATTCTGGAGGTGGTTCCCTTGCAATTGCTCGCGTATCACATCGCGGTGCGGCGCGGTTGCGATGTGGATCAGCCGCGGAACCTTGCCAAGAGCGTTACCGTGGAATGAGGCAATGAGTTTCCAAGCTACAGTTCGTCATAATCGCGACGTCGCCGTGATCGATTTGTCGGGCCGGCTCGTCCTGGGCGAAGACTCACAGACGTTGCGAGACGCCATCCTGGGGCTGATCCTGGAAGGCGAACGGAAAATCTTGTTGAACCTTAAAGATGTCACCCAGGTCGATAGCGCCGGCCTCGGCGAGATGTGTGCCGCGTGTACGAACGTGACCAACGCCGGCGGCGAGGTCCGGCTGGTGACGCCCGTCCGGATTCACGGCCAGATGGAAGTGACCGGGCTTTCCAATGTTTTCGCGGATTATCCGGACGAGGGGGCCGCGGCCGAAAGTTTCCGGAGAGAGCCCACGAAGGTTTGACCCAGCGTTTCAGACACGTGTAGTTAAGCCCGTTACCTGATCCTTGGGCGACGAAAGCACGATCGACATTTGCGTCCGAACCACGCCGGCCCTCGATTTGATCTTTTCGTTGAGCAAGCCGTCCAGGTGTTGGATATCGTGCGCCCAAATCTTGATCAGGAACGCAAACTCGCCGGAGACGCGGTGACATTCCTCAATCTCGGGCATTTTCAAGATGGACGCGCTGAAACCGCGTTCGTTTTTCGCACCCTCCACGACCACCTGAACGAACGCGCAGGTAGTGTAGCCGACTGATCGCGGGTTGATTAACGCCACATAGGCACGAACATCCCCGCGAGCGCGGAGTTTCCTGAGGCGTTCCTTAACGCCTGAGACGGACAGGCCAACGTGCTTTCCCAGGTCCAGGAGAGACCGGGAAGAATCTTCTTGAAGCAAGTTCAGCAGGGCGGCGTCGATGGGGTCCAGAGTCATTCTAGTAAAATTTGCTATGATTACCGATCATAGCAGCAAAAATCACTACAACGACATACATGCAGCGCAAATAATTGTACGGAGAGGAATGCGTTATGACGAACACGACTCCTTTGCGTGAAAGCGCCGACCACCAGGCCATTCGAAAACTCACCGACGATTGGCTTGCGGCAGTCAGAACAAAAGATATCGCTCGTCTGGTGGGGATGGTGACGGATGACGCGGTGTTCCTCCCGCCCGGCTTTCCTCCCATTCGCGGGAAACAGGCGGTGGAGGCCATGTACCGGAACCTCTTCCCGCAATTCAGCAGTGTGGAGCAGGCGGCATCGATCGAAGAAGTCGAGATCGCAGGCGATTGGGCGTACACGTGGGGGACCGAGAGATTCGTTCTCAATCCTCTGGGTGGCGGACCGCCGATCGAGATGCAAGGCCGGGGTATGAGCATCCTGAGGCGTCAACCCGATGGTTCCTGGAAGTTCGCCCGAGGGATCAATAGCAGCCAACCGCAACGTCAGGGCAGCTAGCTTCACTTCCCTCGCAGGGCATTCGCCACGGTT
Organism: Bryobacteraceae bacterium; assembly: GCA_035516375.1. Lineage (GTDB taxonomy): Bacteria > Acidobacteriota > Terriglobia > Bryobacterales > Bryobacteraceae > PSRJ01. Next base: position 14,008 of record DATJAK010000182.1, read on the forward strand.
TCGAGCTGCCGCTGGCGCGTCGCGGTATTGACCTGAGGATCGAGCGCGCGCACCGATTCGAGACGCTTTTGCTCGAAAGCAAGATCGCGGGTGAGATCGTGGCTCACGGCCAACCTTGCGGCTGCGCGGTGGAACGTGTGCTCGAGGATGGCGCGGGCGTCCTGCGGTCCCGCATTTGCCAGGAACAACGCCGGAGCCAGGGTCAGCAATGCGCTGCGCTTCATCCACGTCGGATCCAACCGTTCGGGCGTGTCGAGGTTGGTGTGGATCAGGTCGAGCGACGGAACTGCCACTGCGATCCCTGGAATACCGATACCGCGCGATTCGAACGCCACTTCGTCGGTGATTGGTTGGTAGTCCCAGTAAACGGTTCGCAACGACTGGGCGCTACCGCCAGCCGCGGTCACCAGCGGATTCGGTTGGTGCTCGGCAGAGGCGAAATTGTCTTTGACATATTCGGCCAGGTCTTCGATCAGATCGTCGGCGTAAGATGGAAGCCAATCCGGATTGGCGATCATGATGAAGTTATTCTCAGCGTTGCGCTCGCCGCCCGCCTGATCGAGAACTACAGAGAGCAGAATGTTCTTGGCATCGTCGGGATGCTGGCGGAACCAGGCCTGTTCGGAAACGATTTCGGTGGTCCACCAAAATCGCAGAGTGCGGCGCAGTTTCGGAATCTTCGCGGTGGCTAGCAGGCGTTCGGATGTGCGCACCAGCTCCAGCAGAGTGCCGCTGCCTGAGGCATTGTCATTGGCTCCTGGAAACTGGTGATCCAGGTGCGCAGCCAGTACGATGTCCTTTCCACGCTCGGTGCCGGGGATTTCTCCCGTGACCATTCCAATTGCGCCCGGCGACGATCGCTTGGCGCGCGCGCGGACGTGCACCGTGACCGTTCCCCGCTTCACGAGATCGCGGAGATCGGCGCCGTCCTTGGGACTGATCATGAGAGCCAGTGAGTCCCGCGGCGCCTCGCCCCAAAGGATCGCCTCGGGGGGCGTGCGCCGGCCGAAGTATTCGCCGGAAGCCGCGCAAATCAGCGCTGCCGGTGCCTCGATACCTTCCAGGGCTTTCTCTGCCTGCTGTGGCTCGGCGTCGGTAAGCAGCACTTTCTTGCCCATGCCGGGCCCGCCGGAATCGATCATTTCCGCGGTGAGATCACCGTCCGCGCTGTGCTGCGCCAAAATGGCTGCGATTCTCCGCCGCACCGGCGCGGTGATTTCGAGCGTTGCCTCCTCCTGATCCCACATCGGCGTACTCTGGGGGAAACGCTCCACGTGGACATTTTCGAGTCCATATTCACGGGCGCGCGCCGCCACATAATCGGCCGCGTCGAAGAAACCCTGCGAATTGGGATAGCGGGCGTGCGCGGCAATCGCCGCGGTCTGCTTCATCGAGTTTTCGACGTTAAGCTCAGCCGCAATATCGCGCAGCAACGGATACCGGATGATAGCCGGGCTTTCCGCCGCCCAGAGCGCTAGACAGAAGCAGCCGGCTGCCGCGCCACACGCGAAATGGCGTGCACCAGCTTGCGATAGGGAATATCGTCGTAACTTTCGAAACTCAGCCATTCACCATCCCGCCAACTCGAATAGTACCAGCGCGCGAGCAGCGCCAGATACTCCTGCCGGTGCCGCAACGATAGCGTACGGAAACGAGCAGCGCCAAACGCCTCGCGCAACTGATGGTCCATGGAAACCGGCCGCCCCTCCTGCACCTCGAAGCTGAACCGCAACGGCGCTTGCCAGTCGCCGTCACGCACAGGCCACAACTCCACAGCGCCGGGCGCTACCGAGCGCGTAATGGCGACGCCATGGAAATGCTCGACATCACGCACCAGTTCGTCGCGTAGCTTGAGCACTTCCTGCACCTTTTCGAAACGCTTCTGCTGACGGCCGGCTTCCTCGAAATTCAATTCATCGCTGAGCCGGTCGCGAGAATGCGCGATCGAATCGCCCAACGAGCGGCCATCGGTGCGCAGGAACTCCGTCACCCGCTCAACTTCATTCGTGTATTCCGCGGGTCCTACGACTTGCTGGCACGGCCGCAGGCACATGCTCATTTCGCCGTAGATACAACCGGGATGATTCGGCGAGGGAACGAGGTCTTCCTGGCATCGGCGCATCTGGAACAGATCGAGAAACTGGCTTTCGAAACGTTCCGCCGATGCGCGCGAGCGGAAAGGCCCGTAGTACAAGCCCGCCGTGCGCGCCAGATGCGTTGTAATCTGGCTGCGCGGGAATTCGTTGTTGAGGATGATTTTCACGTAGGGAGGCATGCGCAGCCGGAGCATCTCCAGATAATTGTTGGGGAAGTGGCGGCGCGCCACCTCGTAGTGGAGTAACGCCGATTCGAGGCCTGAGGCAGTTAGCTGGTATTGGATGCGCGCGACGGTGTGGCGCAGGTTCAGCAGTCTCGACGGCTTTTCCCGTTCCTTGAGAAGCCGTAACAAACGGCGCCGCAGCTTTGCGGTCTTGGAGATATGCGGATCGCCTTCACTCGGCCATAGCAGGAAGACGGCGGGAGCGTTCGGTATGGCTTCCAGAGCCGCATCCAGTTGACCGAGGTCCGGACCGACTTCGATCTCCGTCATCACTGGCGCTGCCCCAGCCCGTTGGAACGGGTTATTCGGCTACGGCTTTCGATTCAATCAAGGCGCGAATCTCGGCGAGAAACTCGCTCAGGGTCTTCACGCCCTGGTCCCCATGTTTGCGATTGCGTACCGCGATCTGCCCGTTTTGCTGCTCGCGGTCCCCCACTACCAGCATGTACGGAATCTTCTGCAGTTGGGCTTCGCGGATTTTCAGATTGACCTTTTCGCTGCGATCGTCGATCGTGGCGCGGATGCCCGCCTCTTCGAGTTGACGGCGCACATCGCGGGAATAGTCGATCTGGCGATCGGTGATAGGGAGCACGATAGCCTGCACTGGCGCGAGCCACACCGGGAAGACGCCGGCGTAATGCTCCACCAAAATTCCGAAGAAGCGCTCGATGGAACCATAGAGAGCACGGTGCACCATGATGGGTTGATGGGGTTTCCCGTCCTCTCCGATGTATTCCAGCTCGAAGCGCCTGGGTAACAACGAATCAAACTGAACCGTACAGAGCTGCCACTTGCGGCCGATCGCATCCACCAACTTAACGTCGATCTTCGGACCGTAGAACGCAGCCTCATCGGGCATGACGATCACGTTCAGTTTCACTCGGTCCACGGCGCGGCGTAGAGCATTTTCGGCCAGCGCCCACTGCTCGGGAGTCCCATCGTAGTTGCCGCTCTTGCCGCCATCCCAAGTGGAAAGTTCCGCCTCGTACTTGTCGAACCCGTACGTGGTAAGTGTATCAACGGCGAACTGGAGGCAGTTGACCACTTCGTTTTCGGCCTGCTCGGGAGTGCAGAAGATGTGCGCGTCGTCCTGCGTGAAGCCACGGACCCGGAACAGCCCGGCCAGCACGCCGGAGCGTTCATAGCGATAAACCGTTCCCAGTTCGCCCAGGCGCACCGGAAGGTCGCGGTAGCTGCGCTGCCGGTCCTTGTAGATCAAGATGTGGAACGGGCAATTCATGGGCTTGAGCTGGTACTCGGCATCGTCCAGCTCCATACGCGAGAACATGTTCTGCGCATAGAAATTCGCATGCCCGGAAGTTTTCCACAGGTCGAAGCGCGCGATGTGCGGTGTGTATACGAGAGAATAGCCGCGCTTGAGATATTGATCGCGCATCCAATCTTCGATCAGCTTGCGGACCATCCCGCCCTTGGGATGGAAAAAGATCAGCCCCGGCCCGGCGAGTTCCTGCACGCTGAACAGGTCCAGATCCTTACCGATCTTGCGATGGTCGCGCTTCTTGGCTTCCTCGATCTGCTTGAGATATTCCTCGAGATCCTTCTGGGTGAAGAAAGCGGTGCCATAAATCCGCTGCAACTGCTTGTTGTGCTCGTTGCCTTTCCAATAAGCGCCGGCGATCGAAAGCAGCTTGAAGGCTTTTAGCTTCGAGGTGCTCGGCACGTGCGGGCCGCGGCAAAAATCGATGAAATGCGGCCCCAGCGTGTACTCGCTGAACACGTCGCCGGCGCGCTCCTGAATCAACTCGCATTTCATCCAGGCGTCGGAGTACTTCTTCAGCCCCTCTTGCTTGGGAGTGTAGACGCGTTCGTACGGCAGGTTGCGCTTCTGGATCTCCCACATGCGCTTCTCGATCTTTTCCAGGTCCTCGGGCGTGAACGGAACCGCGCGGTCGAAGTCGTAGTAAAACCCAGTATCGATAGGTGGACCGATGCCGAGCTTGGTTTCCGGATACAGTTCGAGCACTGCCGCCGCCAATAGGTGAGCCGTGGAATGGCGGTACACTTCAAGCGCTTCTGGGTCTTTCGGCGTGAGGATCTGGAGTGTGGCATCCTTCTCGATCGGCCGGGTGAGGTCGAACATCTCACCGTTGACCTTGGCGGCGATGGCGGCATCCGCAAGCCGCGGACTGATCGACTGGGCGACGTCAATCGGCCGGGTACCCGCCGGAAACGGCTGCTTACTGCCGTCGGGCAGAGTAATCTCAATGTTACTCATAGGGAGAAATTTCAGCGTAACACGGGCGTTGAGGCAATTAAATCACCGCCGAGACGCCGAGACGCAGAGTTTCGAGAATGCCGCTGCGACGCCTCGTGGCTATTCCCGGGGAAGACCCGCGGCCCCGAGTCAAGGTGGCAACGTGCGTTAATGACCTTGCGTCTCGGCGGTGAAAAATAGCATCAAATAGTCCTGAGCTATCATGGAAACAGGGTCCATGGCCGTTTCCAGCTTTGCCGGAATTGACGAAACCACTCTAGTTGCGCAGACGCGCGAAGGGGATAGCCGCGCGTTCGCCGAACTGGTCCGTCGTTATGAGGCCAAGATTTTCCGGCTGGCTCAGCACATCACGCAAAATCGCGAGGATGCGGAAGATGTGTTGCAGGAAACTTTTCTGAAGGCGTACGAGCATCTGGATCAGTTCCAGGGGAACTCGAAGTTCTATACCTGGATCGTGCGCATCGCGGTGAACCAGGCGCTCATGAAGTTGCGCCGCCGGAAGACGGATCGCTCGGTCTCGCTCGATGACACCATCGATACCGGCGAAGACACCGTGACACGCGAGGTTGCTGCGTGGGATGAAAATCCCGAGCAGCGGTTCTCGCGCGAGGAACTGGGCGGACTGATGGATTCGGCCATTCAAAGCCTGGCCGCGCCCTATCGCTCGGTTTTCGTTCTGCGCGACATCGACGAGCTTTCCACCGAAGAAACCGCCGAAGCCCTGGGCCTTTCCGTGCCTGCCGTGAAGAGCAGGCTGTTGCGGGCTCGTTTACAGCTCCGCGAAAAACTCACTCGCTACTTTAAGCGCAAGGGAGACGACGCCTTTGCTTACTTGTAAAGACTTTTTGAAAGAGTTGAGCGATTATCTCGACGAATGCACGGACCGCGAGCTTCGCGCCAAATTGGAGCAGCACATCACCGAGTGCCCAAACTGCTGGGTGATCGCGGACACAACCAGGCGCACGATCCAGATCTATAAAGGGATGGAGCCTTGTCCGATTCCCGGTGACGTGGAAGATCGCCTGATGCAGGCGCTCGAAAAGAAGATGGCGGCCCGGAAGTAACCATCACCGGCGAGCGAAAGTAGCACGGGCCTTCAGGCCTGCTTCTCAAAAGAAGAAGTGTTTCGTCCAGTCAACCAGCATGTGCAGCGCCGCTGATGAGAACACCGTCGAGGCGCGCTGAAATACCCATCCATAGGCAATTCCCGCCAGCGTAGCCAGTATCATATAGCGCCAGTTCGGCAGGGCCTGCGGCCCGTTATCCAAATGCGCGCAGCCGAAAATAAAGCTCGCCAGCAGCAGCGTCCGCACTCCCGCGCCGAAGCGTAGCATCAACAGATTCTGGATCAGCGAGCGGAACAGAATCTCTTCTGGGAGAGCCGTTCCGGCGAAGATGACGGCCACGGCCGCCGCCATTGCACCGGCATTCTTCGCGGGCAAGTGCGGCCCGGGAATGAATCCAAGCGCGACCCCTACGGCCATCAGGACTGGCGCTGAAACCGCGAATCCCGCAGCGGGCAGCCACCAGTCCGCAGCCTTCCGGGGAGCGTTGAACTTCAAATCCGGAAACGCACGGTAGCCGCTGAACAACACCAGTCCGAGCAGGATCGCGATCCCATATCCCACACTGTGCAGGTAGCCGCGCGCCGCTACCGGCACCAACGCACCGCCCGCGCCGAACTCGAGCGGCAACCAGAGCAGCAGGATAATCGCGGAATCGAGAACGGACGGCCGCTTTACCGCCCCCGCCCCCTGCCAGGCGGCACACGCGACAGGGGCTATCGTATAGGCCAGCACCACCAGGCAGAGCGTCATGCTCCACGCCTGTGCCAGCGCCGCCGCTCCGCCAAAAAACGCAGTTAGTACCACTGGGGCGCCCCAGATCAGCCTTGGCCGGCGGGCGAACATGGTG
>DATJAK010000183.1:0-7751 GCA_035516375.1 Bryobacteraceae bacterium
GCCGTAGAAGAGCGTCATGAACTTATTCGGGGCCGTGTTCTCGCACAGGATCTGGTTGAGCCGGGCCGTCAGCGTGCCGGTGGACATCGTATCGGGAGCCAGGGCCCGCACGGCCGCTTGTACGTTCGACATCAGGAGCGCAGCTGGAACACCTTTACCGGAAGCGTCGCCGATCGCGATTCCCAGGCGATTCTCGCCCAAAGGAACCAGGTCGAGATAATCGCCGCCCACTTTGCCGAGAGGCATCCACGAGGTCGCGATGTCGCAGCCGGGAATTTCCGGAATCCGTTTTGGCAGCAAGGCCTGCTGGGTAGCTACGGCCTCCCGCTCTTGTTCTTGTTCGATGGTGGTGTTTTGGATTTGCCGGCGAACGGTGGAGAGCAGCTCGGAATTGTCCCAGGGCTTCTCGATGAAATCCTGAGCGCCGCCGCGCATGGCCTCAACCGCCAGAGGGACGTTGCCCCAGGCAGTCATCACGACCACGGGCAGCTCGTTGTCCATCTTGCGGACAGACCGCAACAGATCCAAGCCTTCGCGTCCCGAGGTGGTGTCGCGCTGGTAGTTCAGGTCCATCAACAGCAGATCGAACTGTCCGCCGGAGAGGTTGTCCAGCACGCCGGCGGGCGAGTTTGCGGTTTCGATCTGATAGCCTTCCTGTTTCAGCAGCAGGCGCAGAGCTTCGATCACGTCGGGTTGGTCGTCGGCAATCAGGGCACGCATGCGGCGGTAAGAACAGCTTGCGTGCCAATCGCTATCAAGTGACGAAGTCCCGTTCACTCAATACGATGCGGACGAGGGCAAGAGCCAGCGCGAGCGGTCGGAGTGGCCGCTCGCGAACGCACCATCCCAAATCCGAACAGCGGCTAGCGCTTTTCCCTGGCGCGCTCCTCGATCTGTTCGCGCAGAGATTTCGGGTGCGAGGTCGGCTGCTCAGCGGGCTCATTGGATTTGAGCCGTTCGATCTGTTGGCGCAGCCGCTTCGCTCGGGCGATTTGGCCTTCTTGAATGTGCGAGCTTTCTGCGTCCGGCATTGCGATATACCCCCGCCCTTGAGTTTACGCCTCAGTCTGATATTCGAACTAGCGGCCGCGATTACCAGTGGTTTACAGCTTCTTGATAACCTGCCGGAGGGCATCGGCCCGGCTCTTTCCGAGATCTTCGTAGCCAGTAGCCGCCGCGCCGGCGGCGCGTGCCATGGTGGCAGCCTTGGTGCGGTAATGCTTGTTCTTGCGCATTTCGCGAACCCGCGCATCGATCACTTCGCGCAAGCTCCTCCCATTCCGTTGCAGGGTACCCAGGTCGTTCAACGTTACTTTGCCGTTGTCGACCATGATCTGGTACCAGTGGTTGTTCGCGGGGTTGCTGAAACTGACATATCCCTGGTCGAGCACCTGGTGCGGGGCAGTGATGCTGCCCTGGAAACTATAGCGCGCTCCGGCCTTGGTGTGAGGGTCGTAATAATGCGAGGTGATGAAGTCGGAAACGGTAATGCCGTTGACGGTATAAGAGAACTCCGAGCTCTCACACGGATCGCATACTTCGACCAAATAGGTCACACGCTTCAGTTTAGAGATGGGGGCGGGGGCTTGCGGCGGGGGAGCGCCGGCGATGGTCCGATTCCCGAACGGGTCCGCTAGCATCTCCAGCGTTTCATGGCTGGCGGTAAGCGGCCAACTGTCATCGATCTGAACCAGCGCGAACGGCTGGCCATTGTCGTCGGTATGGTATCCCGCCGCGCCTGGCTGGCTGATGTCATCGCGCAGAATAACCGGCCAGTAATCCACGGGAACGTCCTCGAGCGTGGCAAACGCGGCTACCGTGGCGTTCACCTGCCAGAGAGGGGCGAAATCGCGGGTGGCTTGCTTTTGTAAAGCTGCAGCCACGGTGGAAACGTCGGAAAAGCTGACGCTTTGGGAATCCGATACTAAAGCTACCTGGTGCGTTAGAGCGCTCATTGACTTCTTCTCCTCGTCAGAGAGTAGCGACGCCGAAGGGAAATGTGCGCCAAAATATTTTGCCCAGCCGAATTTTACGTATCTTTTCGCACCATTTCCGCCGATTTATTCGTGATGGTGTTCGGCGGGAGACGGGCTAGCGCCCGCAGTCCCGAGTTTCACCGAGTGCGCAACCTTGTCTTTGCTGCCCTCCGGAATATCCACGACGACGCGTGTCCCGGGCTTCAAATCTGCCATCTGCGCCTTTTGATCGCTCTTCGTAAGTTCTGTTTTGTCATCCAGCTTCACATCCACGTTGCCCTTCGCCGTTTTGACGGTCAATACGTTGTTGCTCACGCTCACGACGGTTCCAATGACGTGATCGAAGCCGCCATGCGCGAAGATTGGCGCGGCGAATAGCAGCAGTAAACCAGTCAGCGCCGTTGCGCGCAGCCTAGTGGTGATGGTGTTCGACGGTTGGTTCATGGTCATCTTCTCCCCTCAAGAATTTTTCTTCTTCCTCTTCTTCCTTGCGATCCTCCGGGCCCTTCGGGTTCAACTTCTCCATCGCTTTCTTCTCGTTGAATGTCAGTTGCGGCAGGTGACGGATGAAACGCACCAGCTTCCAGGAATCCTCTTCGTCGTGGGCTGATCCGCCCCAGGCCGGCATCCCAGTGAGGCGGACTCCGTTCTGAATAATGAAGAACAGTTCGCCGTCGGTCTTTTGCTGCGTTCCGCTCTGCCGCATGTCGGGGGCAGGCGGATACAGGTTGCGTCCCATCTGGGTATCGCCGCTGCCATCGTTGGCGTGGCAAGTGGCGCAGTGGTCGGCCCAATGGGCGCGGGCATCGGCCAGGACCTCGGGCGTGTCCGGCACCGGGTTGGCTTGCGTTTTAGCCGCGGACGGCAGCGCAGCCGCGCGCATCCAGCCGGTAATCCATCGTTCAGCGGCAGAAGGCTGTTCCCGCGCGCTGAATCCACGGCTCTGGCCGAAGACAAACACTCCCACCAGGAGCGCGACGGCGAACAGAGAGAACGCGCCGAAAAGGAACGATCCGAATCGATTCATCGAAACGATTCTGATTGTATTGGATTTTGGGCTCAGGATGGCGACCGCAGGCGGAAGCGGACGAAAATGTTACCGCCGGCGGGGTGGCTCCCGTAATACGGCTGGATCGCGGCGGGAAGCGTGTACGCGGTGAAGTTGAACCCCACGCCCGTTTCGAGGTAGCGGGAAATCGGGACGTCGCGAGTGTAGCCGATGGTATAAACCCCGATGCGGAAGGTGCTGCCATACAGGCGATCGAGCTGTGTCTCAAGCTCGGGCTGACCGCTGAATAACTCGTCTTTGTCCATGAGTTCGAAGCGGCCGGTAATCAGGTTGCGCCGGCTAATCGGGAAGACCGATTCGGCAAGATACGAGTTCAGGTTGTGCGAAGTGAAGGTATTGTGCGCGCGACCCCAGATCAAGCTGGAGGACCAGCTTCCGTTGTGCATCGGCACGGAGTATTCGAGCGACGCCGTGGCGCGCACCTGGTCGCCCGGCTGGTCGGCTTCGGGGTGCGCGAGCCTGCCGGCTGAGACTTGCATTTCCCAATTCCTGCCAGGAAAGAACCAAAGCCGTCCGGACCAGGAATCGACGGCGCCCGCTTGGACGATCCAGCGATTCTCTCCTGGCTCGGCGCCATGAAAGCCGCTGGCTTCGAGCTTAAACAGCTTACGCGAGAGTCCCACGGTTACAACGTCGTCGGCAATGTGGGTGGAATCCTGCAAATGGTGTGACAGGGGCGCCTCCGGCAGCTCCATGGCCGACGCGCGATGCGGATAGGCGACCGGTCCAAGAGCCGGGTCGCCGACGGGCGCAGCATACACCTCGAGGCTGGTGTCGTCGGTCAGTGCGCGTTTGTAGTGAAGGCCCACTTCCATGATGAAGTTGTGCGGATGCTGCGCGTCGGCGAGCGGAATGCCGTACGCCGTTTCGCCGGTCTGGAACAGCAGCGGATAGCGCCGGTCCGTGACTGTGGCCGGTTCGAGGCTGAGCATGAGTACGGCTTCGAAGGCTCCTTTGTTGCCGGCGCGGTGGCTTGCTGAGGTCATGGACCAGTTTGGCGAATAGAGTTTGTCGCCGCCGCGCGGGACCGATTGCTGCGTGTCCACCAGAAAGGCCGTGCCCATAAACATGGTGGTCCAGTTTCCGAAGTGCATCATGACCTCCGGCATGGTCCACGATGCCGGATTCTGCGAAGTACCGGATGCCAAATTCATGAGCGACATGCCAGGCATGTTCATAACGGCCATGCCGGTGTGCGACGGCGGGTCCTGCGCCGCGAGCGGGATGGCGAGGGCCGCAGTCAAGATTGTCGACGGCAGAGTTCTTATAAGACGCACGAAATTCTCTCCCAGCGAATCAGCCCCGCTCTCTAACGGGAGCGGAGGCCACGCGTACGAATCAAACTGAGGCGAAAGGGCGAATCAAACTCGAAGGACTATCGATGAGAGTGCGAATCGTGGTGCGCGGATCCCGGCGTTTCCAGAAACGACGGCGAAGCTACCCTGCGGTACCTGGTCGGTGAGCAAGCTGGGCAGGACTGAGGCAGTCACAGCCCATGGCTGCGGCGCCGGCTGCGAAACTGCGAGCGACGCGGTGGTTTGGTGCGAGCACGGGCTTGGATTGCCTGATTGATGGTGACGGTGGCAGGGCGGCAGGTGAGAGTCGGCGGGCGTGCACGCAGCCATCGCGCATGCCGCCACGCACTGCACTTGGCACACAACCAGGGCCAGCGCAAGCAGCACGATCACCTTTACCCGCGACATCACCTGCAGCATAGCATGCTGACACGTTGCGGCCACGCTATCGTCGGATGACGTTGTGTACAATGTTGCGGAGGAGATTTTCAAATGGCGGACGATCCGAAAGATCCAAGAAATGACGAGGTTTTGAGCGACGTTCGACGCCGTGATTTTGTAGGTTTATCGGTGGCGGCGAGTCTCGCCGCTGCCACTTCGGCCTCTGGCAAAGAGCTGGAGGTTGTGGAAACCGACGTCGACATCAAGACGCCAGATGGCACCTGCGACGCAGCTTTCATTCATCCGAAGAGCGGTTCTCATCCGGGCGTGTTGATCTGGACCGACGCATTCGGCTTGCGGCCCTCGATGCGCGAGATGGGCAAGCGCTTAGCGGCGCAGGGTTATTCGGTTCTGGTGCCCAATCCGTTTTATCGCGTGGCCAAGAATCCGTTCACGGACGCTTCCACGGTCGACTTCGCGAAAGAGAGGCCGAGGATCACGCAGTTGATGACCTCGGTGCAGGCTGACGGCGCCGCGGAGAAGGATGCCGTCGCGTACATCGGTTTCCTGGACGCGCAAAAGCAGGTCAACAAATCGAAGAAGATTGGCACGCAGGGGTATTGCATGGGCGGGCCGCTGGTGGTTCGGACGTGCGCCACGGTTCCCGATCGCGTCGGCGCCGGCGGTTCCTTCCACGGCGGAGGTTTGGTCTCGGACAAGCCCAATAGTCCGCATCTGCTTGCCCCGAAGATCAAGGCGCACATGTATTTCGGCATCGCGGCGAGTGACGACAAGAATCAGCCGGACGCGAAGGACAAGCTGAAAGAAGCGTTCGCTGCCGCGCACGTCCCGGCCGAGATCGAAGTGTACCAGGGGACTTTGCACGGCTGGTGCGTACCGGACATGCCGCTGACGAATGGCATGCCGACGTACAACAAGCCAGATGCCGAGCGGGCTTGGGGTAAGCTGCTGGCGTTGTACAAGGCGGGGTTGGCCTGAGGTAAAGGGGTAACAAAAGCACCGCTCCCTTTAGTCACGGCTCGGTAAAAACGACACCGCGTTACCGAGCCGTGACCAAAGGGAGCGGTGCTTGCTCTACTTCATCAGCTCCTCGCGGATCTTTTTGAGTTCCTGTAGGCGTTCCGGCGTGGGTTTGGGATACGCCAGCTTCAGGTCATCGATCGCATCCAACACAATCTGCGAAACGATCAGCCGGGCGTTTTCTTTGTCGTCGGCGGGAACCACGTGCCACGGTGCGTGACGGGTGCTGGTGGCGGTCAAACAATCCTCAAAGGCCTTCACGTAATCCTTCCAATATTTCCGCTCTTGAATATCGGCCATACTGAATTTCCAGTTTTTCTCCGGCTCATCGATGCGGGCCAGGAATCGCTTGCGCTGTTCTTTCTGCGACAGGTGCAAGAAGAATTTGATGGTGTGGGTTCCGTTGCGGTAGAGGTGGCTTTCGAAATCGGTGATGGACTCGTAGCGCGCTTTCCAGATATCCTTCCCGTCGCGCAGTTCGGGCGGGAGTGGCTGGGCGCGGAGGATCTGCGGATGCACGCGCACTATGAGCACTTCTTCGTAGTAAGAACGGTTGAAGATGCCGATGTGGCCGCGCTCGGGCAGTTTGCAGGCGGTGCGCCAGAGAAAATCGTGCGCCAGCTCCTCGGCGCTCGGCTGCTTGAAGCTGTACACTTGGCAGCCCGCGGGGTTCACGCCGGACATGACATGCCGAATGGCGCCATCCTTGCCCGCGGCGTCCATGCCCTGGAAGATGAGGAGCAGCGCATAGCTGGCGGATGCGTAGAGCAGGCGCTGCTGCTCGTCCAGAGCCGACACATGTTGCTGCAGTATCTTCTGATACTGTTCCTTCGACTTGTAATACGGCTTCACTGCGGTGGGCCACTGGTGCAGTTTGACCGTGTCTCCATGCCGCACGCGGAAATCCTTGGACTCGATTTTCATCTTGAGTTCTTCTCCGCCACTAAATGAATGTATCCTGAAACAGCCATGGGCAGTGTTAAGTGGATCGCGGCGTTATTGGCGGCGTCGGCCGCGCTGGCGGCGGGCGCGGATGTGGGAGACGCGCGGCGTGGTGAGCGCCTCTTTCAAACCGAGCGATGCGTCGAGTGTCATAGCATCAACGGGAAGGGCGGCCGCGCGGCGCCGGACCTGGGCACGCACATCGGCCGCGATTTCAATCCGGCCATCATGGCCAGCCTGATGTGGAACCACGCACCGGAGATGTGGCAGGCGATGAAAGCCCAGGGAGTCGCTCCTCCCTCGCTCACTGCGGATAGCGCAACCGATTTGTTCGCGTATTTCGTGTCGGCTCGCTTCTTTGAAAAACCCGGCGATGCCGCGCGGGGCAAGCAGGCGATGATGACGCAGCATTGTTTCGATTGTCACGGCCTCACGCAATCGAACTATCGGGGGGCGCCGCTGGTTTCGAAGTGGCAATCGATTGAGGACCCGGTGGCGCTGGCGCAGCGCATGTGGAACCACGGCGCGGGCATGCGGCAGGCCTATGCCGAGCGAAAACTGCGCTGGGCGCCGCTCACGGCTCAAGAACTCACGGACATCCTGGTCTATGTGCAAAATCTACCCGGCAACCGGGAACTGCTGCCGGAATTCTCATTCGGCGCGCCGGAGTCGGGCGCCCGGGTGTTCCAATCGAAAGGCTGCGCGGAGTGCCATCAAGGAAGCCTTGCGCTGGAGGAACGGCTACGGAACCTCAGCATGACCAGCATGGCGGTGGCGATGTGGAACCACCAAGCCAGCATGAAACAATCTTCGCCGGTTCTATCACGGGAAGAGATGCGCCAGATCCTCGCGTACATCTGGGAGCAGGAGTATTTCCGTGGGGCTGGAAACGCGGGCCGCGGCGAAAAGGTCTTCGCAGAGAAGGGGTGCGCCGGCTGTCACAACGATCCCGCGAGTGGAGCGCCGCATCTCGGCAAACGGCCGGAAGGGTATTCGGCCATTACGATGATCGTGGTGCTATGGCAGCATGGGCCGGCAATGTTGGAC
>DATJAK010000184.1:0-8993 GCA_035516375.1 Bryobacteraceae bacterium
ACGTTCCAGATCAACTACGAAGAAGACCTCGATTCCGCCACCAGGCGGTTCTCCACATGGTTGGACCGCGTTGTCGTAAACGGCTTGAACCTCTGGCGCCGGACGCTCTGACGTGAGCTACCGCCCCTGGCTGGCCGGTGGCACGATGCCGTTCATCCGCAGATACACCACCATCTGGCCGTAGTGATCGAAGTTGTGATACATCATGAACGTCGCGGCGGCGATGCGCGCCATCTTCGATCCGGGGAATGGCCCTGCCACCTGGTCCATCTCGTTCTTTTCCGTAATCGAATTCAACGCTTTGTGACCGAACGCGAACGCCCCTTTGAGGTATTCCGCGATCTGCTCTTTCGTCTGCACGGAATCGGGGCCGGCGTCGCCCTTGCCGATATCCACGGGCGGCTTCTGTTCGAGAATCGACGACGAAAGCAGATAGATATACGTGGCCAGATGCTTGGCCTGCTGCGCGAACGTGCGGACTCCATCAAATTTGCCATTAGTGGGCGCGAAGTTGATCTTGTCGGCAGGCATGGCCTCGAATAGGCCGACAATTTCTCGGTCAGCATTGCGGAACTGAGAGTCCAGGGTTTGTCCGACCGTCGGAGTGTCAGCAGCCAATGCAACGGCACTAAACACGACGAACACAAACGAGGTGTAAGCGATACGGGTCATATTTCTGGTATAGCACTGCCGGAAGGGTAAACGGCTCGTCTAATCTGCCACAACTCTCTCAAACCAACGTGGCATGCTGGCGCAGCCAAACCTCGAGTTCGCTAAACCCGAACCTGTTGCTCTCGTACAGCCCGATCAGGAATGAGCAAGCCTCCACGTCGTCGAATTCCACGCGATATCCATTCAAATGCAGGAAAGCCGCCGTCACCGTGATCGCCACTCGTTTGTTCCCATCGATAAACGGATGATTCTGGGAAAGGCTCTCCCAGAGAGCTGCCGCTTCTTGGATCAGGTCCGTGTAATAGCCGCTCTGCGGCCTCGCGAGTGCCGACTCGAGGGCGCCAAGATCGCGTACCCCGAGCGAACCTCCAAATCTGGCAATTAGTTCGGCATGAACATGGATCACCTCAACGACCGTTGGATAGTGCGTCACTTGGCGAGCCGGCGCAGGAGTTCCGGGTGCTCCTCGATGAACTCTTGGGCCGCTGTGAGAAATGGGGAGGGCGTCGACGTTTTTCGCTTCAAGAACTCGATAAACTGCAGGACCGATTCCTGTTGCTCTGGTGTCAGCGAATTGATCACGTCGGCAAGATTCTGCGTAGCCATGAGCTCCCGTTACTCGCAGTATACTCCCCAATGTCGCCAGATCCCCCAAAATCGCGCTAGAATGCAATTAGAGACAAAGGAGAGCGTATTGTCCTCTTTTATCCAGAACCAGTTCGAAGAGAACGTGGTCACCACCTCGGTCGACTACGTCTTCAACTGGGCGCGGAAATCGGCCCTCTGGCCGCTCACCTTCGGTTTGGCCTGCTGCGCCATCGAAATGATCGCTTCGTCCACTTCGCGCTTCGATATCGCGCGGTTTGGAGCGGAGGTCTTCCGGCCTAGCCCGCGTCAGTCCGACCTCATGATCGTGGCCGGAACCGTCACTCTGAAAATGGGCCCGGTGATCAAGCGGATTTGGGACCAGATGCCCGAGCCGAAATGGTGCATCGCCATGGGCGCCTGCGCCAGCGTGGGCGGTCCGTTCAACACCTATTCCGTGCTGCAGGGTGTGGACCGCATCATCCCGGTGGACGTGTATGTCACCGGCTGCCCGCCCCGGCCCGAGAACCTCTTCTACGGGCTGCTGAAACTTCAGGATAAAATCGATCACATGACCACCTTAGTCAAGCGGCCCACCGAGGTACGTCTCGAAGTTTCGATGCTCGAAGATTTCAAGAATCAGGTGAGGGTCGCGCAGATTCAGAACCCCGCGTAAATCGTGTTCTACAAAGACTCCCGCGAGATCTACCGCGTTCCGGAGCTCGACCAGTTCGCCTGGCTCGAGCACGGCTTTGGAACGCGGCTCGCCGATGTTCCAGCTTGCGTCGGCAATCTCACCACCGTGAAACAGATCCATTCGGCCACGTGTGTGGTGGCGGAAGGACCGGCGCGGCGCGTGGGTGAGGCCGATGCGCTGCTCGAACGCCGGCCCGGCACCGCAGTCGCGGTCAAAACCGCCGATTGCATTCCAATCTTGTTGGTTGATCCGCGCAACCGTACGGTCGCGGCGGTCCACGCGGGCTGGCGCGGGACCGTGGCTCAGATTGCCCGCCACGCCGTAGAAGCCATGCGGCAGCACTTCGGTACGCGGCCCGAAGATCTCCACGCGGCGATCGGCCCCGGAATCGGCAAGTGCTGCTACGAGGTGGGCCCGGAGGTGGCGCAACACTTCGGCGAATCCGGCCGCGCTCACATTGACCTTACCGCCGCCAATCGCCGCCAACTTCTCGAAACCGGCCTGGCATCCGGGCGCATCTATTCTGCTGATCTGTGCACCATGTGCCTGGCGGGCGAGTTCCATTCCTACCGGCGCGACCGGGAAGCCGCCGGCCGCATGTTTTCGTTCGCCGGAATCTGTCAAGCGGTAGAGTAGAAAAGAGGGGATCGCATGTTCACGTGGATCTGCCCGCAATGCGGGCGTGAAGTTCTCCCGTCCTACACGGAATGCCCGAGTTGCGCCCAAAAAGCCAAGGAGTCCGCTCCTGCCACGGCGGCGGCGCCACCGCCCGCTACCGTGGAAGTCCCCGCCATGGCAAGCCCGCCGCCGCAGGCACCGCCGCCACAACCAGCCTTCCAACAGCCGGCCTATCAGCAGCAGCCGGCCTATCAGTCGCCACCGCCCGGCTATCCGCAACCGCCTTATCAACAACCGCCGGTCTACCAGCAGGCGCCGGCTTATGCGCCGCAACCAGGCGTCCGGCTGCCGCGCCCTTCCAGCGGTTTGCCGACATGGTTGCTCACGGTGCTGTTCGCCTTCGCGATCCTCGGATTAGTGATGGGCATCCGTTGGGGCATCGGATACCTGCAGAATCCCAGCCAGGCGGCTTCTCCGCCGCCTGCTCAAGTGGAGAGTCCCGCGGCTAAGCCTGCCGCCAAAAGCAGCCCGCTGCAGAAATACGTCGAGATCTCCGGCGTCCGCTGGACCGAGGATGCCAAGAAGCGAATTGTCGTCAAGTTCACTGTGACGAACCACTCCGATGCCGACCTCGCCGGCCTGCAAGGCAACGTCACGATCTGGGGACGGACGCAGAAATCCGAAGAGGATGCCGTCGGGACCTTCGCTTTCACCGCTAACGTCGGCCCGGAAGCCTCGCAGGAAGTTTCCGCCCCCCTGACCACCAAGCTCAAGATCTATGAGCTGCCCGACTGGCAGAACGTCAACACCGATCTGCAAATCACATCGCCGCAGTGACGGGACGCCGGGTCAAGCAGCCGGCGCGGCCGAAGACCGCAGCCGAACGCAAGCAGAGGCTGACCGAAATCCTGCGGCACCTGGATGAGATGTATCCGGACGCGACCTGCGCCCTGCATCATCGCAACCCGTGGGAACTGTTGGTGGCGACGATCCTGTCAGCGCAATGCACCGATAAGCGGGTTAACGAAGTTACGCCGGGGCTTTTCGCCAAGTATCCGACACCTGCGGACTTCGCGGCGGCTCGCGTAGAAGTCGTGGCGAATGATATCCGTAGCACTGGGTTTTTCAACAATAAGGCGAAGTCATTGGTGGGGGCAGGGAAGCGGGTGGTTTCGGAATTCGGCGGCAAGGTCCCCAAGACCATGGAAGAGATGCTGACGATTCCTGGCGCCGCGCGCAAGACGGCCAACGTGGTTCTCGGTACGGCCTATGGGATTGCATCCGGTGTAGTGGTCGATACTCACGTGCAGCGCATCGCGCGGCGGCTCGATCTCACCAAGAACACCGACCCCGTGAAGATCGAACAGGATTTGCGGAAGATTCTTCCGAAAGAGAAGTGGATCCTGTTTTCGCACCAGATCATCCTGCACGGCCGGGCGCTGTGCGTGGCGCGCAATCCGAAGTGCGGCGAATGCAAGCTGAACCCTGTTTGCTACGCGCCCGACAAAGCCATTTCCGTTCCCGCCTAAGTAGTGCTGGGCCGTGCCTGCCGCCGCCCCACCAACGCTCTAACATTTACGAACTCTTTACATAACCCGTGCACCGATTTGGGGCCCCATACGTTCTAACTAGTAGGAGGACTCAGAGAGATGAAAAGGATTCTGGGTGTGGTGGCGGCAACGGCCGCTCTC
Source organism: Bryobacteraceae bacterium (assembly GCA_035516375.1). GTDB lineage: Bacteria > Acidobacteriota > Terriglobia > Bryobacterales > Bryobacteraceae > PSRJ01. The sequence goes on from DATJAK010000184.1 coordinate 4,264, forward strand.
TTGTTCACCGCCGGGATAGCCGGTGCATCCGCTGGACCGGGCGCCGCAGCGCCGGGTTCGGATGAAGCGCTCGCCAAGCAGGTGCGGCATGCAATCGTCACGTACCCCTACTATTCGATCTGGGACGACATCAGTTTCCGCGTCAACAATGGCAGCATTGAGCTCGATGGCGCCGTCAGCCAGCCGTACAAGAAACTCGCCATCGAAAAGATCGTGAAGCAGACGCCCGGTGTCGGCAGCGTGACGGACCGGCTGGAAGTGCTGCCGCTCTCGAATATGGACGATCGGCTGCGCCTGCAGATTGCGCGCGCCATCTATAACGATCCAACCCTTTCCCGCTACGCCATTCAGGCGGTGCCGCCGATTCACATCATCGTGGACAACGGCCACGTGACCCTGACCGGCGTGGTCAACAACAACCTCGAAAAGCAAGTGGCCGGAACACGCGCCGCGACTGCCGGTTTGAGCTTTGGTCCCATCACGAACAACCTCAGGGTAGAAAACCCATCAGCCAAAAAGGGCTAATCTTCAGTTCGGTCCCATCCTCCAGGGCGGCCTGGGCCGGAGCGTTCCGGCCTGGACCGCCTTCTTCCTTTTGGCCCTCCGCCACACCGCCCGCGTTACAATCGGTGTGCCCATAGGAATGAAACTGTTTCTGGGAGTGGATGGCGGCCAGTCGACGACCATCGCTGTGATCGGCGACGAAACCGGCCGCGTGCTTGGCGTGGGTCAAGGTGGACCGTGCGACCACGCAGCCGCCAGCGAAGGCCGCGCCAGGCTGGAACGGGCGGTAACGGAGAGTGTCTCGGCGGCTTGCGCGCAAGCCGGACTAGATGCGAGCGTCGAATTCGAATCGGCTTGCTTCGGGATGAGCGGCGGCCCCGACGACAAGCGCGAAATCCTGGCTCGTCTGCTGCGCGCGAAACGATGGCTGGTGACCACCGATGCCGATATCGCTCTGGCGGGCGCCACCGCGACTGGGCAGGGAATCCTGGTGATCGCCGGAACGGGGTCGATCGCCATCGCTCGCAATTCTGAAGGCAAGCGCGCGCGCGTTGGCGGTTGGGGATATATTTTCGGTGACGAAGCCGGCGCGTTCGATATCGTGCGCCAGGCACTCCGCGCTGCGCTCCGGATGGAGGAAGGATGGGGGCCGGTTACCGTCTTAAGTCAGGTGCTCCTGGAAGCGGCGGCGGCGCGCGACGCCAACGAAGTTCTGCATCGATTCTACGAGCCGGACTGGCCCCGCGACCGCGTGGCGAGCCTGGCGCCGCTCGTCGACGAGGCCGCCGGCGGCGGTGACCGGGTCGCTCTGGAGATCCTGAACGCGGCCGCGCAACAACTGGCTTCGCTGGCCGGTTCCGTTCGACAACAGTTGTGGAAACCGGATGAAGCGGTAGATGTCGTCTATAGCGGCGGCGTGTTCCGCAGCCAACGGCTGCTCGAACGGTTTCGTTTGCTGGTGGAATTGGAACCAGGCACGCGCTGCGGCCCGCCGCTCCACACCGCCGCGGAAGGGGCGCTGCTCACCGCTTTGACTTGGCGCTAGCCGTCCGGGCGCCTTTACGCTTGCTCCGGGCCTTCGAGGTGGGAGAGGCGTCGCTAGTGGATCTCCGCAATGCGTGCCAGGGCGCGTATGTTTTCGGCATCCTGTTGCAGTGCCGAGGCCATCTTGGTCCAGCGCTCCTCCCAGTGGTGCTGCATCAATTCGACAGACTGGGCCAAGGCTTCCTGGCGTTGCGTGAGGCGCTCGATAGCGATCTCGATGCGGTCCAGGCGCTGGAGTGGGGGTGTGTCGCTCATAACCGAGTTGGCGTGTCCTTTCTTGATGGTAGCGTGAACCGCCTATCGAGAGCTGGAGAGCGACATCTCTAGCAGTTCCGATAACAGACATTATGTCACCTTAGATGGTAATAATATAGATGACTGACAATCTATGCTATGCTGTTGATTCGGCGTCGGCGTCAAAGATTCGTGAAACGCTCGAACACATTTGGTGGGTGCTCCACCATTCCGATGATCCTGGCCGCATGGCTGTTGCCTTAACTTGCTATCTCGACGAAAGCGGTACGGACAGCGATTCTCCTGTTGCCGTAGTCGGCGGCCTTTTGCTCAGCAAAAGGCAGTTCTTCTGGTTAGATGTTGACTGGCGCAAGTGCCTTGATAAGCACCATATTCCTTGGCCACTCCATATGCGGGAGTTCGGCCCTAAGGGCAAGTTGAAGGACATGCAATCAGAGCAACGACGTGCCTTGTTCTGCGACGTTGCAAAGATCATAAATAAACACAAGCAAGGAAGCGCAGGTGCTCGGCTCGAAGCTCTGGAATACAAGGCCCACTTTGCAGGCGTTTCTAAACTTAGCATGTATGGAGCTTGCTTCACACTATTCACCATCATGGTCAGCGTTGACGCGAAGCGCGGCGGCTATGACGGAAGACTTGCCTATGTGCTAGACGACGGTAACTCCTATAAATGCGACATACATGATGCTCGCGACGTATTGCTCGCAAAAGACTCGCATATGGGAGCGGTGGTTTTTGATTCGGACGCAGTATTGGCTCCCCTGCAAGCGGCCGATGTAATCGCATGGGCCCTCCGCAGAAACTCCGCCGAAGGATTGAAAAGCGGATTTGAACCTCTTGCCGATCTCTTTGATGACTGTCACCTAGAGGTTCCATACAAAACTGAGTGGATGGCTTCAGTTGCGGAATCCTTGCGCGATAAGATGGAAGAGTGAAGGCGAAACCGGAATACATCGAAGGCCCGGACGCGTGGAAGCGATTCCAGAACGGGATGAAAAAGGTGCTTGCGGTGCCTCACGCTGAAATCCAGCGTCGCATCGAGGAGCACCGCAAAGAGGCGGCGAAGAACCCAAACCGGCGCGGGCCGAAACCAAAAAGCAAATGACCGCGCAGCTAAAGCACTTCATCGACATATCGGATATTGTCTCGCTACGTATGCAATGCAGGCATTGCGAGGCGACCCTATCTCTTCCGATCTCGGAAAAAATGGAAGTGCAGCCATTGCGAACCTGTCCTTCCTGCAATGAGCCGTGGGCCTCTCTGCCAAGCGGAAACACGATAGAAAACCCCATCACGGACCTAGCCAAAGCAATAAAAGTTCTGGAGCGCGTTAAGCAAGCGCGAGATGAATGGGCCAAAGACCCAAATCGCGGGTTCTCAATTAGCTTAGAGATTAAGGCCGACGCTGCGCCTTTGGCTTCGGGCCGCGTGGTAGTGTCCTAGAAGGGTTCTTCCGTCGGTCGTTCTTCGCCAGTCTTGCCAGTCAGTTCCGCGTAGGTGAGCCGCTTGCCGACAATCTTCCGCATGGCGTACTGAAAGCGATCCGCATCGTCCATTGGCTTGCGATTGTTGAACCGAAACGCCTGCTCATCGACGTAACGGAACAGGTGGAAAGGCTCGACGCTAACGTAGGTCCCGCCCAATCCGCGCTTCAATAGACTCCAGAAATTCTCAATTCCGTTGGTGTGAACGTTATCGCGCACGTAGGCTTCGGCGTGGTTGATTACCTCATGGTCGTACCACGCCTGAAGAGTCTGGTAGGCGTTCGCCTCATCGGTAAAGACGGTTGATCCCAGTTCGACGTGATCGGCGACATTGAATGCCATCCCAATGTCTCGGTTATCGATGACGCTGGCGCGGACCTTTCCGCCACGCTGGAGCATTCCTTGAACGATGGCTTTACCTCCGGGGCCACCGCCTTTGCCGTCCAGCATTCGGGCCTTTCGGTCCTTGTGCATGTTGCGGGCCTTGCCGCCGATGTAGGTTTCGTCAACCTCAACCTCGCCACCCAGTTTCCCGCCGTGGCCTTCGTCCTGAAGCGCCAGTCGGCAGCGCTGGAGCATGAACCATGCTGACTTCTGGGTAACGCCGATGGAGCGATGGACCTCCCAGGACGAGATGCCGTTCTTGGCGTTGACGAGCATCCACATCACTGGCAACCACTTTTCCAGAGCGATAGGCGAATCCTCGAAGATCGTTCCGACCTTCAGAGAGAATTTCTGGCGTGCGTGCTTTTCGTAGCACTTGAACACCTTGGCGTTAGGCAGATAGGCTACATCGTCCGATCCGCAGTGAGGACAGAGCACCTTGCCATCCGGCCAGCGCAACCGCACCATGAACGCTTTGCAGTTCTCGAAGTCCGCGAAGTGGATTACGGCCTCTTGCAGAGTGGCTGGAAACTTCTTTGCTTTGTCCATACTTTAACTTTACGGCAGAAAGCCGCGTCAGTCAAGTATATTATTACCCAAATTTTCGCAGAAGATCTTCCAGATCTGTACCGGATTCTATTTTCTGAATCCGGTCAACTAATGCGTGCATTGGAGCGAAGATTCCCTGGACGCTGCGCTCGGCAGCGGCCATCTCGTCAGCCGAAGTGCCGCGCTGACGCAAGACCAGTATCAAAACAGAAATCCGCTCGTTCACTCTGAGGATTTAGTGGAGCAGGAATCGGAGCAAACGCGCATCGATGGTTGGCTGGTCCATTGGTCCATCCCACGAGTCTAGCGCACATGTCAGGCAAGTATATTATTACCCCTTAGATCGTGTCAAGTTTTCGCGCCTGCGGCAATCAACATAGGTAGGCGGTCGCCCGCTTTCCCTGTTACACCACCCGGCGTACGGGTCCGTACCGGGCGGTTCGGCGGGTTGAGCTATCGGCCGCCAGTCAATCTCGGAATCCCGAGCGAGTCGAAGTAAGCATTGGACAG
>DATJAK010000185.1:0-2715 GCA_035516375.1 Bryobacteraceae bacterium
GTCGAAAGACGCCGCGCTGTTCCGCGTTCCTCTGCCGTGCACCGAAGAAGAGGCGCGCCGCCGGCTGCTGATGCTGGTGGAAGCCAACCAAGCGTACAACGCGTCGCTGCGCGTGGATGTGGTGCGTAATGACGGCAGCCCTTATGGCGGACCGTGCGAGAGGCGGAGCGAGCTGATCGCCATGACCGCGAACCTGAAGGACTGGGGGAGCGGAGTGAAACTGGCCTACGTTCCACAGGCACGCCATGCCGCCTCGATGTTTGCCGGCACCAAGATTCTCTCGTGGGCCATGAACCTGACCTGGATTGAGGACGCCCAGTCGAAGGGGTTCGACGAGGTGATTCTACTCGATGAGCGGGGAGAGGTTTCCGAGTGCACCTCGGCGAATATCTTCGCCGTGCGGGGCCGCGAGGTCTGGACGCCGCCGATCAGCTCGGGTTGCCTGCCCGGGGTGACGCGGGAACTGCTGCTCACCGAGATCCACGCGCCCGGGATCGACGTCAGCGAGAAGGTGCTGATGCCCCAGGATCTGGAAACGGCGGACGAGGTGTTTATCACCTCGACCACGCGCGACCTGCTGCCGGTTTTGGAAATCGAAGGAAGAAAGCTGAAGCGGAACGACGAAGTGCGGCGCGCCTTGCAGGCGGAGTTTTCCAAATATGTCGAGCGGTACGTGGCAGAGCACAAGGCGGTGGCGGCGTAGGGGCCGGGCGCCAGCGGCGGTCGGGGGTGCACCTCACGGCGCTTGAAGCGATCTAATCAATGCCTGATGGACCGCATCCAGAGCATGCCGAAAAAGTTGTCGCTATGCAATAAGAGCGGCGGCTTCGCCCTCGAGCTTTGGAGCTCCTACATCCGGACTTCCGAGGAAAGTGATCCTTTTCTTTGGCGGACGCCAAGTCGTTGACCGCGATCTATACCGATTGCCGATGCGAAAGGGGATCCGCGACAGCTAACGGTGCGCCGTCGGGGAGCCGTATGGTCAATGCCAAGAAGGTCTAAAATAACTTACAAAGACATCCGACGGAGCCGGTATGCGATGGACGTTGGGTTGGCTGTTGGCGTTTCCGTTCGCGGCTGTCGCGCAAGGTCCGCTGCTGAACCGCGTTATGATCGCTGTGCGCGATAACGTCGAGCATCTTCCCAACTATACTTGCACGATGACTGTGGACCGATCCCATCGTCGCGTCACGTCTAAAGTGTTTCAGCCAGTGGATAAGGTTAGGCTCGAAGTAGCTATGGTGGACAACCGGGAACTATACGCCTGGGCTGGTTCGCGACATTTCGAGGAACAGCCTGTCTACAATCTGCTTGGGGATGGAATGATCAGCACGGGCGATTTCGGGCTGTTCATACAGACTGTTTTCTTAAGCGGCACCGCGAAATTTCAGTTTGCGGGGCGGGAGACGCTGAACGAACGCCAAGCCTATCATTTCCTTTACGAAGTTCCGCGGGCGCTCAGCCACTATGAGATACGGTTACCTACCAGTAAAGACACGGTCGGCTTTGGGGGATCGGTGTGGGTCGATGCCGTTTCGCTCGACTTAGTACGGCTAGAAATCCTGGTGCGGGAGATCCCCGAGCATCTGGCGCTGGCTTCTGGCCGCATCCTGATCGACTACGGCCGAATGCGCATGGACAGCGGCAATTTCCTCCTACCCAAGTCGGTGGAACAGAACTTCGTCAGCAGCGGTATGGAGGCCCGCAACCAAACGTCCTTTTCCGCCTGCCGCGAGTACAAGACTGGGTCTACAATTTCATTTGCGGACGCTCCGAAGATGAGTGCCCCGCAGCCCAACGAACCCAAACCGCTGCCGCCGGAGGTGCCGGCCGGTATCGAAATTGAATCAAAACTCGAGACTCAATTTGATTCCGTACTTGTGGCGAGGGGCGACCCGTTCGAGGCAACAGTGACCGCAGCGGTCCGCCTGAAAGGCTCAGTCGTGGTTCCGAAGGGTGCGAAGATTGGCGGGCGTGTGACAGGCATCGTCCGGAGTGAAGAACCCTTTCCGTGCATTGGCTTGATTCTTCAACCTGCGTGGATCGAATTCGAAGGGCGGCACGGCGCGTTCGCCGCCGATCAGATCTCTCTGCCGTATATGAATCCATCGCATGTCGCACACGACCTATGCCCCTTTGTGCCCGAGCCTGGCTCCGCAGTGTTACAGTTCCATGGAAGCACCTTCCACACAGCTGGCGGGCAACCGTTGCTCTGGCGAACGGTGAAGCCTGACGACCAGTGAGGAATCAATCGGCTCGTGATCGCCGCTTCGTACCGGGCCGCAAACCGATCGAGCGCCGGTGCCGTAGACAGCTTTCTGTAGACCGCTTTCGGAGGTTGATTCGATTGGGTCTTCGCGGACGCACCAACTGCCAGTCGTTCAGGGCTTACCGACTGTTGTTCGTGGCGGCCCTTCCCGCCACGGATCTCACGGGACCTTCCCGCAATTGGGCAAAGAAAGATCTCTGAGATGGGACTACACTGACGCGCCCATTTCCGCGGCGTCCTCGATGGGATGTGAGGCGTCGGCGAGCTTGACGGCGGAGACGCGCTGACGGGCTTCGATCCATTTTGGCGCCAGATCGCGCTCTTCCTCGGGACGTTTCATGGCGAAGGCCGCGACCAGGCGCTGGCCGCGAATCCACCAGGCGCTGAAGCTGCCGCTGGTCACATCCCCGCGATGAACCACCTGGTTGGCGCCGGCGCCATCGCCC
>DATJAK010000186.1:0-13251 GCA_035516375.1 Bryobacteraceae bacterium
GCTCACCGCATCGGTGGTGAGCTTGACGTCATCGTCGGTATTGGGAGGGACATCTACGACGGCAACGGTGAGTTTGAACGGCGCGGCGCCGGCAGGCGGGGCGGTGGTAATGCTGGGGAGCAGCGATCCCAGCACCACGGTGCCGGCTTCGGTGACAGTGGCGGGAGGCGCAACCGTATCGCCGGCGTTCCCCATCACCACCATAGCGGTGACCGCCAGTACCCCGGTAACGATTTCCGCCAGTTATAACGGACCTGCCGCGACGGCGATTTTAACCGTATTACCGCCGAGCCCCTCGGCGGTGACCTTGTCACCGGCGTCGGTCTTAGGCGGAACGTCCACGACTTTAAACACCGTCACGTTGAACGCGCCGGCGCCAACTGGGGGCACGGTAGTGACGCTGACGAGCAGCAACCCGGCGGCGGCTGCGGTACCGGCTTCGGTGACGGTGGCTGGGGGTGCAACGGTATCGCCGGCGTTTACCATCACGACTACCGCGGTGGCGGCCAATACACCGGTCACGATCTCGGCCACATATAGCGGAGTAACTGCGACGGGTACTTTGACTGTACAGCCGCCAAGCCCAGCGGCGGTAACCTTGTCAGCGGCGTCGGTCTTAGGCGGGACGCCTATGACGGCAAACACCGTCACGCTGAACGGTCCGGCGGCGGCCGGGGGTGCGGTGGTGACGCTGACGAGCAGCAATCCGGCGGCGGCCACGGTACCGGCTTCGGTGACGGTGGCTGGGGGTGCCTCGGTATCGCCGGCATTTACCATCACGACCACAGCGGTGGCGGCCAATACACCGGTCACGATCTCGGCCGCGTACGGTGGAGTTAGCCTGCCGGATACCTTGACTGTACTGGCGCCGAGTCCATCGGTGGTGACGTTGTCACCGGCATCGGTGCTGGGCGGGACGTCCACGACGGCAAACACCGTCACGCTGAACGGGCCGGCGCCGGCGGGGGGTGCGGTGGTGACGCTGACGAGCAGCAATCCGGCGGCGGCCACGGTGCCGGCTTCGGTGACGGTGGCTGGGGGCGCCACGGTGTCACCGGCATTTACCATCATGACCAGTTCCGTGAGTTCATCGACACCGGTAAGCATCTCGGCAAGTTACAACGGAGTCAGTGTGCCGGCCACCTTGACAGTTGGGCCGCTCACAGCATCGGTGGTGAGCTTGACGTCATCGTCGGTATTGGGAGGGACATCTACGACGGCAACGGTGAGTCTGAACGGCCCGGCGCCGACGGGCGGGGCGGTGGTAACGCTGGGGAGCAGCGATCCCAGCACCACGGTACCGGCTTCAGTGACAGTGGCTGGAGGTACAACCGTATCGCCGGCGTTCACCGTCGCCACCACAGTGGTGGCGACGACGACGACGGTAACTATTTCCGCGACTTACAATGGTGCCACCGCCACGGCGACCCTCACAGTGACGCCGCCGCCGGCAAGCGGCAGTCCGGTCCTGCAACTGCACTTGGACGCCTCTGAGATAAGCGGGACACAAAATGGGGTCACCGTTACCCCGAGTACCGGCCCCGCCGGATTGACGGGGACAGTGGTGGTCCATAGCGGCGGTTCGGTAAATTTCGCTCCCGCCGAGAGTGGCAATGGAATCTACTTCCTGAATTGCTGCACCAATAGCAGCAATGCATATTACAAGTTTACGGGCACGGGGCTGGGGAACGTTTTCAATGTGAATCAGGGGCAGATCACGTTCTATCTGGAATCGCGTTATACATTCGCGCAGCGCAAGGCCAGTGCGTCAGGGCAGCGGTATGCGTTCGATGCACGGGACGGCAATGGCAATCACCTGTTCAACTTCATGACGCAGGTGACTGGCGGATATTTGCTATTCACGTACACGGCGGGAGGCGTGACCAGCTATTACTATGTACCATCCGGGACGGAGGACACGCTTTTCGGTAATGGAGTCATCATGCAGGTAATGATGGCTTGGGGGAGTGGCGTTAACAATCTCTATCTGAACGGCAAGCTGGTAAAGTCGGTAGGGTTCACGGCACCGTCGGCGAACTGGAATGCAGCTTCCAATTTCGATTTGGGAGCGTACGAATACCTGACCTACGGAGGTTATAACAGTTGCGACGACGTGATTGACGAGTTCACGGTGGTGTGGTAAGTCTCTGCCGCACAACCCGCAGCCAGCTGCGCGCTGCCAGATAAGCCGAACCGTAGGCCTTGTCCAAGCCTCGAAACCAAAACCGGCTGCGCAGGTAGTATGCATCCACCCGTGGAAGATCGAGCGCGTCGCAGCCGGCCGAGAGAAAAGCCAGCCGGGTGCCGCAAGCCAGCCGGAAATGACGGGATGCCGCCTGGCGTTCCCGCCGCGTGAGATCTCCGTATGGATAGGCAAATGTCTCGACAGCCATCCCGATCCGATCCTCGATGGCCGACCGGCTGCGATACAGTTCTTCTTCCAGGTCCGCCGCAGGAAGCCGGCTCAGATAGGGATGCGTGGCCGTGTGGCACCCGACGGTAATTCCAGCCTTCGCAAGCTGCTCCAATTCCTGCCAGCTCATCAATTGCAGCCGCGGAATTCCCGCGTTGCCCGGCCAGTCGTTCCAGCCGCCGCAGAATCCTGACACGGCAAACACCGTGGCGGGGAAGCCATACTGCCGCAGAAGGGGTGCGGCCTGCTCGAAGAAATTGCGGAAGCCATCGTCAAACGTGAGCGCCACAGCCCCTGGCGTCTCGCGAATGCGATCCAGCGGCACCACCGGCACGCCGTTCGCCGCCAACCACTCCATCTGTTCCCGAAAAACCGCGGGCGGAATGGAAATCACCGAGCCGCTGTTATCCAGGGAATGATAGGTCAGAATACAGGAGCCCGTCATCGGTCTGGAGAAACCGGCAGGCGCTTTTCCGCGGCCGGCTTTTCCGCAGGGGAAAAGAAGCGCCGGAACAGGTGTTTGGCTCCGCCGATCAGGAAGGAGAGCCCATTGTAGAAGTGAAACAGAAGATGGAAGGGAATGGCCGCCAGCGCCAGCAGCCGTCCGGTGCGCCCCGCCAGGAAGACATAAAACTGGCTGTTCAGCAGAATCAGGATGCTCAACAGCAGGTAAAAGCAGAAGACCAGCGGATGGTGCGGCAGATAAACCGCTACGAACAGAATCACGAAGGCCAGATACACGCCGCAGACAAAGCCCGTAATACGCCGTCTCCGCAGTGTCGTGAAAGAATAGCGGTGCCGCAAAAAGAGCAGCGCATAGGCCAGCAGCACCGGCGGAATCAACAATGTGGTGTTGTTGTAATACGCCAGGCAAATGATCGATACGATCAGTACGGTGGTGGCAATGAGCGCCTTCGGCTGGGTCTGCCAGGTGGTTTCCACCTCGAACTGCGCCAGCATCAGGAACAGCACTGTCAGCAGCATGAGGATAAATGAAGTCCCGGCATACCAGGCGGCCGCGCCCGCTACTACGATCAGCAGAAAGACGAGAGCCACGCTGACCCTTTGGCTCAACTGCAGGTTCAGATCGTTGGGCAGGAAGCGATCGCGCAGGATCAGCTCCGTCCAGGGGATCCCGCGGTCCATGATGTCGGTTTTGACCAGATTCAGGAAACTCCACCTTTTCAGATGCTTCACCAGGATACTGGTATCCAGCAGCATCTTCCGGTGATCCCTGGTCATGCGATAGCCCAGTTCGATATCTTCGATCGCGGGACGATCGTAAGATACGTCGAATCCGCTGTACTCCAGGAAAACCGATTTGCGGATGGCGCCGCACCCGCTCCAGAAGGTACACGCGTCGCGTCGCGCCTGATGGTGCACATAGCAATGCATCAGGTTGCGGTACAGCGACAGAAAGTCCTGCGCTTCCGGCAAGTCGTCGTAGGAGCCGATTACAGCGGCTAGTTCCGGGTCCTGGTGAAAATTGGCATGCACCCGCGCCACCGTGTAGGGATACACGCAAACGTCGGCATCGATGAAGAACAGAATTTCTCCGGCAGCCTTGCTCGCGCCCAGGTTGCGGGCATAAGCGGGACCGCTGCGCCGGCCGGTCTCGAAGACCGTGGCACCGAATTCCTGCGCCACCGCGGCAGATCCATCGGTCGAGCCATCGTCCACCACGATAGTTTCAAAATCGGTGAACGTGGACTCCCGCAGGTGCTCCAGGCAGGAACGAAGGCGATCCGCTGAATTATAGACCGGTATTACGATTGAGATCGTGCAAGGCATCGGTCACAGACACAAATGGCCTTTTAAATTCTGCGCGATACCCTCTGCACGTCCATAGCCATTAGACCCGGTTTTCTACCGCGCCACTAACGCGCCATTTCCCGGCGGATATCCCAATCCTTCGGAAACTGGCCGCGTTTTTTTCGTTTTCAGGGCTGGGCTTCGGCTGCAGAGCCTGAATGCCGGGCCGCCTCAATGCCGGAGATGGTACTCGTATTGCACCTGCCCACGCTCTCATGCAGACCAGTCCGCCGCGCATCTCGGTCGTAATCGCGTCCATCGTCGGGGCTCCGTTCATCGATGAGTGCCTGCTCTCGCTGGAAGATCAGGCGCGGGCCTGGGCCGCCGAAGTGATTGTAGTGGCTTGCGGGGATGAGGCTTATGCGGACCGTCTCCGGCGGAAATTTGCCTGGGTTCACGTGATTCACAGGCCCGAGCGCGAGACAGTGCCGGATTTGAGGCGGGCCGGGGTCAAAGAAGCACGAGGCAGCATTGTCGCCATCATCGAGGAGCATTGCCTGGCGGCGCCGAACTGGCTCGAAACCGCCATGGGCGCCCATGCCGGCGGCGGTTATGGCGTAGTGGGCGGTCCGGTGGTGGATCATGCCTATAAGCGGGTTCGCGACTGGGTAGTCTATTTCTGCGAATACAACGGATATCTGCCGCCCTGGACCGATGGCGAGACATACAACCTGGGCAGCGCCAACATCGCCTACTCCCGCGATGTTCTATTGAAATACGAGGAATCTCTGAGCGGCGGCTATTGGGAAGCCGGCCTGCATCCGCGCTTGATCGCGGACGGCATCAAGTTCCGCGCTGTTCCCGCCATGGTGGTGCACCATCGCGGCCCGTTCCACTATGGCTATTACCTGCAACAGCGGTACTGGTTCAGCCGCGCTTTTGCCGGTGCGCGGCGGCTGCCGGCGTCGCGCAAGGCTGTCTATTTTCTGGTTTCCCCCCTGGTCCCATTCCTGTTGCTGGCCCGCATGGCGCAGCGCGTAGTACGGCAGCGCTGCCGGGTGGAAAAGTTCGCGCAGGCTTTGCCGCTGCTGATTCCGGTACTCATGGTGTATGTGGCGGGTGAGTTTGTCGGCTACGCGGCAGGGCCGGGGGATGCGCTTTTAAAGGTGGAATGATAGCCATGCCGGACAAACCCATTCTCTCGGTTGTGGTGGCGATCGTCAGCGACACTACCGGCCGGCCCGATGTCAGTCATCTGGACCCCTGCCTGGAAGCGCTCACCGGGCAATCGGCGGCGGCGCCCATGGAAATTATCGTCCCCTATCATCCTTCGGTGGATGGCATCGGCCGCATGCGCGAGAAGTATCTGCAGGTGCGGTTCGTGGAAGCGGCGCGGCTCAGCACGTATACGGGCCAGGGCGGCAGCCGCGAGCATCACGACGAATTACGCGCGCGCGGCCTGGCCGAGGCAAAGGGCCGCATAGTGGCGCTCATCGAAGACCACGGAATCGTCGCGCCGGGCTGGAGCGCTGCCGTGGTGGAGGCACACAGCCGCGGCTTCGCCGCCATCGGCGGCGCCATTGAGAACGGCATCGATCGTCCGCTGAACTGGGCCGTCTATTTCTGCGATTTCCTGCGCTACCAGAACCCCCTGGCGGAAGGCGAATCGGCCATTGCCAGCGACGCCAATGTCACTTATAAGCGCGCGGCGCTGGAATCTATCCGCCCGGTGTGGAAGGAAATCTTCCACGAATCGGCCGTCAACCAGGCCTTGTGGGCGCGGGGAGAAAAGGTCGCACTGGCGCCGCGCATCGTGCTGTATCAGCATCGCCTCGGTCTTGGGCTCTCCGCCGCGCTGAAGGAGCGCTACGTTTGGGGGCGCTCCTACGCCGCCACTCGCGCCCGCCTGGCCGGCCTTGGGAAACGCGCCTTCTGGGCCGCATTCTCGCCCGCGCTTCCTGTGCTCATGATGGCGCGCATGACTTTGATGGCCTTTCGCAAGCGCCGCACTTTCGGCGCCTACCTCAAGGCGCTGCCTCTCACCACGGCGCTGATTGTAAGCTGGTCGTGCGGCGAATTAACCGGCTATCTGACGGGACGTGCGAATGCCGCGGGAACGCCTGCCGCCGAAGCCATTGCGCGCGGCACGCATGCCGTGCTCTAGCGATATGCGAATCGGCGTCGATGCGACCTGCTGGCACAACCGCCGCGGTTATGGAAGACACGCGCGGGCGCTGCTGCGCACCCTGGTGGACCGCGATCAGGCCAACCAATACACGCTGTTTCTCGACTCCAGCGCCGCCGCCGAGCCGTTGCCGGCCCGTTGCCAGGCGCGGCTGCTGGAATCGGCGGTTCCCACCGTTCGGGCAGCTTCGGCGAACGGCCGCCGCTCCTTCTCCGATATGTGGCGCATGTCGCGGGCGCTTTCGGCATCGCAATTCGACGTACTGCTCTTTCCCACCATCTACAGCTACGTGCCGACGTTTTGCCGTGCGCGCAAGCTGGTGATGGTGCACGACGTGATCGCCGAAACCTATCCACATCTGACTGTGCCCCGGCTTTCCGCCCGGCTCTTCTGGAATGCCAAGGTGAAACTGGGCCGTATGCAGGCCGACGCGCTGATTACGGTTTCCGACTATTCCCGTGCCGGAATCGTGGAGCGGTTCGGCATCGATCCCGCGCGCGTGTTCGTGGTGGGGGAAGCAGCCGATGGGGTTTTCCGTAAACTCGATTCGCCCGTTCCCACCCCCAGGCTGCGCGCCCTGGGAATCGATGCCGCCAAACGCATGGCGGTCTACCTGGGTGGCTTCAGCCCGCACAAGAACCTGGAGATGCTGTTGAGGGCTTTCGCCCACGTTGCCGCCCGCGACGAATTTGCGGATGTAAAACTGGTGATGGTGGGGGATACTTCGGGTGATGCGTTTCACACGTATTTCGGAACCATAGCCGCGCAGGTGGAGGCGCTGAAGCTGCGCGAACGGGTGGTCTTTACGGGTTATCTGCCGGATGAAGATGTGGTGGTGCTGTTGAATCTTTCCACCGTGCTGGCACTGCCTTCGCTGATGGAGGGATTCGGCCTGCCCGCGGTGGAGGCGGCGGCGTGTGGCTGCCCGGTGATCGCCACCAAAGCCAGCCCGCTTCAAGGCCTGCTGGGCGCGGGCGGCGTGTACATCGACCCGGGTGAGCCGGAGCTGGAGCAGGCGCTGGAGACCGTCCTCTCCTCCATGGAACTGCGCGCCCGCATGCGCCAGGCCGGCCTCGCCGCCGCGCAGCGTCTGACCTGGGACGCCGCCGCGGAACAGATGATGGAAGTGATTCGAAAGGTTGCCCTGCAATGAGCCGGCCGTTGAACTTCCTGCATCTGACCACGTTCTATCCGCCCTACAGCTTCGGCGGGGACGCGGTGCAGTTGTATCGCCTGGCGCATGCGCTGGCGGATGGCGGCCATCATGTGGACGTGGTTCACTGCGTGGATTCCTATCACCTGCTGCATCCGGGCGAGCCTCCCGTGGCTTATGCCGAGCATCCGAACGTGGTCCGGCATGAGCTGCGCAGCGGCTTCCACTCAATTTCTCCCTTGCTGACGCAGCAGACGGGACGGCCGTGGCTCAAGCGGAAGACGATCGCCGAAGTGCTGCGGTTGCGCCCCTACGACGTCATCCACTTTCACAACATTTCGCTGCTCGGCCCCGAAATTCTTTCCATCCAACCCGCGCAGGGGAAACCGGTGAAGATCTACACTACGCACGAACACTGGCTGATCTGCCCCACGCACGTGCTTTGGAAATTCAACCGGGCCCCCTGCGAGAAACCCGAATGCCTGCGCTGCACCATACAGGCAAAACGGCCGCCGCAACTCTGGCGTTACACCGGGCTGCTCGGCCGCATGGCAAAGCAGGTGGACCAGTTCGTGGCGCCCAGTCGCTTCACCGCGCGCATGCATGCGGAGCGCGGATTTCCGCAGCCAGTGGACTACCTGCCAAACTTCATCGATCGCGTGGACGACGACTGGCGGAATCCCGCGCCGCGCCCACAGGAGGCGCCATATTTCCTTTTTGTCGGCCGCCTGGAGCTCATCAAGGGCCTGCAAACGCTCATCGCGCTGTGGGACCGGGTGCCGAAGTACGATCTGCTGGTGGCCGGCATCGGCAGCTACGAAGCGGAATTGCGCGCGCAGGCCCGGGGCAACCCACGAATCAAATTCTTTGGGGCGCTGACGCACCAGAAACTGGGAGCGTTGTACCATCACGCCATTGCGTGCCTCGTTCCCTCCATCACCTACGAAACGTTTGGCATGATCAGTGTAGAAGCGTTTGCCCGTAAAACGCCCGTAGTGGCGCGCGACCTGGGAGCTTTGCCGGAGGTAGTGCAGGATAGCGGCGGCGGCTTTGTCTATCGAACGGACGATGAACTGCTCCAGGCCATGGAGCGGTTGGCGAGTGCGCCTGCCCTGCGCGCGGAGATGGGACAAAAGGGATATGACGCTTTCGTTCGGCTTTGGTGCCGCGAAGCCCACCTGCGGACCTACTTCGAGTATCTGGACCGCAGCGCGGAGCGAAAATACGGGTGCATCCCCTGGAGGCAAGTAGAGGTGTCGATTCAATGAAATATGCAGTCTGTGTGCTCCTGGCCGCGGCGCTGCTTTTGCCGGGCTGCGGCCGCCACACCGCCAGCGCGGCCGGCAAGAGCATCGTGGTGTTGGGCATCGACGGCATGGACCCGAATTTTCTCGAGCGCCACTGGGATGCGCTGCCCAATCTGGACCGCTTGCGCAAGGAAGGCGAATTCAAACGCCTGGAAACCACCATGCCGCCGCAAAGCCCGGTAGCGTGGGCCACATTCATCACCGGCAGAGATCCGGGCGGCCACGGGCTTTTCGATTTCGTGCACCGCGACCCCCAAACCATGATGCCGATCTCCGCCATGTCGCTAACCTCGCAAGGTTCGCGAACGCTTTCCCTCGGCTCTTACGAACTACCGCTTACTTCCGGCAAGGTGGTCTCGTTCCGCAAAGGCAAACCTTTCTGGCAGATTCTTTCCGAGCATCACATCCCCACCGAAATCGTGCGTATGCCCACCGATTTTCCGCCGGTGCATTGCGACGACGGATTTTCCGTGGCCGGCATGGGCGCGCCCGATCTGCGCGGCACCTATGGAACCTTTTCGTATTTCACCGACGATGCGGCGCAGAAAACCCGTAGCGTGTCCGGCGGCCAGATCGTACACGTCGAGCTGAAGAACAACTCGGCCGCGCTGCGCATCCAGGGCCCGGACAACTCGCTGCGCAAAGACAAGGCGCCCACGTACGTCGAAGTGACGGTGCACGTGGACCCGCAACAGCCCGCCGCGCGCTTCGACCTGGGCGATACGCAGGTGCTGCTGAAAGAAGGGGAGTGGTCGGGCTGGATGCAGGCGGAATTTCCCCTGATCCCGGGATTGAAGAGCGCGGCCGGCATGTTCCGGCTGTACGCCAAAAAGCTGCACCCGCACCTGGAAGTTTACGTTTCGCCGGTCAACATCGATCCCTCCGATCCGGAGCTGCCCATCACGTCGCCCGAGTCTTACAGCAAGCAGCTCACGAAATCCGTCGGCCTGTTTTACACCCAGGGAATGGCGCAGGACACCAAGGCCTACTCGGCGGGCGTTTTCGACCGCGCCGATTATATCGCGCAAAGCCGCCTGGTTTCGCTCGATCATTTGAAGCTGCTGCGCTACAGCTTGGACCATTTTCACGGCGGCTTTTTGTTCTTTCATTTTTTCGGCGTGGACCAGGATTCCCACATGCTGTGGGGCAAGTATGACGACGACCTGCTGAACACCTACCGCATGGTGGATCAAACCATCGGCTGGGTGCGCCAGAAGATCGGCGACGCCACTTTGATCGTGATGTCCGACCACGGCTTCTCCACCTTCAATCGCGCCGTAAACCTGAACACCTGGCTGATGAAAGAAGGGTTCCTGGTGCTGGACGATCCCAAGAACACCAGCGACGAAGAAGTGTTTCCGCATGTGGATTGGTCCAGGACGCAGGCCTATTCCGTCGGTCTGAACGGCCTTTACCTGAATCTGCAGGGGCGCGAGCGGGAGGGCATTGTCGAACCCGGCAATCAAGCCGACGCGCTGCTGAAGAAAATTTCGGAACGGCTGCTGGCGGCGCGCGATCCCGAGGGGGGAAAGCCGATGATCGGCGGCGTCACCCTGACCCATACGGAATTCCACGGCGACATGCTGGACCGCGGCCCGGACATGATTGTCGGCTATATGCCGGGCTACCGCTCATCCTGGCAGACGGTGCTGGGCGCGGTGCCCACCGCGCTGGTGGAGGACAACACCGACGCCTGGCGCGCCGACCATTGCATCGATGCGCGCTTCGTGCCGGGCGTGCTCATCAGCAACCGCCGGAGCCGCGCCCCGGACCCGCATCTATACGATTTGACGGTTTCCCTGCTGGATCAATTCGGCCTGGGACCGGGCACGGGAATGATCGGGCACTCGATCTATTGAGGCCGCCCAGAGGTGTCAAATCCAACCGGTAGGATAGGCGCGTCCCGGGTTCAGAGTGCTTCCCATTCCTCACGGTCGATCCCGCCTTGGCGAAGGATGCGCACGAGCAGGCCCCGGCCAATATCCTCCGTATGAGGGTTCGGTATTCGCAATTTTCTGCCGCGTCCCTTCATGTACTGGTGATCGGCACCGGACACAGGCGGCTCAAAGCCCAAAGCGCGCAGGTATGCAATCAGCTCTCTACGCTTGATGGGGCCGGGGGTTGGCATTCAAGCGACTTCGCGGATTTCAATACGGTGACCGTCAATGTCCGGAATTGGGGAGTGATCGGCGATGCTGAGAAGCACCCACCCTTCCAGCACGCTCTCCAACTCTTCCCGGCAGTCCTCCAGAGTCCTGGCATTGGCCCAGACGCCGGGAATGGCAGGTATTTCGCCATAGAACGACCCATCGTCCTCGACGATTTCGTACCGAGCCTGGCGCATAGCGGCCCGAATGTACGAAGTGAGCATAAATAAATTATCTCACCAGAGCTCAATTTAGGAGCGGTATGCCAGCCGGATGGATAGCACCTGCGCGGCGCATTTCGAGCTCACCCGCATCCATTTGAGCAAGCCTTTCAGCGATTGCGTGCCGCCGCGGCGCGGCAGATGCTCCACTTCCACTTCGGCCACGCGGAACTTCATCTTGCGGGCCAGAATGGAAACCAGAACCATGGGGATGAAGCAGCCCGGTGGAATTTTGGCGAGCACTTTGCCCAGCGCGTCGCGGCGCATGAGCTTGAAGGGGCAATTGGCATCCTTCACCCACACTCCCCAAACCAGCAGGTTCAAGAAGCGCATGAGCCGCGTAATGATGGCCCGTACGGCGCCGTCCGCGCGTTGTTTGCGAATGCCGAATACGAAATCGGCCTCGTCCCGCAGCTCCCACAGCTTCCAGAAATCGGAGGGCAGGTGCTGGCGGTCGCTGTCGGTCTGGAAAATGTAAGGCTGCGCGGCGCGATCGAAGCCCACGCGCAGCGCTTTGCCGTGGCCGCCGTTGCGCGCGGGGCGGACGCAGCGGACGCCCGGCCGCCGTTGTCCGAGCGCGGTCACTATGGCGCCCGTTTGATCGGTGCTGCAATCATCTACCACAATCAACTCCGCGCCGGGAATTTTCGCGACCACTTCCTCATACCACTCGCGCACGCAGGGCTCGATAATCTCGGCCTCATTCCAGGCCGGCATGACGATACTCACCATGATTTGGCCGCCTTGGCTGCCGCGACCCGGGGGCGATTAGCCCTGTTGGGATCGTTGAGCGTAATCTCTTCTCCTTCATGCGCCAGCCGGTTCACCAGCTCCACGCCCTGCATGAGGCTGTGATCCTGGTTGGAGACTTCATATTTCCAGGCGCCGAAGCGGCCGCGGCTGAAGATTCCATGCCGCTCCAACCCGGGCAGGAGCGCGCCGAGCGCTTCATCGCGGCCCAGCGACGGCGTGGGATAGCCGTGGCCCGCGCGATAATGCCAGGTGGAAACCACGTCCGCGGCTTTTTCGATAAGACGCGCCGCCAGCATGCCGGCAATAGTCTGCTCCACCACCTTCGCGCATTCCACCGGTTTCGCCGGCGACTCGCTTACTTCCGCCATCAGTGACCAGAAGCGTCGGATATCCGGCACGTTGTTGGGCGAGTAATTGGAAAACACCGTCACCCGGTAGAACGGCACCTGGTCTTCCGGAAAATACATCCAGCACTTGGTCTTCAGGTGCGGGCCGGGCGCGCCCTTCAGGCCGATGCCTATCACATGCGTGGCCGAGCGACAAAGGTTGGCGGCCGCCGGTTTCAACTCGTCCAGGTCGGAGAGAAAGACCAGGTCATCCAGCGGCATGGTGGAGATGAGGATGTCAAAATTCTCCGTGGAGCCGTCGGTAAAATGGATGCGCTTGCGCCGCGTATCCACGCGGGCTACCGCTTTGCCCAACTCCACGGCGCCGGCGGGCAGGCTGGCGGCGAGCCGTCTCCAGATTTCGCCGGTGCCGCCACGCAACGGGAAGCGAAACAGGTTATTCGGCCCCCAGCCCGCGTCTTCGCGCTGCTCGACGATATTGAAGACGATGCGCTCCAGATCGACTTGCGCGACGCGCTCGCCGATCCAGTGGTAGGCCAACTCCGCAGGCCGATACGCCCAAACTTTGAAGTTGTAGGGCAGCATGAAATGCCGCGCGATGCCTTCGCCAAAGCTACGGTAGATCCACTCTTCGAAATTCGTGGGAGGCGTTTCCGCACGGTCGCGCACGCAGGCGATGAGGCCGCGCAGGCAATCGCGCATCTCCTCAGGCGGCAGGTGACGAATATTGTTCTGAAACGGATACGGAATGAAACGCTCCCGCATCCACACCCATGCTTCGCGCTCATGGTGCAGCCATTCGTCGCCCAGCAGTCGATCCATCAGGCCGTCAAAGTAGTCGTAGTGCGAGAACTGAACGTGGCCCCCGATGTCCCAGGTGAAACCGGCGCGATCGACATGGGAAGACGCCAGTCCCCCGGCGTGCGATTCCTTCTCAAAGACGGTGAACTTGGCGATGCCGAGCTCGCGCAGG
>DATJAK010000187.1:0-4511 GCA_035516375.1 Bryobacteraceae bacterium
CATGATTACCCAACCGAGGGCAAATTGGGCGAACAGGAAGATCACGCCGGTGATGATCAGCGTGCGCATGAACTGCTCGTCATAGGCCACGCCGTGCTGGTTGATGGGCGGCGGAAACCACCACACTTTGGCTACGAAGAAGTAAATGATGACGACAGTCAGCACCCAGATAATCGGAGCGAGCAGCATTCGATGGATTCCCTCTGTCCCGGGGAGTGCGCCCCAGGTTTCGACGACAATATCACACTCGATTCGTGTTAGCAAGTGTGCGGTGTATGCGGTGTATGCTGAACGGTTTTCGGAGGCAGGACCACAGGCCGCTCGCTGGTGGCGGAAGAGCGGAGTTTGAGTACTAGAACTGGGCCAGCCATAATACCCCTATTTGCGCAAGGTAAATACCCCCATTTTTTCGGTTCCTTCGGTAATTTTCATGGGTTGTTGGGCGTTTTTGCGTTTTTTTGATGCATTACGGCTGGAGGGCGGCGGCGGGAGAGCGGAGCGAAAGCGGTTACGGCAGCATTCCCTTCAGTTCCTGGTCCCAATTCAGTATTACGTGAATCTGCTTCAGCCGTTGTTCTGCAGGCGGGTTCTTCACCACCAGCAGGCGTCCATCGGGCGCCAGCAGGAAGTTGCGGTTCCACATCGTAACCTCTTCGAATGGTCCTGCCGCCACCGGAGTGGACTGTCCCACTGTCAGGCGAGGGCTGAACGACAGGGGCGCCTTCATGATGCCAGTCCGGCTCAAAAAGAACAGACTGTGCCCATCGGGAGACCAGATCGGACTGACGCCGGTCTCCGGAGATACGGCCACAGTCTCCCCCGACTGAGGATAGGGCCGGACATAGATTCGCGGGATACCCGACACGTCACTGCGATAAGCCAGCCAGTGGCCGTCGGGGGAAAAGGACGGCTGCAACTTCCAGCCCTGCCCACCCACCGCCAGCACGGATTGCGTCGCGCCAGGCGGCAGCACGCGGATCTCTGAGTTCACTACTGGCTTGGTGCCTTCCGAGAAGGCAATCGAGCCATCCGGAGCGAGGGAAGTGGGGTACTCGCCAAAGGCTGGGTTCCCGGAACCCAGTTGTTGGGGCGGCCGGCTTCCGTCGGCAGGCATACGGCACAGGTTTGCCATGTCCCCGCTAAAGCGGTCGGAGGCGAAAATGACGGACTTGCCGTCGCGGGACCACAGGGCCCCCGTTCGTACTCCAGCGCCATCCGCCAGACGCGTCCAGCGCCCCGTGCCGAGATCGACAATCCAAAGCGACCAGTTGTGCTGGAAGGTCTCCTGTTTGCCCACCAGCAGCCGCTTGCCGTCCGGAGAGATGTCGAGCGGCTCGTAAGGACCGGGCGGCAGCCCCAGCGGCGACTCTTTCCCGTCTTTGTCGATCCAGGAAAACGTGCGCGTGGCTACCGACGGTCCACTCACGTAAGCCAGGGTGCCATTGTCGGCCAAGGCGGCCTGCGCCCCCGCCCAGCCATCGCGGGAAACGTCCTCCAGTGCGAGCACCGGATCGTTATCTGTCTTCAGGCGATCGGGGTTAAAACGAATCGCCATGAGGTTGCCGCGATAGAAGTACACCAAGCGCCCCGAGGGCAAATAACGCACGCCCTGGGCGCGTTCCAGCACCACCTGGCGCGCACCGGATTTCAAGTTCTGGGCTTCAATAGCCGTGTGCTCCGCGTCACGGAAGCAGGTAATCAGAAGCCATCCGTTGGGCAGAAGCTGCTGGGGATACTCCGATTGCCGCCGATTCTCAGATGGGCCGACTTCCACTGGCGGGGAACCAGCCGGAGAGTCGGCGACCCGCCAAACGTCGGAGTCTACAAGAGCAGTATCGGGACGCGCCGGCGCATTGGTGAAGTAGATCGCGCCGTCGTTTTCCCAGCGCGTCGTAATGTGGTCGAAACCGGCGGCCAAAGTCGCCAATTGCCGGGGAGAACTGCCATCGATTCCCACGGTTTTCAGAATGCCGTGCGAGATAAAGCTAAGGCGTTTGCCGTCCGGCGAGAAACTGATGGATGCGCCGTCCTCCGTGCCCTGTACAATGTGGGCTTCCTCTTCGCCGATGGCGCGAACGGCAATCTGCACCGCGCCGCCGTGCGTGCGGGAGTATGCGATCCACCCGCCGTCCCGCGAGATATCCAGTGTCCGACCTTTTCCGGCCACCAGGTCTTCGCCGGGCGGCAAAGGCAAAACCAGGCGCGCGGGTTGGCGGGCAGGAACGGGCGCCGACAGCCTTCCGGTACCGAATCCGACGGCTGCCGCCACGCAACACAAGCCTGTAATTGCGACGACCCGTCTGGCGTGCCGCCGCTCAGCCGGTGGAGAACCGGGCACGGCAGCCGGTGCTGGAGGCAGCGCCCGCTCGTCGGCCGGAACCAGCGTGGGCTTGGGCCCGGGCGGGGCCGCTGGTGAAGCGGGGTGGCGAATTACAACCTGAATCGGCGCGATGAACCGATACCCAAGCCGCGGCACGGTTTCGACGTAAAGGCTCTTGGCGCCGGTGTCTCCGAGCACCTGGCGCACTTTCATGACCGCCGTGTTCAATCCGGCGTCGAACGCGATAAAGGTATCGGAAGGCCAAATGCGATGCCGCAGTTCCTCGCGAGTTACGGTTTCTCCGGCACGCTCCAACAGCATCGCGAGCACGGTTGCCGGTTGATCCTGCAGCCGGAGGGATACACCATCCTTGCATAACTGCATCGTTCGAAGATGATACTCGAAGGGGCCGAAACGGAAAAGTCTGTCCAACGGGAGGGGCCGCGGCAGCCTCTGGTCAGACGGACTCATACATTATTTCCGCTCAGTTGGAAACGGGTGGGCCTGAAAGTAAAACTAACATTGCCGGCGCACTCTGTCAAGATCCCTATAAAAGTGTCTTTAAATCAAATATTTATCTGTCAATAAAACGTTCCATACGCGTTCGATCCACGGTCTATTTCAAAGCACCGGGCACAAAAGCTACGCTGGTATTATTCAGCGCCACACTGAACTTGGAAGCTGGAGAGGAAACTATCATGACGATAGATTGCGAACGCCAAATCTTCACTGAGCTCGCCGCTACGGAGGCTCTCGCGCTCACTGCCAACGGCTCGCTGCTCGAGCAGTCGCTCTTGTATTCCCAGACGACAGCGCCACTTGCCACCACCGCTCAGTTCCCGGTCCCTATTACGGGGCTGGCGTTCGCGCTTCCCGCTCACACAGCCGCTTACGGATCCGCGATAGTCACGTTGAGTCTGCCAGACTTGTACCTCACCGGACCGGGTCTGTGCGGCAGGA
This sequence comes from Bryobacteraceae bacterium, assembly GCA_035516375.1. GTDB lineage: Bacteria > Acidobacteriota > Terriglobia > Bryobacterales > Bryobacteraceae > PSRJ01. The sequence continues at coordinate 3,281 of DATJAK010000187.1, forward strand.
GCCTGGGAGGAGTGGTCTATGTGAAAGTCGATGGCGTAGTGGCGGCGGAACGCCGAATAAGCGCTAAGGCATTATCCGGCGGGGCGGGCAACTGCAGGAAACCCATGACGATTGTTGTGAAGATCGAGCTCGATTCCACCGCACAGAGGGTCGAAGCGGCATGGCAAGGCATCCGCAATTCGACGATCACCATGGACGATTTCGGCTGCATTTCGGCGATGCTGTTAAAAACTGAATAGTATCCGGCCGGTCACCAGTTATGGAGCGGGAATCGCGTCTTCGGATGTGAAAGGGGAAGCCGGCAATCCGTCGGAGTTGAATAGATTGACTAGAGGCGCGTTGGCCCACCCGTAGCGGACATATTTTGGCCCGGCCACCTGTCGATTGGCGACTACCACAGTCTTGCCGTCGATGCGCGCGGTCGCGGTCACAAAGCGGCGGTCTTCCCCGGCGATCTCGAAACCCTGGAGGTCGCCTCCCCTGGCAACCAGTCCATCCGCTGTGTGATCGAACCAGATCCGTATGCCCTCCTCCTCGGGGTTGGCATGCCCGAAAAGTGGGCCGGAATATTCGACATTTTCTCCGTACGCCAGCGCCCGCGCGGCCAAGGCGAGGCGCGCGCCGACGGTCTGCTTGTCGGCTGGATGTACATTATCCGGATTGCCTATATCGATTGTCACGGCCATCGCCGTATTCGCCACGGAAAGACTGCGGCGCTGCGCTTCGCGGATGACGGCCCAGTCTTCGGTCGCATTCGATTTGAAATTGGCGATCTGCACGTAGAGGAACGGAAAGCTGCCCTCATGCCACTGCGCGCGCCAGTCCGCGATGAGCGCCGGAAAGAGCTTGGCATACATCGGCGCGAAAGCCAGCCTGCTGTTGGACTCGCCCTGATACCAGATAACGCCTTTGATGGCGTAGGGCACTGCGGGAGCGATCATTCCGTTGAACAACGCGGCGGGGGCCCAGGACGCGGGGTCGGGATGCCAGGGGTGGCTCGGCGGCGCCTCGCCCGCCTGCCGGGCAGCCTCATCTTCGCGGCGCTCGCGGGCCAGGATCGCCGCCATTTCACCCTGCGTCCGCATCATAGTCGCGCGCGTAGCGAAGACCGGCATGAGCCCCGCATCGGCCGAGATGGCCGTGAGGCTGAGCCAGGCTTCCACCACCGTGCCACCCCAGGTGGCATCGATGAGTCCGACGGGCACGTGTTCGCGGGCGGCCACGCCGCGTC
>DATJAK010000188.1:0-8506 GCA_035516375.1 Bryobacteraceae bacterium
CGCGAGGCCACCGACAGCAAGCAGAATCCCACTTCCGAACGGGGCAGCTTCGATCCCAATATGCTGCTCGCTTGGGTGCCTTCGACGGCTTCTCCGGCTGCGCCGCCCGCCCCGAAATTCGGCGCTTTGGTGATCGAAGCCAACATGGACGATGTGGAGGTGTTCGTGGACGGTAAGTCGGTCGGAGTAGCTTCCAAGGCGAAACCGATTTCGGTGCCCGGTCTGCCCCCAGGCGAGCATACGGTAAAAGGAGTCAAGCTCGGTTACGAGCCCGATGGGCCACGGCAAGAGACGGTCTATCCCGGCCAGGAGTCAACCGTCAGCATCAAGATACTCATTGCGCGCCGCCGCAATAAAGCCGCTACTGATTCGCTCGACAAGGGCCTCGAATATTACCAGAAGGGTTACGAACAGAATTACAAGAAAGCCGCCGAGTTATTCGAGAAGGCGATCGAGATCGACCCGACTTACAGCCAGGCGGCGTTCTATCTCGGGCTCACTTACAACGCGCTGTACGATCAGGAGAAGGCCGAAGAGTATTACAAGAAAGCCATCGCCATCGATCCCGATTACCTGGAGGCCCACGCCAATTACGGCGGCATGCTGCTCGATATCGGAAATGTCGATGAGGCCATTCGCCAGTTCAACGTCGTGTTGCAGCGCCAGCCGAACCACGAGGTGGCTCTCACCTTGCAGGCACAAGCGTTCCGTCTGAAGGAGCTATATCCGCAATCGATCGATTCCGCCCGCAAAGCCATCAAGGTGAACCCGAAGAACGCCGAGCCGCACCTCTGGCTCGCCGATAGCCTGCGGTTGACGGCCAAGTACAATGACGCCCAATCCGAATACACGCAGTATCTGCAGCTCAGCGATTTCGATAGCAAGCTCGCAGGCCAGGTCAACTACTACGTGCTCGGGTTCCTGGCAGGATTCGGAAAGCGCAAGCGCGCCGCCCAGCAGGACATCTGGAAGGACCTTCGCAGCCTGGCCTATTTCGGTGTCTGCGATTGTGAGCGCAATCTGGCTAACTTCGACCTGGCGATTGCCAATTGCCAGAAAGCCCTGACCTACGACTCCAAAGACCCCTACGCCCACTACGCCCTGGGCCTTTCCTACATGCGCAAAGCCGTCCAGACCGGCAGCGTCGCCGAGCTCGATCCCGCCCTCCGCCACTTCCAGGAAATGCTCGCGATCAATCCGGATTTGAGCGAATCCGACTATGCGCGAAAGAACATCGCAAGCATCCAGAAGGCGATGCAGGCCCGGTAAACCGGTCTTGCGGCTCTATATTTCCGTTGGGACAATCTCGTTGACTTTGTAATTGCTGGTCTTCAGAATCGTACCGCTCGAATCCGTAATGTAGCTCACACCACGGGGAAAGGCATTAGCGACCACAACCCGAGCAGGAATTTGAGAAGCCACCGCAACATCCCGACTCCCGATAGCCACCTTGGAAAAATACTCTCCCGAACAGGCGGGAATGCAAAGGAGTGAAGTTCCCACCGTGTTCTCCTGAAAGCGCATTCCAAGTGCGTTCCAGCGGTCGTCATTTTGGACGTCCATGCAGATCAGCGCGGCAACCAAGAGGTTTCCATAAGCCACCGGATTGTTTAAATCGGGACTGCCCTCGCCGGCCCACGGTACGTAGTTCGCCGAAGTGTCGTCTTTCGTTTTGTAAGAGAGCAGCAAACTTCCGTTTGGGTCGATGAGGTGTGCACTATTGTATAGCTGGCCGTTGGAAGGCAAGATAAGGCCGGCCACAAACGCGATCCCAAATTGGTATGCGATCGCCTGAAGGTCGCTAACAATCTCCGGGCTCGTGTCGCAGCTCGGGCCAACGTCCAAGTACCGCTTGCAGATATTGAACCCTTCCGGCAGCACAACTAAGGACTGCGCAATGTCCTCTTTCTTGAGCCTCGTCTTAAGCGCTTCGCGCAACGAGCCGACGGGGTCACCATGGTTTGTCGGAAAATGAAAGAAACCGATCTTCTTGATTCTCGGCGGCTTCATAATATCGGAACCCCACTTCTACAAAATCTGCTAAAACATATCTGATACATTATGTCTTGTTGAATCCTGTGGAAAACCGGTGCACGCCTCTTGAATCGACGTGCCATCTGGTGATTCCAAAGCACTACCGGTATCCACAGACATTTCGGTACCAATCGGTTCTATTGGTTGCCCGGCATACGTAGCGAGACTTACCCTGAGCCAGTCGTCCATGTCCGCGCCCAGCATTTCGCCCGAGAAAGGACTCCCGTCCAACCAGGACGCGGAGCGATTCGTTCTCGGCTCCATCCTGCTTGATGAGGCCCTGTTCGTACAGGCGGCCGGCACGCTCGAGCCGGACGACTTCAGCCTGGAGAAACACCGCCGCATCTTCAAGCGCATGGGCGATATCCAGCTGCGCGGCGAAAAGATCGACCGCATTACTGTCGCCAACGAGCTGATGAAGTTCAACGAGCTCGAAGCCTGCGACGGCCTGAGCTATCTGGTTTCGCTCGATGACGGCCTGCCGCAGATTCCCAACCTCGACGGCTACATCCGGCTGGTCAAAGACAAATCGCTCCTGCGGCGCATCATCTTTTCCGCCCAGCACATGATGAACCGCGCCCTGCTGGGTGAGGAGGAGCCGGGCGAAATCCTGGCCGGCGCCGAGGAAACGCTGCTCAAGCTGGGCGATGCGCGCGTCAAAGCTGGCCTCGCCAACCCTCACCAGATCCTCTCCGAATACGAGGGCGGCATCACGGCCTTTCTGGATCCGAGCAAGCGGATCAAGGGAATCAGCACGGGGTTTGCCAAGTTCGATGAGTATACCGGCGGGCTGCACGGCGGCGAACTGGTCATCCTGGCGGCGCGCCCGTCCATGGGCAAGACCGCGCTGGCTCTTAACATCGCGCAGCACGTGGCGCTCAAGCTCAAACAGACGGTGGCCGTCTTCTCGTTGGAAATGTCGCAGGAATCGCTGCTCACCCGCATGCTCTGCGCTACCGCGAGGGTGGACAGCGCCAAGTTCCGCGCCGGGTATCTCAGCCAGGAGGAGCGCCGCAAACTCAACCAGGCGCTGCACGAGTTGGTGGAAGCGCCGCTCTATATCGACGACACGGCGGGAGTCCACCTGATGGACATGCATGCCAAGCTGCGGCGTCTAAAAGCCGAGCGCGATGTGAAGCTGGTGATCGTCGATTATCTGCAATTGATGAGCGGCCGCGGCCGCTTCGAGAATCGCAATCAGGAAGTGAGCGCTCTTTCCCGCGGCATGAAGCTGCTGGCCAAGGAACTGAATGTCCCGATGCTGGTGCTTTCGCAGTTGAGCCGCGCCGTGGAGAACCGTCAGGGCGATCACCGGCCACAGCTCAGCGACTTGCGCGAGTCCGGCTCGATCGAACAGGATGCCGACCTGGTGGGCTTTATCTTCCGCGAAGAAGTCTACCGGCGCGATCGCGAAGATCTCCGCGGCCTGGCGGAGCTCATCATCGCCAAGCAGCGCAATGGTCCCATCGGCACCGTCAACCTGGTCTTCCTGCACGCGCAAACCAAGTTTGAAAATCGCGCCGAGGATACGGGCGAGCTGCCGGAAGAGTAGTCAGCTCACCACGCCGCGGCGCACTGCGCTGAGCACCAGTTCCGCCGTACTGTGCAGATCGAGCTTCTCCATGATGCGCCAGCGGTGCGTCTCTACCGTGTGCAGGCTCAGGTTCAAGAGATTGGCAATATCCTTGTTGCTGTTGCCTTCCGCCAGTAGCTGGTAGATCTGGCGCTCGCGGTTGGTCAGGAGGTCGAAACGATCGGTGATTTCGCCCGCATCCTTCTTGCTCGCGAACCCGCCTTGAAAGATCTCCGCCACGGCCGGGCTGAAAAAGCTCTCACCCCTCTGCAGGTGGTGTATCGCTTTGATCAGTTCATCGCCGGCCGAGTTCTTCAGCAGGTACCCGCGCGCGCCCGCCTTCACGGCGCGGAGAACATACCGTTCGTCGTCATACATGCTCAGCATCAAAACGCAGGTGTGCGGCGAGTGCTTGAGAATCTGCGCCGTGGCTTCGATGCCGTTCAGCTCTTTCATGGCGACATCCACGATCGCCACATCCGGCTTGAACAGCCGTGCCGCCTCCACCGCTTCGATGCCGGAGCTGGCCTCGGCCACCACATCGAATTCCGGCTGGCTTTCCAGAATATGCCGCAGACCCTGGCGCATCAGCGTATGGTCGTCGGCTAGCAGAACCGTGGTTGACATTTACGCGCTTACCTCATGGACCGCCTCGGGAATCGGCAGCGGCGCCGCCACCAGCGGAATCCGGACTTCGATACGAGTCCCGCCGTCCGGCCGGGAATGGATCGACAGCACGCCCCCGGCATTGGCCACGCGTTCCCGCATCCCCAATAATCCCAGGCCGGTATTCTGGCGCGGCATGTGTTTGTCATTGAGCGGGAATCCGCGGCCGTTGTCTTCTACCGAAACCGTCAGCTCGTCCGGCAACTGGCGCGCTTCCAGGCGCACCTTCGTGGCGCCGGCATGCTTCTCGCAATTGTGCAGAGCCTCCTGCACCACCCGGTACACGCAGGTCTTCACGCCGTCCGGGAGTTGCTCCGCCACATTCTCTTCCGCAAACTCGGCCGCGATCCCGCTGCGGCGCGAGAAATCTTCTAGCTGAAACTGCAGCGCGGGAACCAGGCCCAGATCGTCCAGCAGCGCCGGCCGCAACAGAAGAGCAATGTTGCGGACGGTCTGCACTGTTTTCTCCACCAGTGCGCGGGCCCGCTGCAGCTGTTCGCGAAGAACTTCGGGTTGAGTCTCCAGGGCGCTCTGCGCATTGGTGATCTGGATTTGCAGTAGCGCCAGCGTCTGGCCGATTTCGTCGTGCAGTTCGCGCGAGAGCCGCCTTCGCCCTTCCTCTTCAACCTCCAACAGCCGCGCCGAGAGTTGTTGCAACTCGCCCTTGGTTTGCTCCACTTCCGCGTGATGCCGGTCGGCCACTCGCTCCAGGTTCTCCGCATGGCTCAAGCTGAACACCGCCACCACCAGGCCCAGGATCACTCCAATACCCAACATCAACAGAAGCCGCTCGGTAGCTTGCTGGCGCGATACCGCAAACTGCCGGTCATTGTCCTGCAAGTGCTGCTCACCGGTGGCGCTCAGTTCGTGTAGGGCGCTGTACAGCTCGCCGCGGCGCGGCACAATTTCCCGTTGCACAAACTCGAACTGCCGGTCGCTCGAAGTGTGCAGCATGGTCACTGGAACCGGGTCCACCACCGCCCAGAATTCCTGAATACTCTGGCGCAGCGCCGGAAGGATGGGGCTCTGCGGCGAAATCCTTGCCAGTCGTTCAAGGGCCTCGGCGCTTTCCGTCTGCAATGGACCTAACTGCGCGCTCAGGGTCTGGGCCTGGTCGGGAGTGTTGCGGATGAAAAAGTCGCGTACGTAGTTTCCGGCCAGCCACACATTCCGGCGAAGAGTCGTAAGCGCATCTTCCTCATCCACGTAGCGGCGATAGATTTCCAGGTGCTGTGCGGAGACGCTCAGCTGGATGCGGTAGGCTTCGAGCGCAGAAAACACCAGCACGCCGATGACGGCGGCGTAACCCGCCCGCAGTACGGATCGTTTCCCCAGCTTCGCGAACAACCCTGACCACCTGTTGCCTGCGGTTCCGTCTGCCACGCTGGAACCATCTTATCTCGCCCGAACAAATACCGGCCTGGCCCGTTGAGCCGCGACCACTCGTTACCGAGCCGCGACCTCTCTTACTGAGCCGCGACCAAAGGAAGCGGACGTCCCTCACACCATTCTCCCGAGGTCGCACCGCCTAAGAAAATACGATTTCGCCTGTATTTGCATAGCTAATTCTGCAGGCTACAGTTAATACATCAACGGCCCAATTGCCCCGAAATGGCGCCGGGGTAGTATGGACCGCCACGAATCGCGATTGCCTCCCGGGCAACGCGTCAGAGGGCAGGTGCGAACCTGCCCTTGCTTTTTTGGCGCAGCCCCCTCCCCGTCATAAACTGAATTGCGGCTTCTAATGGACCGAGCGGCGTTTTCGGGCATCGTGTTCGGCGTGTCGGCGCTGGCGGGGTTTCTCGGCTCCCTCACCGGGTTGGGCGGCGGCGTCGTGGTCACGCCCGTCCTCACCATCCTGCTGGGAGTCGATCTGCATTATGCCATCGGCGCAGCGCTGGTCTCTGTGATCGCAACCTCTTCCGGCGCCGCCGCAGCATACGTCAGGGAAGGCTACTCGAACTTGCGCGTCGGCATGTTCTTGGAAATCGCCACCACCTTGGGGGCGGTCGCTGGAGCGCACCTCACAGCGGTCGTGCCGACATCTGCACTAGCCGTTCTGTTCGGACTCGTATTGCTGTACTCGGCCTGGCATTCTTTCTGGGAGCAAAAGGGATCCGCAGAGTTGCCGCCCGATCCCCTCGCGGCGCGGCTCCGCCTCGATAGCACCTATCCCACGCCAGCCGGCGCCATCCGCTACCACGTAGGCCGCGTGAAGGCCGGTTTCAGTCTGATGTTTGGGGCCGGAGTCCTCTCCGGTTTGCTCGGTATCGGCTCCGGCGCCGTCAAGGTGATCGCCATGGACCAGGCCATGGGAATCCCGTTCAAGGTCTCGACCACCACCAGCAATTTCATGATCGGCGTCACCGCAGCCGCCAGTGCGGGCGTTTACCTCGGCCGCGGTTACGTCGACCCCGGTTTGGCCATGCCCGTGATGTTGGGTGTGCTCACCGGATCGATGCTGGGTGCTCGTTTCCTCATCGGGGCCAAACCTCGCGCCTTGCGGCTCGTGTTCGCCGCCGTCATCGGTCTGCTCGCGGTTGAGATGATCTACAACGGATTTACGGGAGGTATCGGGGAATGACTGATGTCCGCATCGAAAAAGCGATCGGAACATTATTGCAGATCGGCGTTTTAACGGCTGCCGTCGTCGTGCTGGCCGGAGGCGTCTGGTTACTGGCGGGCTCTGGCCGCAGCGTGCCTCGATACAACCCGTTTCGCGGCGAACCGGATCAACTGCGATCGGCGCATCGCGTCGTCGGAAGCCTTGCTCATCCGAGCCCCGCAATCGTCATTCAGTTCGGGCTGATCCTGCTCATCGCCACGCCCGTGGCCCGCGTGGTGTTTTCGCTCGCGGCTTTCGCCTGGGAACGCGACTGGACATACGTCGTCATCACACTGATTGTCCTGGCCGTATTGACGTACAGCCTTGCCCTACCACACCATTGAGCGCCGCTCACGCCACTGGATTGCGCAGCGTCCCGGCGCCTTCCAGTTCCACTTCCACCACGTCTCCGGGCGAGAGCCTCCGGGTGGCCTGCGGCGTCCCGGTGAAAATGATATCTCCCGGTAACAGTGTCACCCATCCGCTGATCCAACTGACGATGGTGGCGCAATCGAAAATCATGTCCGAGGTCCGCTCCTGTTGCACCACCTCTGCGTTGAGCCTGGTCTGGAGCAGCAGGTTGTCGTAGTCAATGCCGCTCACGATCGCCGGTCCGGCCGGCGCAAAGGTGTCCGAACCTTTGGCGCGCCACCACTGCACGTCCTTGCGCTCGCCGTACTGCCAATTGCGGTCGGTTACATCGTTGCCGGCGGTCACTCCGAAAATGTACCGAGGCGCATGTTCCCGCGAGATCCCCTTGGCCTGTTTCCCGATAACGATGACCATTTCGCCTTCATAGTGCACGTCGGTCGCGTCGCGGGGTATGACGATCGTGCCGTCCGGATCCGCGAGTGCCGTCAGCGGCTTCAAGAAGATCTCGGGATGCTGCGGGTGCGTGCGATTCCCCAAATGGCTCTTGTAATTTCGCCCCACCGCCAGCACTTTGGTGGGCTGGCACGGGTTTAGAAGTTGCACGCTCGCCAGCGGGTGTGTGCGCCCCGACTCCGAGCCATCTCTCCACGGCTCGCCGCGCAGCTCGCCGCGCAGCTCGCGCACGAGTTCCCCATCGAGAATGCCAAAAGCAACGGAAGAGTCTTTGCGATATCGGACGTATCGGGTCACGTCCCGTCATTGTATCGCCACGGAGCACGGGCCTCTGGCCTGTGAGCGATGATGGAAGAGGGCTTACCATGCTCACTCATCTCAAGATCATCGCCGTACTTCACATCATCCTTGGCGCCATGGGGATTTTCGCGGCTTTCACCGTGCTGCTGTTAATGGGCGGAATCGCCGGTTTGGTGGGTACGTCGGATCGCTCGCCCGATGCAGTCTGGGCCATCCCCATCATTGGCGGCATCGGCGGTATCATCTGCCTTGTCCTGATTGTGCTTTGGCTTCCTGGTCTGGTCGGCGGAATCGGCTTGCTGCGCCTCGCGCCCTGGTCGCGCGTCTACATGATCGTGATTTCGGCGCTCGATCTGCTCAGCATTCCCTTCGGAACCGCGCTGGGCATCTACGGCATCTGGGCGTTGACTCGTCCGGAGAGCGAAGCGTTGCTCGCCCGCCGCTCCTACCAGCCCGCGGCCTATTGAGCGTTAACCGCGGCTCGGAATCGCGGCCACGATGAT
>DATJAK010000189.1:0-50287 GCA_035516375.1 Bryobacteraceae bacterium
GAGGCTAACCAAAGCGCGTATTGCCCGTTAACGGTTTCTCCCTTATTCTCTTTTCAGAAACGACTCAAGCTGGCGATTTCGCTCCTAGTGGCAGCTCAGATGCGAACCCGAATCGGAGCTGCCACCTCCTGTTACTTCCCGGCATTAACCCGGACACGGACACCTGCCTTGCCGGCTCGCGACGGACATCGCGGCCCAAATTCGCCTGGACGGACCCGTGGCGGCGGACAGTCGAACGCTGGCTTGGAGTTCGCTACTCTTCCTTCACCACCTGCACGGCAATCTCGACCGTCACTTCCTTATGCAACCGCACCGGCACCTTGAACTCGCCGAGCTGCTTGATCGGCTCGTCCAGCTGCACCTTACGACGGTCGATGGTGAAGTTCCTGGCGGCTAGGGCGTCGGCCACATCCTTCGCCGTCACCGATCCGAAGAGCTGGTCGTTTTCGCCGGCTTTCTGCCTGATGGTCAGGGTCAAGCCATCCATCAACTTCGATAGATCCGCCGCTTCGCCCTTCAGCTTGGCTTCCTTGCGCAGATGAGCCTGTCGCTCCTGCTCTACAATTTTGCGATTGGAATCCGTCGCCTCGACCGCCAGCCGCTTGGGCAGCAGGAAATTGCGGGCGTAGCCGCGCGTGACCTTCACCAGGTCGCCGCGGTTCCCGAGCTTGTCGATGTCTTCTCTTAAGATGACTTCCATGCGGATCCTCCTGCCTTAAAACGTGGCTGCGAACGGCAGCAGCGCGATGTTGCGCGCCTTCTTGATGGCATCCGTCAAGCGCCTCTGGTGAGGCGCGCACACGCCGGAGATGCGGCGCGGCACGATCTTGCCGCGCTCGGCGACAAACGCATGCAACATCTTGACGTCCTTGTAATTGATGTCGTCGATCTTCTCGACGCAGAAACGGCAGACTTTCTTGCGCCGGAAATATTGCTTCTTTTGGCCGGCCACCGCCTTGTCGCCGCCCGTGGGCCGCTGCCCGGCGCTACCTGGTCTTCCTTTGAATTCCGGCATGGCTTAACTCTCCTTCGGCAATCCCGGCATGGCCGGCGTTTCGGACATGGGCAAGGCCGGTGCTCCGGGCGCGGGTCCAACCTCGCCCCGCGGTGCCGCACTGGCCCTTTGGGCGGCCCGCTTGTCCCGCTGCTTCTTGCGCTTTTCCAGGCGCTTTAGGGTTTCGTCGATGCGCACCGTCAGAAATTTGATGACGATATCAGAAACGCGCAGGCGGCGCTCCAGTTCTTTCACCGTTTCCGGTCCGGCGGAAAATTGCAGCAGGACGTAGGCGCCTTCGCGGTACTTATCCACTCGATAAGCCAGCCTGCGTTTGCCCCATTTGTCAATCTTGTCTACCGTCGCTCCGGCGTTGGTCAACTGCGTTCGCAACTGCTCCACGAACTGGTCGACCTCTTCGTCCGGCGCATCCGGCTTGGCGATGAACAACTCTTCGTAAATCCTCATGCTTCCTCTGTATTTGAGCCTTGGGCGCGACGATTGAATTTCGTCATGGCCTTTTCGACGCCTTCAGCAATTATGGAACGAACGGCATCAGCTCCGTAGTCGATGAAGTCGTCCAGTTCCTTCTTCTGCGCGCGCCGCAGGGGCGAGAGCAAAAAGTCCTTACCACTGTCGAGCGGGTGGCCCGGATGAATTCCCAGACGTACCCTGGTGATGGCGGTGCTTCCCAGGTTGGCGATCACCGATTTCATCCCGTTATGCCCCGCGGCCGAGCCTTTCGGCTTGATCTTCAGCGCTCCCCAGGGCAGGTCCAACTCATCGTAAACCACAATCAATTCGCTGAGTTCGATCGCGTGTTTCTCGATCAGCGGCCCGAGCGAGGTGCCGCTGAGATTCATAAATGTCTGCGGTTTGGCCAGCATCACGGCGTGCCCTTCGATTTCGCCCACACCGGTGAGCGCATGGGAATCTTTGCGCGTGACGCGGATCTGGTGCCGCTCGGCGAGCCGATCCACCACCAGGAATCCGAGATTGTGCGGGGTATGAACATATTCCTCGCCCGGGTTGCCCAGACCGGCCACCAGGAACATGCGCTATTTCTTCTTGCCCTTCTCCTCGGGAGCGGCTTCCTCTTCCTTCTTGCCCTTCTTGATGACTTCGGGCTCGGCTGCGGTCGTAGCTGCGGCTTCCGGCGCGGCAGCACCTTCGGCCGGAGTAGGTTCGGCTTCCGCGCGCAGCGCTACCACGTGCGCGATCACCGATTGCGGATCGCTCACCAGCTTGACGGAGCCGGTTAGTGCCACATCGCTGGCGCGCTTGCTCTGGCCGATCATCAACTCGCCGACTCCGATCACGTAGTGCTCCGGGATGTCGTCCGGAAGACACTCGATTTCGATCACGCGCGTGATGATCTCAAGCAGCCCGCCTTGCACCTTCACGCCTGCCGGCTCGCCCTGGGTGTGCACGGGCACGGTGACGCGGATCCGTTTGGTAAGGTCGATGCGCTTCAAATCGGCGTGCAGAAGAGTCCCCTTCAGAGGATCGACCTGGTGATCGACCACCATCACGGGCGTATTCTCACCACCGTTGACCTGCAGATTGAAGATGGTGTTGTACCCGGTGGAGCTGTGGACAATCTTCAGAATTTCGCGGGGGTCGATTGCAACGCTGATGGGTTCTTTGAATGCACCGTAAATCACCGCCGGAATCTGTCCGGCGCGGCGCGTACGGTGCGCTGCATTCTTTCCGCGGGACGCACGCACGTCCGCGGAGACAGTTACATCTTTTCGCACTGCATTTCTCCTTCAGGCTACCGTGGGTTCGAGCGCCCCTCAGCGGGGATCGAAGTCCGATTCGCCCAAGAAACTAGTTTAAACCGCCGAGTCGCCGAGACGCAGAGAATTTAGGAAAATGTCGTCCGCGCCCTCGGCGCGCTGGCCACTCCCGGTAATGAAAATGGGGCGCAAGCCAGTACAAAACGAAGCCAATTTAGCCCGGGAGATCAAGTGTTTTCAGTGACTTGGCCGAAGCGGGCAGAGACCGCAGAGCCGGTCTGTTCATGGATTTCTCAGCGCCTCGGCGTCTCTCTGCGGTGATTGCCTCTTACACAAATAACACACTCACCGAAGTCTCCTCGTGTATCGACCGAATGGCTTCGGCTAACAATCCGGCGATCGACAGCGATTTAATCCGGTGACACTTCTTGGCCTCTTTCGAGAGCGGAATCGAGTTCGTAAACACTACTTCCCGCAACTGGGAGTCTTCGATCCGAGCTACTGCCTGTCCCGACAGCACGGCGTGCGTGGCGCAGGCCGAAACGCTGGCGGCGCCCTTTTCGAGCAAGGCCTCGGCGCCCTTCACCAGCGTTCCGCCGGTATCGATCAGATCATCCACCAGCAGGCAGTGACGTCCTTCCACCTCGCCCACCACATTCATCACTTCGGCGACATTGGCCTCTTCGCGCCGCTTATCGATGATCGCCAGGGGCGCATTCAAGCGCTTGGCAAAGGCGCGCGCGCGTTCCACGCCGCCCGCATCGGGAGAGACCACGGTCGTGTCGTGCGCCTGGGGCGACTTGAAGTGTTCGATCAAGACCGGCGTGGCGAACAAGTGATCCACCGGGATATCGAAAAACCCCTGAATCTGCGCCGCGTGCAGGTCGACTGTCAAGACGCGGTCGGCGCCGGCAGTTTCGAGCAAAGCCGCAATCAGCTTGGCGGAGATGGGAACCCGCGGCTGGTCCTTGCGGTCCTGGCGGGCGTAGCCGTAGTACGGCAGCACGGCCGTAATGCGCTCGGCGGAAGCCAGCTTCAACGTGTGGATCATGATCAGCAGTTCCAGGATGCTGCGATCCACCGGTTTGCAGGTGGGTTGCACGACGAAGACGTCGGCACCGCGCACGTTCTCATGAATCTGCACGCGGTTCTCGCCATCGGCGAACTGTTTCACCGTGGCGCGGCCCAGTTCGAGCCCCAGGGACTCGCAGATTTCCTGGGTCAGGTCGGGATTGGCATTCCCGGTGAAGATCTTGATTCGGTCGTGGGTCATCGCACGTAAGGGCTGCGGGGCGGCCATAGTTTTTGATCGATGTGTTCCTCTAACGCGCGCCACCACATCGCTCGATAGCGCGCCCGATTCACCAGCGAGATCCCCACTACCTTCTCGCCGGACAACACGTTCCGGGCGCGCAATGCCTGCTCGCGCTTGCGGAACAACCCAAATACCGCAGAACCGCTGCCGCTCATCAACACCGGGGCAGCTCCGGCCCGCTCCAGCCGCTTCTTCAGGAGCGCCAAACGAGGATACTGCTCCATCACAACGGCTTCAAAATCGTTACAAACTGTTTCGGGGACACCCCCAGCCAGAGCGAGTGACTGGAAACTAAATATTTTATTTTGTTCGGATTCGGTTGTCAAACGGGCGCTCAGACGGCGGTACGCCTCGGCGGTGGAAACGTGAACCTCGGGTAAGGCCAGCAACCCTGGGAGTTGCGGTGCATCGGGCAGGGGAAACAACTCCGTTCCACGGCCGATCCCCACCGCGGCTCCGCCCTGCAAAAAAAAGGGCACGTCGCTGCCCAGCTCTGCTGCTATCCGGCTGAGTGCCGGAAGCGGCACAACTTTTCTGGCCAGTACGGGCAACGCCAGCAGCACCGCAGCCGCATCGCTCGATCCACCGCCCAAGCCGGCGCCCGTGGGAATGCGTTTCACCAGCCGGATTTCGATACGTCCGTTGACACGCATCGTGTCCATCGCCAGCTTCGCGGCGCGTACGGCCAAGTTATCGGACTCCAGGCGCAGAGGGTCGTTGATGGCGATCGCTGTCTTCCGTCCGGGGGTGAACGAAATCTCAATTGTGTCGGCGAGCGAGATGGTGTGGAAGATGGTCCGCAGCTCGTGATATCCGTCCGGACGCCTGCCGAGGACCCGCAAATCCAGGTTGATCTTAGCCAGCGCGCGCACGCGCACCCGGCGGGGCCCGCGAGCCGCTGCGCTCATGCCTCGTACTGCATCAGCGAAAAGACGTCGAAGCCTTCGAGCTTCTTCCGCCCTCGCAAAGAGACCAGCTCGATGACGAACCCGATTCCGGCTACGATTCCGCCAACGTTCTCGACCATGCGCGCGGCCGCGGCCGCCGTCCCCCCGGTGGCCAGCAGATCATCCACGATCAGCACGCGGCGCCCCCCGTCCAGAGCGTCCTTATGCATTTCCAAACTGTCGCTGCCGTACTCCAGATCGTAGCTGACCGTCACCGCCTCGGCCGGCAATTTCTTGGGCTTGCGAATGGGCACGAACCCGGTCCCCAGCGCGTATGCCAGCGCCGGCGCGAAAATGAAGCCGCGGGCTTCGATTCCCAGAATCGTGTCCGGGTGAGCGTCCTGGTAGTGATCCTTCAGCGCATCAATCACCGCGCGAAACGCGCACTTGTCCTTTAGGAGCGTAGTGATGTCGTAGAAGAGGATTCCGGGCTTGGGAAAATCCGGCACCTCGCGGATCAGCTTTTTGAGATCGTTCATCGAGATCCAAATTGTACCGAATAATCCCGTGGGGCAGACGATCGCCTTTTGCGTCTGCCCGTCTCGATCAGCAAAGACAGACCACAAACAACGATGGTCTGTCCCACATGGGCGGCTGGACCACTAGTGGATCTCAAACGAGTGAAGGGAACGCACCTCGGCTTCCTCTTCGTCTACACCATGGACCTCGGCCCAACGCGGACCGGTGTGTAACATTCCAGCCATTTCGGACAGACGCTCGCCGGGGCCGGTGGCATAGACCTCTACGCGGCCGTCATCGAGGTTGCGGGCATAACCGCGCAGGCCAAGTCGATCGGCGGCGCGCTGCGCGAAATAACGAAAACCGACACCTTGCACCCGCCCCCGCACAAACCAGCGGCGCGCCGATTGCTGGCTGCCAGCCATACCGGTGGAGAGAATAGCACGCGGCAAGAAACTGGCGCTGGGCAAGATTTTGCCTCGCAACGTCGTCGGCCAGCGGTGATTCCATGGCTCTTGCCCAATCGGCATGTGTTTTGCAATGACGGCATCGATGCTGGACCCGATCGCCGGACAACTGGAGCGCTACATGGATCTGTTGAGCGCCCGCCAGAAGCTGGTGGCTTCCAACATTGCCAATGCGGACACACCCGGCTACACCACCAAAGACATCGACTTTGAAACCGAGTTTGCGAACGCGATGGGGTTGTCGCCGAGTGTGGTGGATGTCTCTGGCCTTACGGTGAAAAACGACGGCAACAACGTCAACCTCGATCGCGAGTCGCGCCTGCTGGCGGAGAACGCCATGAGGTTTCAGGTGGCCTCGAGCCTGATGCGCTCCGACATCCGCATCGTCAAGAACGCCATTGACGAAGGGAAGAACGGATGAGCCTGTTTTCCATCTTGTCGATTGGCGCTTCGGGCATGGCGGCGCAGCGCACGCGCGCCGAATTGCTGGCTGAGAACCTGGCCAATGCCGAAACCACGCGCACTCCCGAAGGCGGCCCGTACCGGCGCAAAGACGCCGTGTTTAGTTCTACGCCGCTGGAGTCGCCTTTCGCGTCTGCTTTTAGCAGCGAGGTCCAGGGCACGAGCGGTGTGGCCGTCTCCGATATCGTCACCGACACGCGCGACCCGGAGAAGCGTTACATGCCGGGGCACCCGGATGCCGATGCAGACGGATACGTGGCGTTTCCCCGCGTGAATCCGGCCGAGGACATGGTTGATTTAATGGGTGCAGCTCGCGGCTACGAGGCGAATGTGGCCGCCATCTCGGCGGTCAAGGATATGATCGCCCGTTCGCTCGATCTTCTACGATGAGGTAAACCGTGCCTGGACCGATCCTTCCTATCACCGCACCGGCCGCCATCCCCGATCCAATTTCTCCCGCGACCGGGTCCAGCGGAAGCGGCGGCACCCCGTTTCGGGATGTGTTCGCTGCCGCCGTCCAAAGCGTGGAAGGTTCGGGACAGGAAGCGGCAGCATCCGCGCAGCGCTTCCTATCCGGGGAAGGCGAAGAACTCCACACCACCATCATGGCCGCCCAGAAGGCGGAACTGGCTTTCGATCTTTTCCTGCAGGCCCGCAATAAAGTAGTCAGCGCCTATACGGAAATCATGCATCTGCAGATGTAACCTCACGTTTCTTCCCTCTCCTGCCGATCTAAACATTGGGTCGCCTTTGCGGCTTCGCGCCGAGTCATGAATAAGCTTTTGGCCAACCTCCCGAGGCGTCAGCGAATCACCATCGCGGTGACGGTTCTGCTGGCTGGCGGGGGCATTTACGCTCTGATCCATTGGAAACAAGAAGCCGATTTCCGGCCACTGTTCACTGGTATGGCGGCAGAAGACGCCGCCGGGGTGGTGCAGAAGCTGAAAGAGAGCGGCGTCGAATACCGCATTCCGGAGGAAGGCGGCGCCGTCCTCGTGCCTTCGGCACATCTGGCAGAGCTACGCTTGAGTCTGGCGGCGGCGGGCCTTCCGAAATCGGGTCGTATCGGATTCGAGCTCTTCGACAAAACGAACCTTGGCGCGACGGAATTTACCGAGCACGTGAACTACGGGCGGGCGCTCGAGGGCGAATTGGAACGCTCCGTGATGTCTCTAACCGAGGTCGATCAAGCCAGAGTCCACATCACCTTTACCAAGGACTCCGTCTTCCTGGATGCTCAGAAGCCGGCCAAGGCCAGCGTCTTGGTGCATCTGAGGCCGGGAGCGCATTTATCGCCGCAGAATGTACAGGCCATCGACAATCTGGTCGCTGCGGCGGTCGAAGGGCTATCGCCCGATGGCGTCTCGGTGCTCGATATGAATGGGAACCTGCTCGGCAGGCCGCGCACGCCGGGAAGTCTCGATGGCCCCGAGCCATCCGAAGCGGGACTGGATTATCGGCGCAAAATCGAAGCCGACCTGGTTTCCAAGGTCAACTCGACGCTCGAGCCGCTGCTGGGGGAAAACAAGTTCCATGCCGGCGTCTCCGTGGATTGCGACTTCACCGGGGGCGAACAGAGCGAGGAAGTCTTCGACCCTGCTCGTTCGGTCATGCTGAGCTCGCAAAGAACCGAGGATACGTCCGGCTCGGTCAACGCCAGCGGCGTACCGGGGACGGCGTCCACTCTGCCACGGCCGACGTCACGGCCGGGCTCCGGATCGAGCCGCGTGGCGCGTGTCACCGAGAACGTCACGTATCAGTCCACACGAACGGTCAAGAAGATGCGCCTGCCGGCCGGGGGGATTCGCAAGATCTCGGTGGCGGTTTTGGTCGATCAGGAGTTGACGTGGGAAAAAGACAAGAGCGGATTCCGCCGCGTCCTCGTGCCCCCGTCTGCCGAAAAGCTCAAAGTCATTCACGACCTGGTGGCGGGTGTCACGGGCTTCAATGCCGAGCGGGGCGACCAGCTAGTGGTCGATACGCAGCCGTTTGAGGCGACGTTGACGCTCGACCCTCCGTTGCCGCCCGGTGCTTCCCGCCCCAACAAAGGCCAACCCGAGGCGCCCAAGCTTCTCCAGTTGGATCAGAAGACACTTCTTATCGGCGGAGGAGTTCTCCTGGCAGTGGTGGTCTTGCTCGCCTTATTGCTACGCCGCGGGAATAGCGGATCAGTCTCGGCGACCTTCGCCCCGGAACTCCCCGCTGCCGTCAACTCGGGACCGAATCCTATCGAGCAGGAGGTTCGGTCGCGGCTGGCGGAACATGACGCGCAGCAGAAGGAGGCCGAAGCCCAAGCCGCATTGAAACTGGTGCCTGCCATCACCAAAACCGCCGAGGTGATGGCCAAGCATATCCGCGAAAAGGTAGCGCAAAGCCCCGACGTTTCGGTGCAAGTAATGCGCGGCTGGATTCGCGATGAGGACATTTAGCGGTGATTCTGAACACCAGCCGGCCCTCGGAAACGGAATCGCTCACCTCTTTGCGCAAAGCCGCGATGCTCCTGGTGGTACTGGGCGAGGAAACGAGTTCTTCCATCCTCCAGCACCTTTCTGAAGACGAAGTCCAGAAGGTGAGCCGCGAGGTGGCCAAGCTCACTTCGATCACCTCGGAGCAAGCCGAGGGCGTGCTCCAGGAGTTCCACCACATCTCGACGGCGGGTGATTACGTGGCGCGCGGCGGCATTGATTACGCGCGCAAGCTTCTGTTACGGGCTTTTAACCCGGACACCGCCAAGAAGCTCTTAGAGCGCCTGGCGAAAGCCCTGGGCGCAGAAGCAACTTCTTTCGACGCCATCGAGAAGGCCGATCCGCAGCAGCTGGCGAAGTTTATCCACAATGAGCACCCGCAAACCATCGCTCTGGTCCTTTCGCATCTGAACTCCACGCAGGCAGCGGCCTTGCTGACCTCGCTTCCAGCCAACCTTCGTTCCGATGTGGCGCAGCGGATGGCCAGTCTCGATCAGATTTCCCCGGAAATCATCTATAAGATCGCAGGAGTCATCGGCCAAAAATTGAAGGCTTTGGGTGAGTTCAGCCGCGAGTCGTACGGCGGCGTGCGAGCGGTAGCGGAAATGCTAAACCGGCTGGATTCGGCTACGAGCCGTGAAATCCTCGACAACATTGAGCACCAGGACAGCACCTTGGGCGATACTATCCGCCACCTTATGTTTGTATTCGAAGACCTCCTGCTGATCGACCAGATCGGGCTGAAGGAAGTGCTGGGCAAGGTAGATCGCAAAGCTCTGACCATGGCGCTGAAGGGCACCAGCGAGCAACTCCGGAACCATCTCCTGGGATGCATGTCCCAGCGCGGCGGAGAGATGCTAAAGGAAGACATGGAGGCTCTGGGCCCGGTGAAAATCAAAGAAGTGGAAGCGGCTCAACAGCAGATTATTGCGGTGGTCCGCCAGCTCGAATCGGAAGGCGTTCTCAGTCTGAAGGCGACCGTGGGTGAGCAGTATGTCGTCTAAAGTGCTGCCTCCCGACGACCCACAGCCGGTGACTCCCATGCCTTGGCGCATTATAGAATCCGCCACGCGCCCGGGCGCCGCAGCGGTCAGCCCATCGGGAGCAAAGACGAGTTATTCCGAACCGAGCGGGTTGGATCACGGGATCCAAGAGGCGCACGCGGCGGGTGTGCGCGAGGGAGAGGCTGCTGGGCGAAACCGCGCAGCGGCCGAATTGCAGCCCGTGATCGAGCGGCTTTCTCGTTCGATCCAAGAGATCGCGGGTATGCGGGCGCGTATGCGGCGCGAGGCGGAAACCGACCTGCTGCGGCTGGCCACTGCCATCGCGCGGCGAATCTTGCGGCGCGAAATCGCCATCGACCCGGACGCCATGCACGGACTGGTCCTCGGCGCTCTCGAAAAACTGCAGTCGCAGGAGATAGCCCGCGTGCGGGTTCACCCGGCGCACGCGCCCCTGCTGAGTGCCTGCCTACGTCAGATGGTCGCCACTTCGCCGGTAGAGGTGGTACCCGATCCCTCGCGCGAGCCCGGCACCGTGATTTTCGAAACCGAGCGTGGGAACCTGGACGCTTCAGTTGAATCACAATTGCGCGAAATCGAAAGGGGGCTGGCGGACCGCCTCGCAACCCAACGATGACCGATCGGATTTCTCTCCAACCGTATGTCTCCGACGTCGAGATGGCCTCGCCTTTGGCCTGGACGGGTCAGGTGACCGAGGTGGTCGGGCTGCTGGTCGAATCGCGCGGGCCAAGCGTGGCGATGGGGGATTTCTGCGAAGTCCTCACTGCTGGGGGAAGGACCATCCGCACGCAGGTGATCGGCTTTCGGAACGAACGGGTGCTCTCGATGCCGCTCGAAGAGACCGAGGGTCTGCAGTTGGGGGACATGGTGGTTGCGCGGAGTGAAGATGCGCGGGTGGAGGTTGGCCCCGGCCTGCTCGGACGCGTCATCGACGGCTTTGGCAAGCCGATCGACGGCGGACCTGCGATCCAGGCTACGGGCGCTTACCGCTTGGCCGGCGAACCTGGAAACCCGCTCCACCGCGAGCACATCACCAAACCACTGGTCACCGGAATCCGCGCCATCGACAGCCTTTTGCCGTGTGGCCTGGGGCAGCGCATTGGCATCTTCGGCGGCAGCGGCGTGGGAAAGAGCACGCTGCTCGGCGCCATGTCGCGCCATAACTCGGCCGATGTTACCGTGATCGCCATGATCGGCGAGCGCAACCGCGAGGTGCGCGGGTTCCTGGAACACGAGTTGGGTCCGGAAGGCCGGAAACGCTCGGTCGTGGTGTGCGCCACTTCTGAGCGGCCGGCTCCCTTGCGCGTGCGTGCTTGTTTCGTATCGCTGGCGATCGCGGAGTATTTCCGCGATCAAGGGGCGAACGTGTTGCTGGTGATGGATTCGGTAACGCGCCTGGCTATGGCCCAACGCGAGATCGGTTTAGCCGCCGGTGAGCCGCCCAGCCAGAAGGGTTATACGCCGTCGGTCTTCAATATGCTGCCGAAGGTGTTAGAGCGCGCCGGCAACTTCCCCAAGGGATCGATCACCGGCTTTTTCACGGTACTGGTGGAGGGCGATGATTTCAACGAACCGATCTGCGACGCGGTGCGCGCCATCCTCGATGGCCACATCATCCTGTCGCGGCAGCTCGCCGCCCAGGGCCATTACCCGGCGATCGACATCCTTCACTCCGTCAGCCGGCTGACTTCGCAAATCGCGACGGCTCCCCAGAAAGACGCTGGAAGGAAGCTGCGCGAGGCTCTGTCCGCATACCATGACGCCGAAGACTTGATCCAATTGGGCGCCTATGTTGCCGGGACCAATCCCGTGCTGGATGCCAGCATCCAATTGCGGCCGGAGCTGTTGGATTTCCTGCGGCAGGATAACGCGGCCACCTCCAAACTTCCCGATACTCTGTCTCGCCTGGAGAACCTTGCCCAAAGGCTGAACGGCACTGCGGTCCCGGCGCGCACCGGACAAGCGAAATGACAGCTTTTCGGTTTCGGCTGGCGAAAGTCCTCGGTCTACGGCGCACGCAGCTCGATCTCGAGGACGCCAAGCTCAAACGGCAGATCGCTCAGGTGGCGGAGTTAGATCGTGCGCGGGCCGAACTGGAGGCCGCCGCCATCCGGTCTGAGACCGAAGTTCGCAATTGGAGTCCGTTGCTAGGGCGTGAGCTGGCGGCGCTTGCGCACTTTCATCGGCATGTGCAGGATCGCGAAAAGGAAATCGCCGTCCGGCACCAGCAAGCCGTCGAACAACTCCAGGCGCAGCAGCAGGTCATGATGGAAGCGCGACGGCGCTGCCGTCTGCTCGAACGCCTGGAACAGCGCCAGTTCGCCGAATGGCAAGCCGCGGGCGATCGCGAACTGGAGCAATTGGCCGCGGAATCCTATCTTTCGCGCCTGGCCCGCCGTCAAAGCTGATCGTTCTCTATAATTGGTGCATGACACCCGAGACTCTGACTGAAGCGGCCCTGCCTGCAGTCCCGCTTACCGTCGAAGGAGCCAGCGTGCTGCACCAGATGATGCGGTTTCGATGGCCGACATGGCGTGCTCTTCCCGCCGCAGCCCGCACTTCCATTCTGGAAAAAGCCACGCGTGTGTTCGAAGAAAAAGAGCAGCCCTCCAATGGCCGGCAGAGCGCAATTTATTCGCTGCTCGGCCACAAGGGCGATCTGTTATTCGTGCATTTCCGCCGCAGCTTCGAAGAGTTGAACCAGGCGCAGAACGAACTGGCCCGGCTCGAACTGAGCGACTATCTCGAGCCCACTACTTCCTATCTGTCGATCATCGAGCTGGGGCTTTATGAATCCAGCGCGAAGGTGTACGGTGGTCTGGCTGCCCGAGGGGTGCCGCCCCACTCCGAGGAGTGGCACCGCGATATCGAAGAGACGCTGGTTCGGCAGCGCCAAGCCATGGCTTCCCGGCTTTGGCCGGAAATCCCCGCAGCGAAGCACATCTGTTTCTACCCGATGGATCGCCGCCGCGGAGAATCGGTCAACTGGTACCGCGAGTCCATGGCCGAGCGGCAGCGCATGATGCACGAACACGGCATGGTGGGCCGCCGCTATGCCAATGAAGTCCGCCAGATCATCACCGGCTCGATCGGCTTCGACGATTGGGAGTGGGGCGTCGATCTGTTCGCCGACGACCCTCTGGTTTTCAAAAAGCTGATCTATGAGATGCGCTTCGACGAGGTCAGCGCGGTTTATGCGCTTTTCGGCACATTCTATGTCGGCTTGCGCATCCACGCTGCTGAATTGGGCGGTCTCCTCCAACCGTAGATCGTACTTCTGTATACGCACCGCCCCGTCTGCGGCATCACACCTGCATCTCGTCCATCGGAGGGCGAGATGAGACATGCACTCGTGAGCAGCGCCGTTGCCTGCGTTTTGTGCGCCGTGCCGGGCGTCTGCCAGGAAACCGGTACCAAGACCGGATCGGTGCCGATCTACCGCGTCACAGTGGTGGAACGTAACGTAGATGCAGTCAATTACCAGTACCGATCCGGACCCACGAAGATCGATTTTCGCGGCACCGTGCTGCTCTCGGCAGCGAAAGGCGACGCGACCGTCGAGTCGGAGCGTGGGCGCACGGAGATCGACGCCAAGTTCGAGAAGTTAACGCCGCCCGCACGTTTCGGGCGGGAATATCTTACCTACGTGCTCTGGGCTGTCAGCCCGGAAGGCGCACCACACAATTTGGGCGAATTGGTACCAAATGGGTCTAACGATGCCCACTTGCACGTTACCACCGAGCTACAGGCGTTCGGAATGATTGTCACAGCCGAGCCCTATTCGGCGGTGCGGCAGCCCAGCGACGTGGTCGTACTCGAAAACCAGGTCCGGCCGGATACCGTGGGGCGTTCAGCGCCGATTCAAGCGAAATATGAGTTGATGCCGCGTGGACATTACACGTGGGACGTTCAAGACGCGCTGTCGAGCGGCGTGAGCAACGCGCCTAAGGTCTCGATGAACCGATACGAAGCGATTCTCGAGGTCTATCAGGCGCAGAACGCGATTGGGGTGGCGCGCGCCGCCAACGCAGAGCAATACGCACCCAACACCCTGGCGAAAGCGCAACAGGAATTGGGCGAAGCGCAGCGCCTCGAGGAGTCCAAGAGCGATACCAGCCTGATCGTGCAAAGCGCGCGCGCCGCTGCGCAAACCGCAGAAGATGCGCGTGTGATCTCCGAACGCCGGATGCAGGACGAAAAATTGGCCAAGGCGCAGCAAGACGCAACAACCGCCCAGCAAGCTAAAGCGCAAGCGGACGCGGCGGCTCAGCAGGCTCGTATCGATGCCGATGCGGCGCGCGCCCAGGCCGAAGCCGAGCGTGCCGCCCACCAACGCGCGGAGGCAGATGCCGCCTTAGCGCGTGCCAGCGCGGCTCAGGCGCAAGCCGATCGCGTGGCAACCGTAATTGTTGAAACGCCCAAGAAACACAAGGATCGCCAGGCCGAACAGACCGGGATCCGCTCGCAGATGTTGGAGCGCCTGAACGGAATCGCGATTACGCGCGATACGCCGCGAGGGCTGGTGGTCACGTTGCCGGACTCGGATTTCGCCGGACCTTCGCCACGAGCGGGTGCGTCCAGTCAAATCGCGCAGGTAGCCGCCGTGGTGTCGTCCCAGCCCGGCTTGCGGGTCGAGGTGGAAGGGCACTCCGATTCCGCCGCCAACGCTCAGCGCGCATCCGAACGAGCGTCGATGGTGCGCAATTCACTCGTCTCAGCCGGGCTGGCGAACGCTTCCGTCACAAGCCAGGGCTTTGGGGACTCGCGGCCCATGGTCTCGAATACCACCGAAGCCGGACGCACGGAGAACCGCCGCGTGGAAATCGTGATCTCCGGCGATGCCATCGGAAGTCTGCCATTTTGGGACCGGACGTACTCACTGAGCGCAAAGTAAAGGCCTGATGCTCGTGCGAGAATGTCACCATGCGCGCATGGCTGATGAACTCGTACGAGGGCACCGACAAGCTGCAATTGAGCGAGGCTGCCGACCCCGCGAGCGCCCCGGGCGAAGTTCTCCTGAAGATGCGATTCGCCGCGCTGAATCCCGCCGATGCGTTTCTCGCGCGAGCCATGTATCCGGCGAACCCGCCGCTCCCGCATGTCCTCGGGCGCGATGGTGTGGGTGATGTGCTGGCGGTGGGAGCGGGGGTAGAGCACGTTCGCGTTGGAGACACGGTCGGCGTCTTGCGGTGCGACGTTGGCGTTTCGACGTGGGGCACGCTGGCCGAGAAAACCGCGGTTCCGGCAGCCAGCGTCGCTCCGGTGCCGCCAGGCTGGAAGCTGGAAGAAATGGCGTGCGCGCCGCTCGCCTTTCTCACCGCTTGGCAAGCTCTCACTCAATGGAGCGAGCCGGCAGCGCCGCCTCCCGCGGGTTCGGTGGTGCTGGTAACGGGCGCCTCCGGCGGTGTCGGCATCGGTTCCATCCTTCTTGCCAAGTCGATGAACCTCACGGTCGTCGCACTGTCGCGGAGCTCCGAAAAAGGCGCCGCTCTGAAGAAGCTTGGCGCCGATTTCGTGTTTGATCCCGCCGATCCCAACATGCGCAAAGCAGTGCTCACGGCGATTTCGCCGAAACGGGTGGACATAGCCGTGGACAACATCGGCGGCGCGCTATTCCACGAAGTGATCGGCATGCTCGGTTATGCGGGCCGCATTAGCGTGGTTGGTAGAAGCGCAGGTCCCGTTCCCGATTTCAACACAGCCAGCCTGTTCTTCCGCCGAAACCGGATTGGCGGCGTGGCGGTAAGCGATTTCACTCCCGAAGCCGCCCAAACCGCCTGGAAGGAAATTGTTCGCCGCCTGGATGCGATGGGAAAGCGGCCCGTGGTAGATCGCGTGTTTCCCTTTGACGAGGTCAAGGCGGCGTTTGGCCGCTTGGCACAAGGACCGCTGGGAAAAGTGGTCATCCGGGTGGCGGGCTGACTGTGGACCCGCAGCCGTCAGTCTGGAGATCGAGCCTGGAAGAGTTCTCGAGGCAGCTTGCCGAAGGCGACGGGATCACCGGAGCGGTTGCGGTAGCCGCGATTTCCGCAGCGTTCGCAGTCAGCGTGCTACGCATGGTATTGGCGGTCACCACGCGAAAGCGAGGATCGGAAAGCCAACTCATACCTCTGCAGGTGGCAGCAAAAACTCTCTCGCACGATTTGTGTGCCGCAGCCGATGAGGACCGCGCCGCTTATGCGGCCTATCGGCAGGCCTCCCGCTTACCGCGCACGACGGAACACGAGCGTGCGGAGCGGGACAGAACCATGCGCGCCAGCCTCGAGAAGGCAACTGAGACGCCGCTCCGTGCAGCGCAATCGGCGCTCGGTGCCATCATGCTCTGCTCCCAGGCGGCTCCACTTGTGCGTGGCGCCGTGGCGGCGGATATCGGTGGAGCGGCCGAGATCCTGCACGGCGCCCTCCGCGCCATTCTCAATAGCGTAGATGCGAACCTGCGAGCGATTGGAGATGAGAAGCTTCGAGCAGAACGGCAGGAATTAGAGGAGAGAGCCACTCGCTATCTGGGGGAGGTTCGCGATCGGCTCCGGACCCAGACACACTAAAGGGCGGCCGCCCGCTCCTGCGATTTCCGAATTGCGGAACCGGGTTGACTTTGCGGTTGTGAGACCGCGGCGCCGAAACGAAAAAGGATTCCTGGCGCGTCAAAGCTCGCAATTGGCTCTGGAAGGAAGCCGGTAGCCGCCCTCACCGTAGACTGGTTCTATGAACTCCTCCTTCTACTAATCTCCCTTATCGATAAAGGGACCTGGGAACCTTAAATCGTTCCCACTGCCAATATGCTCCTGTGGTTGCAGGATGTCAAGTCCCCGTGAAAAAACTCGCTTGAGGTATTTTTCCGCAGCTTAAATCACGCGGAGCTGTTTGCTGGTCGGTGTCAGAACCTCATATCCGGTCGGCGTCACCATCACGGTGTCTTCGATCCTTATGCCTCCGAACCCTTCGAGGTAGACGCCGGGCTCGATGGTGATAGCCATGCCGGATTGCAGGCGTTGTTTGTCGCGCTTGCCAATGCGCGGCGGTTCGTGAATTTCAAGGCCCAGCCCGTGGCCGGTGGAGTGAATGAACGCCTGCTCGAGCCCATAGCCTTTCAGTACGCGGCGCGCTTGCCGGTCGACGTGCGCGGTCGAAACACCGGCGCGCACCGTGTCGATGGCAGCCTGTTGCGCCTCTCGAACCGCGCGATAGAGGCGCTTTACCTTGGCAGTCGGCGAGCCCAGGAACAGCATTCGCGTCATATCGCTGCAGTAGCCGTCGCGCAGGGCGCCCATGTCCACCACCACCAGGCCGCCTGCTTCGAGCTTAGCTTCCGTGGGCTGTGCGTGCGGCAAAGCGCTGCGGGTTCCGCCGGCGACGATCGTTTCAAAGGCGGGCTTCTCGGCGCCCAGTTTCCGCATCCGGTATTCCAATTCGGCCGCTAGATCTTGCTCCTTCATGCCCACGCGCACACGCGAAACCGCCTGCTCATATGCCACGGAGTTGGTCTCAACCGAACGGCGAATCAATTCAATCTCCGCCGCCGATTTGATCGAGCGAAACTCCTCGATCCACCCTGTTATCGGCGTCAGCGTGGCCGTCATCGGCAGCCGCGCGTTCAGGGACTCGAACCAATCGCATGTCATTCGCGGCGGTTCATAGCCGATCTTTCGGAGCTTGAGCCTGGCAATCGCATCGGTCACGCCCAATACCAGCGGACCTTTCGCAATCCGAACCTCGCACGTTACTTCCTGGGAAGCCTGAATCGTGTAACGCGGGTCTGTAAACAGGATGGCGCGGTCCGGCAACACCAGAAGATTTCCGTTGCTGCCGGTAAATCCGGAAAGGTAGCGCAGGTTGGCCGAAAACGAAACCAGCAGCGCGTCCAGTCTGCGCGCCGCCAAACCCTCGCTGACGGTGTTGCGGCGGCGCTCGAAATCGCTAGCGGCCGCCATTCTGCAACTCCCTCATGAGAAGTTGCCCGCGTTCGGCAAGGGCGTCGGCCTGGCGCATATCGCCACGTTTCTCAGCCTCGTCGGAGAGCTGCACGAACGATTGGATGCGGGTTACCATCTCGCGCTGATCGCGGTTGAGGCCGCGCGCCTGCGCCTGCTCGAGGACTTTGCGGATCTCCTGCTTGCGGCCGTCTGCGGACTCCTGCAGCCGCTTCAACTCAGCGGGCGCGACGATCTCCTGCACGGTCGGACGCGGCTCGGCTTCGGCCGGCGCCACAACCGGCGGCGTCTGCGCCTGCACGGGAGGTGTTTCCGCGCGCGCGGGAGCGGCCACTGGTCCAGCCGCGCGGCGCGGCGCCCGTGGTTCGGCCGGGGTTTCTACCGGCGGTGGCGCCTGCTGCAGCGTAGCCATGGCCTCAGGACTGATCGGCTGGGGAGGCGGCAACTGCGCTTGGGTTTGCGGAATGGAAAGTGGCTGCGGGCGCGGCGTGGCTGCGGCGGGCCGCACCGCCGGCGCCGGCGCTGGCGGAGGCGTCGTGGCATTTGCCTGCTGTTTTCCCCGCAGCACACATCCAGCGGATGATAGCGCCAGCCATGCTGCCAAAACCATTTGTGCGCGTCTCATCCCGGATCCTCGCTTAGACCGCAAGAGGCAGGCGGATCACAAACGTCGTGCCCTTCCCGGGCTCGCTTGTGAAATCGATTGTACCATCGTGCAATTGCACGATCCGAAATGCCATGGCTAATCCGATACCGGACCCTTCCTTCTTGGTCGTAAAGTACAGACGGAAGATCTTGTCGCGCAGTTCGGGTGGGATCCCGGGCCCGGTGTCGGAAATCCGAATCTCCGCTGTATCTTCGCTCACCGAAGACTGCACCCCGAGCTCGCCACCCTCGGGCATGGTTTCGATCGCATTCATCACAATGTTCAGAAATGCCTGTTTCAACAGGTCGCGGTCCACGCGCACTTCGGAATTTTCCGCTTCTTGCGCTACCGTGATCTGGATTTGGGAACTCTCGGCTTGCGGCCGCGCCAGGTCCAGAATTTCCGCCACCAACTCCTGCACCGGAACGTTGCTCAGGTTCAGTTCCACCGGCCGCGTGAAATCGAGGAAAGTTTTCACCACGCGATCGAGCCGCAGAATTTCGCGGGAAATAATTTCCATCTCGGGGCCGACTTCCGTATCGCCCTGAGCCAGCTTCGCGCGGGCCACCTCCACGTGCAGCAGGATCGCGTTCAGTGGGTTCTTCACCTCGTGAGCGACGCCTCCGCTGACGCGGCTGATCGCCGAGAGCCGATCGGCTGTTTGCAACTCGCGGCCGATCTTGCGCTGGGCCTCGGGGTCGCGAAGGCGCACCAGCAGCCCCGTTGCCGACCCAGCCGTTCCCGGAAGACTTTCCAGAATATCCACCGAAAGCAGCACTACCGCGGGGCCGGCGCCTTCCGCCAGGCCAGGAACGGGCACCCGCCGGTTGCGAATCGGCCGGCCGGTTTGGGAAGCTTGCGCGATCAACAAGCTCAGGGTCTGATTCGGCTGGAACACCTCCGCGATCGTTTTACCCACCAGCCCAGACCGCTCCGTGCCCAGGAATTTCTCCACCGATCCCGAAGCGAACACCAGCCGCAGTTCACGATTAAAGATGAAGACCGCGTCTTCGAGATCCTGCAGCAGCCGGTCGATATTACCGCGCAGATCTGAGACCTCGTATTGCGCACCACGCAAGCGTTGACCCAGCAGGCTGACCTTCGACGCCATCACCGCCAGCTCATCTCCCGTAGGCTGGGGAACCGCCAGTTTCTCGGGATCGTACTCGCCGCGCGCCACCTGGTCGAGCAAGTGGCCCAATCGTCCCAAGGGCCGAAAAGCCAGCGCCGAGAACACGAACGTCAGGATGACCGCGCCGATGACCGATAGCAGGGCCACCCGCGCGTCCTTTTGCATGATGGGATTGATGTCCCGGCGAATGAGCGCCGGCGCAATCAGAACACGGACGTATAGCAGAGGCTTCTGTTCGGCAGTTCCGAGCTTTTGCTCGAGCTGATAGTACCGCCTGCCGCTACGCAGCAGCACCTGTAGCTTGTTCCACCAGGAACTGGAGACGACCAGAGGCGTGAAGTCGTCGTACTGCGGCGACTTCCTGCCCAGCTGTGTCGGGTCGCTGTCGAGCAGGATCTCGCTCGTATCCGGATCGACCGCTGCTACCTCCAGAATCGCGTGCGAGGCACTAATGATGTCGACCATCAGGCTCTGCAGGTCGGGATCGAGCAGCGCCTCGCGCAGAGATTTCGTGCGCTGCCGATTGATCGACTGGCTGATCATGCGGGAGGCGACGGTTTTCAGCGTGTCCGCTCGTTCGAGCGTCGATTCAAACTGGCGCTGCATCTCGTTGGCGAGATCGACGGCCGAAACCACTCCCACCATGAGGCTCGCCAACACCACGGAGCCCAACGTCAGCTTGGCCTGCAGGGTCATGAATCACTGTGGGATCAGAAGCAACTTGCCGGCTGTCTTGCGTCCTTCCAGATCGCGGTGCGCGGCTGCCGCGTTCGCCAGAGGGTAGGTGCGCTCGATGCGCAGCTTGAGTTTGCCAGCGGCGATCCACTGGAGCACGTCACCGGCGCGCCACAGCAGTTCCTCGCGAGTGAGCAGGTAGTGCGCCAGGCTGGGGCGGCTCAGAAAGAGAGAACCTTTCCCATTCAGTATGTTCGGATCAAACGGCGGCACGGGGCCGCTCGACTGACCAAACAACGCGAGCAGACCGCGCGGCTTCAGCGAATTGAGGCTCTTGTCGAACGTGGACTGCCCGACCGAATCGTACACGACGTCGACCCCGGCGCCTCCCGTGAACCGTTTCACCTCGGCGTCGAAATCCTGCTGCGTGTACAGAATTGTCTCATCCGCCCCGGCTGCGCGCGCCACCTTCGCCTTTTCCTCGGTAGACACCGTGCCGAAGACCCGCGCCCCGAGCATCTTCGCCATCTGCACGATCAGGCTGCCGGTACCGCCGGCCGCGGCGTGAACCAGGCAGGTTTTGCCGCTTTGCAGCGGATAGGTGGAATGCGTGAGGTAGTGCGCGGTCATGCCTTGCAACATCGCGGCCGCCGCGGCTTGTAAGTCCACGCCATCCGGAATTTTGACGAGCATGGCTTCGGACACCAGAGCGTATTCGGCGTAAGAGCCCCGCTGCATGGCCCAGGCCACGCGGTCGCCGACAGCTACTTCGGTAACGCCCGGTCCAACGGCTTCCACCGTCCCCGCGCCTTCATTACCGAGCACGATCGGAATGTCGGCCTTGTACAGCCCCTTTCGAAAGTAGACGTCGATGAAGTTCACGCCAATCGCCGCCATGCGAATCAGCGCCTGTTTGGCGCCTGGGGAGGGAGTGGGGACGTCCTCCAGCAGCATTTTTTCGGCGCCGCCCGGTTCTTTCACGTGAATCGTTTTCATATCAGCTCCTGCGCAAGGCCCTACGGGTATGAACGGCCGTTGCATAGAGTAGCAGATACAGCAAAGTGAACGGAAACGCGATCACCTGAGCCAGCATGCGGGCCGCCCCGGCACCGGCTAAACCGGAACGCTGCAGCGCCAGGATTCGCATCTTGTTCCAGTTGTGGATGTCGAACCAGAAGTAGTCCGCGTTTTCGTTGATGAGGAAAACCTTGGCGGGAACGCGCAGCGCCAGCGCCCACTTCCATTTCGTCATCAATGGCTCACCCGAGCAGATGATGCCGGTAAACGCATAGCGGTTCTTGCGGAGTTGCCGATACAACTGCCCGCGCAACCGCCGGCCGCGGTAATCGCCGACTGGATAGACGCGCGTGGTCTCCGGATGGAAGCCCTCGGGCAAACCGGAATAGCAAGTGACCAGGTCGATCAAGATATCGCTGCCCCAGTTTTGCCGCAAGTGCGGAACCAGGCGTTCGAGCAGGCGCCGCGACCCGCTCTCCACCAGTAAAATCGC
Organism: Bryobacteraceae bacterium; assembly: GCA_035516375.1. Lineage (GTDB taxonomy): Bacteria > Acidobacteriota > Terriglobia > Bryobacterales > Bryobacteraceae > PSRJ01. The sequence continues at coordinate 21,765 of DATJAK010000189.1, forward strand.
GTTGACGGGTGGGTGTCTGCGCCGGAGGAAATATCGCACTATTTGAATGTAGCGCGAGCGCGGCAATTGGACCATATGTGCACTGTATGTATACTTGAAACACAGCAGACGACCTAAGCTTCGATTGGGATGAGGCCCATATTAACCACATCGGGCCGCCATCACGTGAAGCCGGAAGAGGCCGAGCAGGCGCTGGTAGACGAACCCGTGGACCTTGATTACGCAATTGCCGAGAACGAAGAGCGTTGGACCTCGATCGGACATACCGACAAGATGCGCATTCTAAAGCTTGTATGGACACTCCAGGGTGAGTTGGTGAGGGTCATTACTGCGATGGAGGCCTCCAAACGAGAGGCCTTCGAGTATTTGCGGCTTAGAGGAATCTGACGATGAGAAAACTCGTGGTACCAAAGTTCAAATCTGAGAGGCAAGAAGCGAAATGGTGGGACGACCACATGGACGCGGCCGGTAAGAACTTGCTCGCAGTCATGCAGAATGGCACGGCACACCGTGGTGGGCCTGCCACACTGCTACGTGAGTCACGCAACATCACGATTCGCATTGCCAATGCGGATATCGAGCGCGCTCGCAAGCTCGCCGAAAAGAAAGGCATTGGTTACCAAACATACATGAAGATGCTGCTGCGGGAAGCGCTGGACCGGGAGGAGAGGCGAGCCCGTAAAGCGGGGTGACGCCGCGTCGCACTATCCTGAATATAGCGTGCTCGAAAAGCTCCTCACCGAACAATCGAACCCTGCATCCGCCTCGATCGACGCCTTGCCGACTGAGCAAGTTCTCTGCATCATCAATGCGGAAGACAAGAAGGTAGCCGATGCAGTCGAGCGGGAAATGCCATCCATCGCACGTGCCGTGGACGCCATCGTGGCTGCATTTCACAATGGCGGCCGGCTCTTCTACATCGGCGCCGGCACCAGCGGCCGTCTGGGCGTGCTCGATGCTTCGGAGTGCCCGCCCACGTTCAGCGTTCCGCCGGACCTCGTTCAGGGAATCATTGCCGGAGGCGAAGCGGCTCTCAGCCAGGCTACCGAAGCGAGTGAAGACGATCCTGCGAGCGGCGCCCGCGATCTTCTGGCGCGCGGTTTCATCGGCCGTGACGTCCTGGTAGGCATCGCTGCCAGCGGGCGCACTCCGTACGTGCTGGGCGCGGTAGCCGAAGCCCGCCGCTTGGGCGCGGTCACCGTCGGACTGAGTTGCACACCCGATTCCGAGCTGGCCCGCGCCGTCGAGATCGCCATTACACCGCTAACCGGCCCCGAGGTAGTCACCGGGTCGACGCGCATGAAGGCCGGCACCGCGCAGAAACTGGTGCTCAACATGCTCACGACGGCAGCGTTCATTCGGCTCGGTTATGTGTATGGCAACCTGATGGTGAATGTCCAGCCCAGAAACGCGAAGTTGGCAGATCGCGCACGCCGCATCGTGGCACAGGCGGCCGGCGTCTCCGATGAGCGTGCCCGCGAATGGTTGGCGGCCGCCGGGGATCAGGTGCGCGTGGCGATCCTGATGGCGCGAACCGGAATTGGTCGCGAAGATGCAGAACGTAGGCTGGCCGCTGCCGGCGGAAGTATAACGAAGGCTTTAAATGGATAAATTTGTCATCCTCGGCGGAACCGCCTTGCGGGGAGAGATTCCCACCAACGGTTCCAAGAACTCGGCGCTGCCGGCGTTGGCCGCTGCGCTGCTCACCGATGAGCCGGTGACCTTGAAACGCGTTCCCCGGGTACGGGATATCCGCACCATGCAGCGGCTGTTGGTGGATATCGGATCGAAGGCCGAAGTCGATGGCGAGACGGTGCATCTGGAGACGCCGAAAATCGTCTGCCCCGAAGCGCCTTACGAATTGGTCAAGACCATGCGCGCTTCGAGCCTGGTGCTGGGGCCCTTGGTGGCACGTAGTGGCAGGGCGCGTGTATCTCTGCCGGGCGGGTGCGCCATCGGCGGCAGACCGATCAATCTGCACATCTTCGGCCTGGAGCAATTAGGGGCGCGCATTAACCAGGCTCATGGATACATCGAGGCGGAGGCTGCAGACGGATTGCGCGGCGCGGTCGTCCATTTCGATCGCATCACGGTTACCGGTACGGAAGACCTGATGATGGCGGCGGTTCTGGCCAGAGGCGAAACGGTCCTGCGGAACGCCGCGCGCGAGCCGGAGGTGGTCGATCTGGCGGAGCTGCTCACCAAAATGGGCGCGAAGATCGAAGGCGCGGGTACCACCACGATTCGTATTCAGGGAGTAGAGAAACTGGGCGGCGCCGAGCATACCATCATCCCCGACCGTATCGAGGCAGGTACGTTCCTGATTGCCGGCGCCATCACCGGCGGCGATTTAACCATTACCGAGTGCAACCCCGAGCACGTGGGTGCGCTCGTGTCTAAGCTGCAACAGGCCGGCGTCGACGTGACACAACCCGACCACACCACGCTGCGCGTCCGCGGCGGCGGCAAGCTTCGCTCGGTGGATATGACCACCGAAGAATACCCTGGCTTTGCCACTGACCTGCAGGCTCAATACATGGCGCTGATGACGCAGGCCGAAGGCATCTCCATCATTGTCGAGACCATTTTCGAGAATCGGTTTATGCATGCGCAGGAACTGGCGCGCATGGGCGCGAACATCCGCCTGGACGGGCGACAGGCGATCGTTGCCGGGGCACGCCAACTGACGGGCGCCGGAGTCATCGCTTCCGATCTGCGCGCGAGTGCGTCACTCGTCTTAGCAGCGCTCGTCGCCAAGGGAGAAACCGTAATCGATCGCGTGTATCACATCGACCGCGGGTACGAAAAGATCGAGGCGAAACTGGCGCAGGCCGGCGCCAAGATCCGCCGTGTGGATTGAACCCGCACTAGCGCGTGGCGCACGGCGATTGTAGTCTATAAAGCGTCGATGCCCGAGTTGCTACGCGACCTCCGCTTCGGTGCTCGCCTGCTGGCGAAGAGCCCGGTATTTGCCATTACTGCGGTCTTGCTCCTGGCCGTGGGCATCAGCGCCAACACTCTCATCTTCAGTCTCGTAAACGCCGTGTTACTTCGGCCGTTGCCAGTCGCGCATCCGGAGAACCTGGTTCGCCTGGTGGAGGTGCATCCGAATGACTTCGTGACGTGGGACCTCCCCTACAATTTCTGCGATGCGGTGGCTTCTCGAGATTTCGACTTTTCCGACGTGATCTGTCAGGGCGAGGCAGACGTCGCCTTTAGCGGCGGCACTACCACGGAGCGTGTGCGGGTCCATCTGGTTTCACCCAATTTTTTCTCTTCTCTCGGTGTGCCGGTCTATCTCGGCCGCGTCCTTTCCGCTGAAGACGAGCGCACCGCAGCCAGGAACGCCGTGCTCAGTTACGACTTCTGGCAGCGGAGACTGCGGGGCGACGCTTCTGTTCTTGGCCGCGGCATCGTTTTGGGCGGGCATCCGTTTACGATTGTCGGTGTGTCGCCCGAGGCCTTCAATGGCCTTGCGGCCGACACCAGCCCTGACATTCGCGTTCCCGCGGCCTTGGATCGGTTGTTGGTGAAACCATTTGGCGGTATGAACCCTGACGCTCGGCCGCTCTTTGCGCAGATCTTCGGCCGATTGCGGAGTGGCGTACCATTCGATGGCGCTAGCGCTCAGCTCGATCCGCTGTTGTATGCAGCTTACCAAGAGGAACTTGGCCGGATTTTTCCGTCGGTCAAAGTGATGGCGACGCCAGACGCGCCCATCCGTAGCCACCTGCGTCTGGAGTCCACCGTGAACGGCGTTTCCACGCTGCGCGCGCAATTCTCTCGGAGCCTCGAAGTCTTGATGGCCGGGGTCGCGCTTCTGTTATTGATGGCTTGTGCGAATCTCGCTGGCTTGCTGTTGGCCCGCTCTGCGGCGCGCGCTCAGGAGATAGGCGTTCGATTGGCCTTAGGAGCAACACCCGGCCGAATCGTACGACAACTCCTCACCGAAGGACTGCTGCTCTCGCTGCTCGGAGGCTTGGCCGGCATCGTGCTAACGACGGCATGCCTCCCTCTGTTGCTTCGCGGTTTGCCGCCGCTTCGCGATCGGTCAGCGGTCCTACAACCCCTACGCGTGCACGTCGTCCTGGACTTCCGCGTACTCGCATTCGCCATGGGCGCAACGCTGCTGACTGGAATCCTGTTCGCGTTATCGCCGGCGCTGCGGTGTGCCCGCTCTGAAGTCGCGAACTCGTTGCGCGGTGGCCGCGCCACTACGCGTCGCCTTTTGGCTGGCAACCTGATTGTCACGGCCCAGGTGGCCATATGCACGCTGATCCTGATTGGAGCAGCCTTGCTCGTCGAAACGCTCGCGCGCATGCGTTCCATGAATCCGGGTTTTGATCGCGATCGCATTGTCACACTTACGATCGACACGGGTTTGAACGGCTACACGCCGCAGCAAAGCAGAATCTTTAGCCGGACTCTGATGGAGAGAGCCAGGACGCTGCCAACTGTTAGCGCTGCCAGTATCGCCTCGCGTGCGCTCATGCGCGGCACGGGAGTGAAAGCCACCTTTGGAGTGGCCGGAGCCCGGATCAGCGCAAGTGATTTCCTGGACAGCAGCGTGAACGATGTAACACCGGAATATTTCGACACCATGGGGATGCATGTGCTTGCCGGCCGCCCCTTCAACTGGTTCGACCGGAACACCGGGTCAGCGCGCAAGGTGATCGTCAATCAGGCGTTCGCCAGGCGTTTCTTCCCGGCCCGAAATCCGATTGGCCAACGGTTCGGAATGCCCGGCCCGGGCGGCATCGCCACCGGCAATGACGAGATCATTGGCATCGTCAGCGATGCGAAATACCGTTCGCTACGGGAACCGATTCCTCCTACGGTCTACAATCCGGAGGTCGATGGCTTCGACTCCGAGTTCATTCTGCATCTGCGGACGCCGGAGCGCCCGGAACTATTGATCGAGCCGGTCCGCAAAATCCTGCGTTCGCTCGATCCGCAATTGCCGCTTATCGAAGTACACACATTGCGCGAAGAGGTCGAAGCATCTCTCTGGCAAGAACGCCTCCTTGCATTGCTATCGGCAATGTTTGGCTTGATCACAGCATTGCTCGCGAGCATCGGCCTCTATGGCGCCCTCGATCATGCCGTGAGATCCCGAACCCGCGAAGTGGGCGTACGAGTGGCGTTGGGAGCACAGCCGGTCCGCATCATTGCCCTGTTCTCGCGCGACGCTTTGCTGTCCACGGCTGCGGGTCTCGCCGCGGGGCTGTGTAGCTACGCCTCGGTTGCCGTCTGGATACGCCGCGTGTTATTCGATATCCCTGCCTGGGAGCCAGGGGCGATCGTGCTGGTTGTCGCACTCGTCGGACTGATCGCGGCCGCCGCAGCCGCTCCAGCGATCGGCCGGGCCACGCGGATCGATCCGGCATCGGCTCTTCGCAATGAGTGATTTTCCGGACGAAACTTTTCGACTCCCCGGCGACACTTTTTGAGACCATCTGGGTTCCTAGCTTACGTACGCTCCTGGGGACCTACGATGAAGAAGCCATTTCTTTGGGTCACGTTCGCGGCGGCCTGGTTGCCGTGCCTGGCGGTTGCGCAAACGTCCTCGGTGGTCAGCGACCGCGCAGCGGCCCGTCTGCTCGATCAGGCTGCGTGGGGGCCCACCCCCGCCGACATCGCCAAGGTGCAGTCTTTGGGTATCGAGGGCTGGCTGAACTGGCAGTTTTCTCTGAATACTTCCGACCTGCCGGACCAGCCAATCCTGAACTCGGACGGAAAAGCCAATCGGGATCTTACCCCGGTTCAGAGCGCATTCTTCCAAAACGCCGTTACTGGCCAGGACCAGCTCCGCCAGCGGGTCGCATTCGCGCTCTCGGAGATTTGGGTGGTTTCCGCGGTGCAAACCGGCTACGCCTACGCTTATCCGCCGTATTGGCGCATCTTCCGGGACAATGCCTTCGGCAACTATCGCGACCTCATCAAAGGCGTAACGCTGAGCCCCGCCATGGGCAATTACCTGAACATGGCGAACAACAACAAAGCCAACCCGGCAAAGGACACCGCCGCCAACGAGAACTACGCCCGCGAGCTGATGCAGTTATTTACCCTGGGCCTCACCGAGCTCAACGCCGATGGAAGCCCCATGCTCGATGCCAACCATCAGCCTGTGCCGATTTACAACCAGGCGATCGTGACCAACATGGCGCGCGTACTCACGGGTTGGACGTATCCCACCGCGCCAGGCGTTACAGCGAAGGCCAACAACCCCCAGTTCTATCTGGGCCAAATGTTTGCTGTTGAGCACAATCACGACACCAGCGCCAAGCAGATTTTCGGAAATATCACGATCCCGGCCGGACAAACCGCGGAGCAGGATCTCGAATCGCTGCTGGATGCTCTGATGGCGCAAGACACCATGGCGCCGTTTGTCAGCCAGCAGTTGATTGAGCACCTGGTCACCAGCAACCCCAGCCCTGTGTACATCGAGCGTGTCTCGAATGTGTTCCTGAATAACGGCAGCGGCGTGCGCGGGGATCTCAAGGCGGTGATCACCGCGATCCTTACCGACAGCGAGGCGCGCGCCTACGATTCACCATCCACCGAAACCGCTTCTTTCGGCCACCTGCGCGAACCCGTATTACTCATCGCGAATCTGGTGCGCGGCTTAAATGCCACGATGAGCCCTGGCAACAACCTGAACCGTTACGCCAATCTGCAAAGCCAGAATCTCTTTCACCCGCCCAGCGTGTTCAGTTATTTTTCGCCCGGCTACCGCACCGCGAAAGGGCTACTAGGGCCGGAGTTCCAGATCTATTCCACGCAGACCGCGGCCTTCCGTTCGGACATGGTGAACACCGCTTTATACGGCACTCTCGACAAAGCCGTGAAACTCGATTTGACACCTTTCGTGGCCTTGGCCGGTGACACGTCCGCCATGGTTGACCATGTCAATTCCGTGTTCGTGCACAATAGCATGTCCGCCGCTTTGCAGACGGCGGCGACCAACGCAGCCAACAGCGCCACTACGCCGCTGGCTCGTGCACAGGCGGCACTTTATGTGGTGTTGACCTCCAGCGAGTATCAGGTCATTCAATAGAGCAGAGGGAATCGAAATGCTTACACGCCGTGGATTGATTCGCATCGGAGCAGCTTCGGTCGGGACTTTGGCGCTGCGCCCCTTTGGGCTGCTTCCGGGGCTGGCACAAAGTGGTCCGGATTATCGAGCGTTGGTGTGTGTCTTTCTGTTTGGCGGCAACGACTCCAACAACCTGATCGTTCCGATGGATGACGCGAGTTATAAGGCCTACACATCCATCCGCGGCAATCTCGCGCTCCCCGGAAGCGCGCTCACCGCACCAGTTACCAGCGCTTCCGGGGCTGCTTACGCGTTCCATGCTGATCTCGCGGATGTAGCTTCCCTATTTGCGAGTAAAGAGCTAGCGGTCGTGGCGAATGTCGGCTCCCTGGTCCAACCGCTCACGCGCGCGGTTTATCAAGCTCAGCAGGCGCCGATTCCTCTCAATCTGTTTTCGCATTCTGATCAACAGCTCCAGTGGCAAACCTCAGTTGCCCAGGGTCATAGCCCCACCGGCTGGGCGGGGCGCGCCGCCGATTACATCGCGTCTCAGAACATCAACTCCTCCCAATTCCCGACATTTTCTTCAGTCGCCGGCAACACGCTGGAAGGCGCGGGGACCCAGACCCAGCCGGTAGCTCTGGCGCCGGGTCAATCGCTCCAGTTGACCGGGTTCAACCAATCGGTTGCCTCGCAGGCTCGCTGGAATGCGCTCACCAGTCTGCTTGCCACAGATAGTGGCATGACTCTGGTGCAAGCGGCCAACGACACGCTGGCCAACAGCATTACCGACGCTCAGGCGTTAAGCAACGCCCTATCCAAAGGCACATCGCTTAAGACGCAATTCCCCACGACGTCTTTGGGCCAGCAGTTGCAGCAAGTGGCCGAGATCGTCGCAGTCCAGAGCATTCTCGGCATGCGCCGTCAGATTTTCTTCTGCTCACTCGGTGGCTTCGATACGCACACCAACGAAATCGCCACCCATCAGAATCTCTACCCGCAGGTGAGTCAAGCGCTGGCCGCATTCTATAACGCCACCCAGGAACTCGGCCTAGCGCAAAACGTCACCACGTTTACCGAATCCGATTTCAGCCGCACGTTTCAGCCGACGTCTGGAAATGGCAGCGACCACGCGTGGGGAAGCCATCATCTGGTCGTCGGCGGCGCGGTCCAGGGCGGAGAAATCTATGGCCAGTTTCCAGCCTTCGAGTTGGGCGGGCCGGACGACGCCGATGTGCGCGGGCGCTGGATTCCCACCACGTCCATCGATCAATACGGCGCCACACTCTGCTCCTGGTTCGGCATCCCAGAGGCCGCCCTCGCCACCGTCTTTCCGAACCTCGCCAACTTCAGCTCGCCGAAGCTAGCCTTTCTTGGGTAGTGCAGGCCTCCTGGACGCAAAGCGATCGCAAAGGCACCCCCTTTGGTCGCGGCTCCGTAAGCGTTCCGTTGCCGCGACCGTAGAGCGGAGGTTTGGCGGGCTTTTCCAGCAGCCTGCTAAGACGCCGCTTTCACCGTAAATGGGTTCCTTGCGGGCGCGAAACGGTGCGCGAACAGATAGCGCTCGCAGGCATGCACCAGGTCGCGCGCTGCATTCGGCTGGCACCATGCCGCTGCGCGGCGCGAGAACACACGCATCTCTGCGGGATTGCTGACCAGATGCTCGATGTTGCCCGCGACTGTGGCGATCTGCCAGGGATCCTCGAGAACCAACCCATACCCGAGGTGTGAAGCGTACAGGCGCGCGTTCGCAGCTTGGTGGTTGTGAGCCGCGCCTTCCAGGGGAACGAGCAATGCCGGCACACCTGCCGCAGCCAGTTCCGCCAGCGTGCGAGCACCTGCCGAGGTCACGGCCAATGCGGCGCCCGCATACAGGGAAGCAATCGGGTCGACAAACCGCTCTACCCGTGCGCTAACACCTGCTGTGGCGTAGGCGCGCTCGATAGCGGCAGGATCGGCGAAGCCGGAGACGTGCCGAACCGTAAACGGCAGACCTCTTCTTCGCAATTCCCCAAATAGAAGGGGGGCCAATTGATTCAGAACGGGTGACCCTTCGGAACCACCGAGCACTAAGAACTGCCATGGCGGCCCTTGCGGCGGACCCGAGCGGGCAATCTTGCCAAACGGTACGCCCGTCACGACTACCGGTCGCCGGAAATGTGAAGCGGCCTCGGGGCGGCCCACACAGACCAACGATGCAAAATGCTCGATCATCCGATTAGCCAAGCCCGGCTCCGCGTTGGCTTCATGGATGACTACGGGAATACCGAGTGTCTGTGCGGCAGCGCAAGTGCCGAACGAAGCGTAGCCGCCCGTGCCGATCACCACTTCCGCTTGCTCGCGTACCAGGATGCGCCGCGCCGCCCGAATCCCCGCTGGCAGGGAGGCCGCAGCCCGGAATTGGCCGAACCACCTCTCACGCGCCCACGGCAGTCCGGGAATTACCTCAAACCGCACACCTCGGCCAGGCACCAGCTTCGATTCCAGCCCGGAGCGGCATCCGATATAGCACCCATCGGCATTGTACTCCTGGCGGTACGCTTCCAGGAACTCCAGAGCAGGGAAGATATGCCCAGCAGTACCACCACCCGTAACTACAACTCTTCGCGTCTTCTGGGCGCCGCTCACCGTTGTATTCTAGCCCCGAGTGCGCGAAACAAAGTATCAGCTCTGGTTGCAGTACCTCCGTTATTTTTGGCCGTATCGGGCCTTACTATGCGGTATAACGGCGGCCGGATTTGCGCAATCCTTTGCATACATTCCGCTTGCCGCTTTGCTGCGGCGCACATTTGATGTAGTACTTCCGGCGCGTGACACGTCCGGCTTGTTGCTCGCCATCGGCGGCCTTTTAGGCATTCAGGTGGGTACCCTCCTATTAGCCTGGTGGACCAGGATGGCCGCGCTGCGCGCCAGCCAGGAAGTCGTTTCCCGATTGAGACAGGAATCCATCCAACGCTTGTATGAGCTGCCCCGAGGATTCCACACCAGCGTGGACGCGGAACGTCTGCATGTCACCTTGGTCTACGAGACGAATTGGATTGAGTCGATGAACAACGCGCTGGCGGCGAATCTGCTGCCCGCGGCGCTCTCCGCGATGGTGTTGTTTCTTCTCTTGTTCTGGACGGAGCCGCGGTACGCCCTGATCATTGGTGTCTCGGCGCCGGCGCTGTTTACCTTGAACCGCATGATGACCCGGAAGGCCTGGTTCCGGCAGGAGCGGCTACGGCAAGCGTTCGAGGAGTTCGCCCGTGGAGTCCGGTTTGCCATCGGCGCGATGGACCTGACGAAGTCTCAGGCAGCCGAACGGATCGAAATGAAGCGGCAAGGCAACAATGTCGAGAACTTACGCCAAGTCTCGCTCGATTTAAGCCGATTCGATTCCGGCCAACAACTATTCCAGAGTGCGCTGTTGTTAGCCAGCACACTGGCGGTGCTGCTGGCAGGAGGTTGGGCGATCGCGCAAGGCCGCGCGACCAGCGGCCAGATTATGGCCTTCTACGTATTTGCCGCGCTATTCGCCTCGCAAGCCCGAACCATCGTGGAAGCCGTGCCGGCGATCCGCATGGGCCTGCGGGCCTTCGCGCGCGTGGCCGGTGTGCTACGTGTCCCGGAGCGCGAACCTTACCAGGGAGCCGTCCCAGTCGGCGCCATCCATCAGTTGTGCGCGAAGAACCTGAGCTTCGCCTACGGAGATAAGGCTATTTTCGAAGACGCTTCAATCGACATTCAGCGGGGCGAACGAATCTCGCTGATCGGCGCCAATGGAAGCGGGAAGAGCACTCTGCTGTTTCTGATTCTGGGTTTCTACCGGCCGCGCTGCGGGGCGCTGTTCGTGAATGGGCGCCCTTATGACGAGATCGATATCCACGCGCTGCGTTCTCGCATGGCGATTGTTCCGCAAATTCCGTTTCTGTTCGCCGCCAATGTTCGCGACAACGTGTCCTATGGGGCTGGAGCGGTCTCCGACGAAGCGATCTGGGAAGCTCTCAGTTGGGCCGGGGCGCGCCCGTTCGTGAGCGAGCTTCCCCAGGGACTCGACAGTGAGATTGGCGAACAGGGTGTCCGGCTCTCGGGCGGCCAGCGGCAACGTTTGGTGATCGCGCGCGCCCTGCTGCGCCGCCCGGATCTGCTCATTCTCGACGAGCCCACCAATCATCTGGATGAGAACGGCATAGCCGGCCTGATGCACACACTCGAGCGTCTGCCATTCCGCCCGGCAGTCATCATCATTTCGCACGAGGCGCGCGTGCTGCGCCACACAGACCGCGCGTGGCGCCTGGTTGCGGGGCGCTTGGAAGAAGCGTTTCTGGAGCAACGGCTGTGAAACGTTCTTCCATGGCGGTTGTGGTGGTCGGAGATCTCGCCCGCAGTCCACGGATGCTGAACCACGCGCGCGAACTGGCGCGCGCCGGCTCTCAGGTCTTGCTGATTGGATACCGGGAGCACGAGTTTGCCGTTCCCGAGGGCGTGCAACTGCATGTCCTTCGCGGGTTCGGGTTGCGCGGCCCGAAGACATCAGCCGGATGGTTCGCAGCGGCGTGCCTCCGCCTGGGTTGGGGATTCATCGAACTGCTGGCCGTCCTGCTGCGCCGCCGGCCGGACGCGATCCTGGTGCAGAATCCACCGTCGTTTCCGACCCTGGCGGCCATTTGGATCGCTGCCCGCCTGTTGCGCGTGCCGTTCATGGTGGATTGGCACAATTACGGGTACACGATGCTGGGTCTGCGCCTGGGCGCCAGACACTTCCTCACGCGCCTGGCTGCGCGCTACGAGGCCTGGACCGGTCGCCGCGCCCAAAACCATTTTTGCGTTTCGAAGACCATGCAGGCCGATCTGGACGAGAAGTTCCATGTGCGTGCCAAGGTTCTGTACGACCGGCCGCTCGAACGCAACTGGGCGCCTGCGCAGGCGAACCTGCCGCTCATCGCCGTTTGCCCCTCGGGCTGGACAGCGGATGAAGACATGGAACTGCTGTTCGAATGCCTCGAGTCGCTCGGCACTTGCCGCTTCGAATTTCATCTCACCGGCGATGGGCCGCGCCGGCAACAGATGGAGCCGCGCATCGCTCGGCTGCGGCGTGCGGGCTTCAGAATCCACACCGGATACCTCAGCGACGAGGGTTACCGCCGCTTGCTCTCGCGCGCCGTCATTGGTTTGAGCTTGCACCGCTCCAGCTCGGGGCTCGACCTGCCCATGAAGATCGTCGACTTATTCAGCGCAGGTGTCCCGGTGTGCGCGCTCAACTACAGTCGGACCCTGCGAGAACAAGTCTCAGATGGCGAGACCGGCTTTCTGTTCCGCACAGCCCAAGAACTTGCAGAAATTCTTTCGCGAATCGAAACGGACCCGGCGCTGCTGGCGTCGATGCGCGAGCATGTCCGCGCGAGGTGGGCCACCACCTGGACGGACGAATGGCGGCGAGTCGCCGGTCCGATTTTTGGAGTCACTCATGCTGCGTAAACGAGTATTGATCGCACACCCCTACGTACACCCTTCCGGCGGAGGCAACGCGGTGGCCGCATGGGCCATCGAGGCGCTGTGTAAAGAGTTCGATGTGACGCTGGCTACACTGGGTCCGGTGGATTGCTCCGCCGTCAATCGCAGCTTCGGCACTTCCTTGCGCGCGGGCGAGTTCGCCGTCGAAGTCGCGCCTCGCAGCTATCAGATCGCCTTACGTGCTTTGCCCACGCCCGGCGCGCTACTGCAAGTCTGTTGCACGATGCGCTGGGCACAAGAGCTCGACAGCCGCGCACACTTTGACGTTTTGCTTGGCACGCAGAACGAGCTCGATTTCGGACGACCAGGTCTCCAATATGTGCATTACCCCTGGGTGTTCCTGCCGCGGCCCAAGGGCGAATACCGGTGGTATCACCGGATTCCGGGGCTGCTGACGGCTTATCGCGGGATATGCCAGAGCGTGGCACACATATCCAATGAAGGGATGCGGCGCAATCTCTCGTTGGCGAATTCGGGGTTCGTCGCTGACAGGATCAGACAGGTCCACGGGACCGGCTCGGTGATCCTTCATCCCCCAGTGCCCGGCGAGTTTCCAAACATCCCATGGGAATCGAGGCGCACAGCCGCCGTAGCTGTGGGCCGCATGCACGGCGTCAAGCGATGGGAGATGGCCGTCGCCATCGTCGACCAGGTGCGGCGGCGCGGTGTTGATTTCGGGCTCACGCTCATCTCCCACGCGGACGACCCCGGATACGGCAAGCGGATCGCTGCTCTGGCCGAATCACGGCCCTGGTTCCGCATCCTGTCGAATGTGACACGCGCACAGTTAGTCGAAGAAATCGCGCACCACCGCTACGGCATCCACACGATGGAGGACGAGCACTTCGGAATCGCAGTCGCCGAGATCCTGCGCGCCGGAGCGATTCCCTTCGTCCACAATTCCGGCGGCCCGGTGGAGATCGTCGGCGGGCGCCCCGAGCTGTGCTTTAACAGCGTGCGAGAGGCGGCAGGAAAGATTGCCGCGGTCTTGGCCAGCCCGCCGCTCCAGCAAGAGCTTCACCAGTTTGCACAAAACCGCCGCGACTGCTTCTCGGCCGAAAATTTTTGCCGGGGTCTCCGCAACCTGGTGGGGAATTTTGAAGAATACCGGTTGGCTTCCTAGCAGGCTGCTGACAGAGCCCAAGAACCGCTTGCTCACGCGCGCGGAAACGCGGCATCGACTTCACAGGCAGTTACCGAGCCGCGACCGGACGGAGCGGAGGCTTGGCGGGTTTTTTCAGCAGCTTCCTAGCGGCCGGCCGCTGGCGCGTTAACGATCTCCCGTTAGCTCGAATATCTTAACCGCCCGCATGGGCCCCTGCGGCGAAAGCGGCGTCGGGTCGGATGAGAAGACACGGTGCAACCCATGCACGGCGGGAATCGCGAAGCAGCTCACCAGCGGATCGAGGCATCCCATCGTCAGCTTGGCGGCGGGGTGGGCTGCGGCGTATGCCTGGGCTTCACCCTCGGAAGCGAAGTGTTGACTCCAGGCGATGACGTCCACGGCCACTCCGTCGTTGGTCTTCATGGACCGCGTCTCGAACAGCCAGGGGCCCGTACCGGCGACCGCGGCGCCATCGGAGAGATAGAGCCGCGCAGCCATGGTGCGGTAGTAATCCGGGAGATAGACCGTGACACTCCACGCGATGGCTTGCTGGGCCTGGACCATATCACGGATATAGTCTTGGAAATTGCGGCCCAGGGTTTGCACCACGGAGTAGAAGAACGAACTGTTCCGATTCCCCATCACAGGCATGCTGGGATCGACAATCACGTAGCGCCCGCCAGCCTGGTGGAGCCAGCCGAGGGCCGCCTCGGGCGAGGTTTCGGCGTAAAAGCGCGCTAAATCATCGGCGCCTGCCTGAGTGCCATTGGACATGGGCACCCGGTGGGCAATTTCCTCGACCGCCCAGCCTTTGTCCCACCAGACGGCAACACCCCAAGTGGGCAACTCGCGTGGACTAGTGGCCGGTTTGAGCCGGACACAATACTGGCTCCAGGTTGCGGGATTGGAAAAGGGCTCAGGCGAGTTTTGCCGCAGCCACAGAAGCGCGCGGTGCCAATCCTCACTGGGAGAATCGTCGGGGCGCGCTTGTTGAATGGCCGTCGGCACGTTGATCGCGATCACCGCAGCGGCCAGGACAGCCGATGCCGCATACCGGAATAGAGGACGCTTCCACCGAATCAGGCGTGCGCACGCCAAGCCTGCCAGAACCGCTGCCACGGGCGCGAAGTAGACCACCATGCGTTCCTGGAGTAGCGCCCCGAAAGCCATGACCAGGCTCCAAACCGCGAATAGCCTCAGCGCGGGCCTGCGCCCCCGAATCGCCTGCCAGAGAACCCACACCAGCACGGGAAGCGCGGGTATCCAAACCACGCCGAGCCGTTCGGTCACCGCGTCCCACCATGACCCTTTGCCGGAGAGAAAGATGGGAAGGAGCTCGGTGACCGTGGTGGCGACGCGGCCCTCGGGTCCCACTCCCATCACCCGGCTCACTTGAAACCAAAGCGAGGAAACCAGGCTTGGCCGCGCCACAAACACGAGGGCTAGTGCGGCCAATGCAGCGATCGGCGCGGCTGCCCGCGGCCAATTCCAGCGGCGCGCCAGGATCGAGAACCCCAGCGAGGCAGCCGGCAGCGCCACCGCGCACGCCAGGGCCAGCCACGTATATTGCGACCACAGCGCGCCCGTGACGGGAATAAAAAGGACCGCGGCCGTGGAAGCCGCGAGGAAGGTCGGAAAGGCGATCAGCGGCTCCCAGGCCGCGGCACACGCCAGGATCGCAGGGACGAAAATGGCGGCCGGGCGAGTGGCCAGGAAGGCTGCCATCGCCACGCCGGCGAGCACGGCCAGCACCACGCGGGAAGTTCCCGACGACTCGGCCGCGGCGCACAGGATCACCAGCGTCAGAAAGGAGAAGAAGCTTTCGGCTGCGTGATGATCGGCCAATCCAAGATGCGTCATCCAAAGAAACGTGCCCGGCAACAGGGCGATCCAAAGCACCGCGAACCGCGCCGCCGTGGTGTCAAAGAAGCGCCGCGCCAGGAAATAGGCAAGCACCGGGAAGAGCGCGCCGAGGATCGCGGGCAGCCAAGCCGCCACTCCATCGATGAACTGGGGCGACGGAGATCCGAATGCCAATAACCAAGCCGTGGTAGCAATTAAGTAATCCCAAAACGGGCCGGTTGGCACGTTCAGCCCGGCGGGAAAAAGCGCATAGGGATCGAATCCCGAACGGTACGGGAAATGGGCCAGAAGATTATGGATCGTGCGCAGGTGGAACAGCGCGTCGTCTTCCTGGAAGTTGACCCGGTTCGCCGCAAATACCGCCGGCCAGGCTGGCAACACGCGAAGCAGTAACGCGGCTACGACAGCAGCAGCTACTGTGATGGGCGAAGTTAGTTTTTCGAGAAGCCGAATGCCTTAAGGATACAATTGGCGCCGGGAAGCCAGTAGCTAACCTTGTACTGATATCCTCCCAGTACCTTTGGCTCAAAAGATCAGTTTCAGCGCGAATTGGATCTGTCGCATCGGAGCCGCAATCGTCGTGATCTGGCCCGCGGTCGGACTGATACATCCGCCGTTTTCACAGGGCAACCCGGGGATCAGCGGAGTAGCACCCTGCGAAAATGCCGCGGCGTTTGGTAATCCCCAATTGGAATGGTTGAAGATATTGAAGAACTCCGCGCGGAACTGCAGATTCAGATTCTCTTTGATGGCGGTATTCTTAATTGCCGAAAAGTCGATGTTCCAGAAGCCGGGGCCAATCAGGAAATTCCGGCCTGAGTTACCCAACTCGCCCACCGGTGGTAATGAAAAGGCAGTGGGATCGAACCATTCATTTAACTTGCCGATTGTGATGTTATCGGTTGTGCGGCCGGGATTCAGGTTGGGCCGATCGTTGACAAACGCAGCGCCTTCGCCGGACTGATCAAACTCGTCTCCCACGGTGAAGGGTGCGCCACTATGAACCGAAGCCCCGTCGCCTGCCAGCCCTCGATCAATTGGTGACCCGTGAATTTGCCGTGAAACGGCACTGCCACCAGGCTGCTCACAACCAGATTTTGGCGGCGGTCAAATATACAGTTGCCGCGATCGTTGCGGACGTCGTACGGATTCTCGGCCGGGAATCCGCCTTCGAGTCCGTAGGTGTTGGAGCTATCGTCAATACAATGCGACCACGTATAGGAGACTTGTCCTTGCACATTGCGTGAGAAGCGGCGGTTCAGATTCACCTGCAAGGAGTCATACATTGAGCTGGCCTCCGGCTCCGCGCCGTTGTAGGGGCCGAGAGCTGGGTTCCGGCGCGGATTAGTGGCGATACCGAACGGGCCGGGCGTCGCAAAGACTTCGTGCCCATCGGGCCCGACCGTGGGAACGGGCGGATTCTGGTCACGCTGGTAGAACAAATGCACGCCGCGCGAGCCCACGAAACCGACGGTCAGAATGGTGGCGTAGAAGAGTTCCCGCTGGACATTGAAATTGTATTGTATTTCATAGGGAGTGGACGGGTTATCGTAGTTGACCGCATTGCTTTGCGAAGGCAGAGGATTCGCAAATGTGGGGAACGGGAACTGCGGGAAGACTTCCACGGTGAAACTGTAGGGTGGGCCGAAGTAATAGCCGGACGCATAGGTGCGCGGCAACACCGGATCATGGAAGATTCCGAACCCAGCGCGAATGGAAGTCTTGTGATTGTGAAATGGGTCGTACGCCAGGCCAATCCGGGGATCGAAGTTGTGCAGCGAAGGGTTGTTGAGGAATACGTTCGGCACCTGGGTAAAATCGGTCGAGGTGAAATAGTTCGTGATCGTGCTGAGCGGGTGCTTGGACGTTACCGGGTTGCTCACGAACTCATACCGCAATCCAAGATTCAAAGTAAGGTTGGGCAGAGCCTTTCAATCGTCCTGAACGTAGCCATTGGCGTCGATTTCGCGAAAGTCGCGGTAGCCATCGCTCTCCGAAGGTAACGGCCCAAAGAATAGGAACGGTGAGGCGCTCAGGAAACCTGCCAGACTGCTAAATTCGTATTCGCCGCCCAGCCATCCGGGTGCATTCACGTTCGATTGCACGCGCTGCACATCGGCGCCGAATCGGAGACTGTGCGCACCGTGATTCCAGTAGAGATCGTCACCGCCCCCGATCTTGTTCTGAACGAAGAGAAAGGGCAGGAAGATGCTCGATCCGAGGGGGCTTAGAATCAGATTGGTGAAACCGAGAGTCCCATTCTTGCGTCCCGGATAGAACGAGAGTCCCGTCTCGTTGTTATTCAGGTCCGAGCCTTCGCGCGTTCTTACAAAGGTACCCCGCAGCAGATTCACCACATTCGAAGACACGATGGGGCGTTCCTCGATGGTGGCGTAGTCGTTACCGGTATGGTGAGTCTCCGGCCATAGGGTAATGGCCGAGCCGCTGAACGGGTCAGTGAAAACGGCTCGATCGTTCACGAAGCGTATGAAGAGGGAATCTTTCGCGGACAGTGTGTAGTCGACGCGGCCCAGCAGATAGTCTTCATTCCCAACTTGAGTGGCAACGGACTGATATTGGCCGACGCCGCCTCCGATCAGGGTTGTCGGCATTGGGTAATAACCGAGTAATGTCTGGATCTGTGGAGAAATCGTGATCGGCGGCAAACCCGGGAGGATGCCCTGGCGAGCGTTTGCGTCAGGCACGTAGGCGATTTCCGTGAGCCCTTGACGGTTTCGCAGGCCCTCATAGTTGAAAAAGAAGAATGCCTTGTCTTTCTTGATGGGGCCGCCCACACTACCACCGAACTGATTCCTGCGGAAGGCCGGCAGTTGTGCCGGATCATAAAACGCGCGGGCGTCCAGATCGCTATTCCGGAAGTACTCAAAGAGTGAGCCATGAAAGCTGTTCGTTCCCGACTTGGTGACTGCGTTGATGGCTGCGCCGGCGCCACCGAACTGAGCGCTGTAGGTATTGGTTTGAGTGGAGAACTCGGCAATGGCCTCGACACCGAGGGTCGTTCCCAAAACGGCCGAGCCCGGACCATGGTTCCAAAAATCCTGGACGTTACTGTTGTCGAGCAGGAATGCCTGACCTTCCGGACGGCCGCCAGAAACCGAATAGTCGGCGCCGCGCCCGTAAAAACCGTTAGCGATAAATTGCGGAGGCGTCTGCTGCACACCCGGCGCCAGCGCAATCAGCTGCGTATAATTGCGGCCGTTTAAAGGCAGATCGGAAATTTGCTTCGGTTCGACCAGGCTGGCCATCGCCGCCGATGTCGTATCGACCTGTGCCACTTGTCCTTCCACGCTGACCGTTTGCTGCGCCTGTCCGACCGGCAACTGCAGGTCGACCACACGCTCGCTGCCGACATTTAATGGAATGGCCCGTTCCACCACGGTTTGAAAGCCGCTCTGCGAAGCTTGTACTTCGTACTGGCCCACCAGCAGATCGGGCACCCGGTATCGTCCCTGGTCGTTGGTCGTGACGGTTCGTACCACTCCCGTGCCGGTGTTCTTGACCTGGACAGTCGCGCCGGCAATGGCAGCGCTGGTGGGATCGGTTACTGTGCCGGAGATGACACCATTGGTCGTTTGCGCGACCAAACCGGTCTCGGGGAAAACGAAGCAAGCTCGCAAGACATCCGAACCGGAACCAGAGACGAAGAGCGTTTCGCGACATGTAGCCTCCCTGTGCACGCACTTCTAGGCCGGAAAGCAGACGCACAACAGTACGGGCTGGCCCCCGGACCACAATGCATGCAAACAACTTCTGGGCGGGATTATGTCCCCGAGAGAATACGGTGTCAACAATTGACAACTGACCCCAAAAAACAGAGTCTCAAGACGCTGTTGTGGCTTAGACCGCCGAAACCCACAGCGCGCGCGGAATGTTTGGAATGCATGCATCTGCTGGAGCGGACAACACTTACCGGAATCCCCGAATTTCGGATCGCCGGCGTGGCCTACGTCCCGCGCGCACACTCTGTCAAGCGCTGCATGCAATTATCGGGCGCAGCGATGCTGTAAAGTAGTAGACACCATAAACGTGCCGAAGAGCGCCAAAACCAAGATCGAACAGATACCGCGGCGAAAGGAGTCCCCATCTTCTTCGCAAACGGCACGGGCTACGTTGGCCTTGCGAGAAATGTTGGTGCAGGGCCGCTTCCGCCCTGGCGAGCGGATCCGTGAGGTTCCGCTGGCCGCGCAGCTGAATGTCTCGCGAATTCCGCTGCACCTGGCGCTCGAGCGCCTGGCCCACGAAGGCTTTCTACAGATACGGCCCACGCGAGGATTCGTCGTTCAGGGCTTTTCCACGGAAGACATTTTCGATGCCATTGAATTGCGCGGTTTGCTCGAGGGGACGGCCGCCCGTCTGGCCACCGAGAGGTTGCGCGACCGCCGCGATCTGGATCTGATGGCCATCACCAGCCGCGAAATCCTGACTCTGGTCCGCCGCCGCAAACTGACCATCGATACGTTTAACCGCTATATCGAGCTCAATGCAAAATTCCATAACGCGCTCCTGGACCTGTGCCACAGCCGGATGCTGCGCCGCGCCCTCGAGCAGGCGTGCTCGCTGCCGTTCGCCTCTCCCAGCGCTTTCTTGAAGCGGCAATACATCTCGCCCGAGTTGCAGGAATTGTTCCTGATTTCTGCCGACCAGCATTGCGCCATCGTCGACGCCATCGCCAGCCGCGAAGGTATGCGGGCCGAGGTTCTGACGCGAGAACACGCGCGGGTGGCGCGGCGGAATTTGGAAGACGCGCTCAAGAAACGGGATGACGGCTTCGCGGGCGCAAAGTTGATCAGCCTATAAGCAAGGCATCAGGCGTTTTGCATGCAATTCGTATGCTGCGGAACCCGGCACGAGACAGCCGGAGACGCGCTTGCCGCGGCCCGTTCGCCGGGCTTGCTTCCTTGAATACCCGGTAGTTCGGCCGCCGTTTGACAGGCTTCGGCGGGGAATAATATAATTCCCTCCGGCAGCCGAACTGCATGCATTGAAGCTTTCTAGCAGTTCACGAGAGGAACGAATGGATTATCCACTAACCGGGTACCACCATATTACAGCGTGCGCCGGTGGCGCTCAGGAAGACGTCAATTTCTTTACGCAGATCGTGGGCCTGCGGATGGCCAAGCAGACCGTCCTCATGGACGGTAAGATTCCCATCTACCACCTCTATTATTCGAACGCGAACATCGAACCGGGGTCGGTGATGACCACCTTTCCGTATAGCCGGCTGCCAGGACGCCGGGGCTCCGGGCAAGTGCATGCCACTGCGTTCACGGTCGCCAGGGGATCGCTGCCCTTCTGGAAGGAGCACTTGAAGCGGCATAAGATCGAGCAGCAGCCGGTAGCCGAACGCTTCGGTCAGTCGTTTATCCGCTTCTCGCATCCGGCGGGCCTCGATTTCGAAGTCATCGAGGACAAAGATGACCAGCGCAAAGGCTGGACGATTCCCGAGATTGGCATGGGAGAAGCCGTACGCGGGTTTCATGGCGCCGTGCTCTCCGTTCGCGAAGTCCCGGAAACCGAGCGATTCTTTACAGAAGCGCTGGGCTTCCGCAAGACCGGCCTGGATGGCAACTATCACCGCTTTGAAACGGGGACCGGCGGCGCGAACAAGACGGTCACCCTCCTGCATGAGCCAAACCGTCCGGCCGGAAGCTGGACGTTTGGCGCAGGCACCGTGCACCACATCGCGCTGTGGGGCGAGGATGACGACGCGCTGACCCGGCAGAAAGCCATCTACGAGGAATTGGGCTACACCGATGCGTCGGAGATCAAAGACCGGTTCTATTTCCACTCCATGTACTGCCGCTGCCCGGGCGGCATCTTAGTAGAAAGCTGCTGCAACGTGCCCGGCGGTTTCGAAAAAGACGAATCGTGGAGCGAACTCGGCACCAAACTGCACTTACCGCCATGGTGGACGGGACGCACGGAAGAAATGATGTCCGTTCTCGAACCCATCAAGGTGCCTGAGACCGCAACGTCGCACAATTGATTAAGGACCCCTGATATGCGAAGTAGCCATTCGATTCTGATTGCCGCCGCGGCGCTGGCTGTAGCGCCGCTGGCGGCTTGGGCGCATCATTCGTTTGCCGCCGAGTATGACGCCAGCAAATCGGTTACTTTGAAGGGTAAAGTAACCAAGGTAGATTGGGTCAATCCGCACTCGTGGGTGCATATCGATGTTACCGGTCCTGACGGCAAAGTTACCAACTGGGCCTGTGAAACCGCGCCGCCGAACATACTCTACCGGCAAGGCTGGCGGCGGGACAGCTTGAAGGAAGGCGACGACGTCACGATCGACGGATTCTCTTCGAAGGATGGCAGCGCCACCATGACGGCCCGCTCGGTTACCTTGGCCAGTGGGCGCAAGATGTTTGTCGGCTCTGGTACCGATGGCGCGCCTCCCGAGTCGAAGAAATGACTTCGGCTCGAACGCTGCTTGCGTTTTGCCTTTTGGCCCTCCCGCTCTGCGCTCAAGTTAAGTCCTACCGGGCTCCCCGCACGCCCGATGGCAAACCGGATTTGCAGGGGATTTGGGAAACTGCCGCCTCTACAGCGAACGCCAATCTGGAGGCCCATAGCGCCGCCCTGGGCATTCGCGCAGGCGAGTCCGTGATCGTGGATCCGCTGGACGGCAAGATTCCCTATCAGCCTGCGGCAAAGGCGAAACAGCAGGAAAATTTTTCCAAGCGCGCTTCCGCCGATCCCGTGAATCGCTGCTTTCTGCCGGGCGTGCCGCGCATCACCTACATGCCCTATCCGTTCCAGATCTTCCAAACGCCCGAGTTCGTCGCCATCACCTACGAATACGTTCACGCTTCGCGCACCATCCATATGAACGGCACTCCCCATCCGGATGACATCGATTTCTGGATGGGCGATTCGCGAGGGCGTTGGGAAGGCGAAACACTCGTGGTGGACGTGACGGACAACAATCCCAACACGTGGCTGGATTCTTCCGGCAACGCGCATAGCGATGCCATGCACGTGGTGGAGCGTTACACGCGGACCGGCCCCGACACCATGATGTACGAGGCCCGTATCGAGGATCCCAAAGTACTCACGAAGCCCTTCACCATCAACATCCCGCTCTACCGTCATGCCGCGAAAAACGCGCAGCTTTACGAATACGAGTGTCACGTATATCTGGACGAAGCCGGCGGAGGTAAGAAGTGAGGATTCCGATGGCAACCACTTTAAATAATTTCGCAGTGCTGGCAGCCGTCGCGCTGTCGCTCGCGCCCTCCGCGGCTGCGCAATTCCGCGCCCAACCCAGAGAGAAAGCCGGGCCGTTTACCCGCTTGCCCGACGGCAAACCCAACATGCAGGGCTACTGGGAGACGCGCGTTTTCTTCACGGCATTCGATCTCGAGGGCCATGACAAAGCGGAGTTCGGCATTCCCGCGGGACCGGGCGTAATCGTCGATCCGCCCAATGGCAAGATTCCTTATCAGCCCTGGGCTCTGGAGAAGAAGAGGGACATCGTGGCGCACCACATGTTCGACGACCCTCAGGCGCATTGCTGGCTCTCCGGGGTTCCGCGCCAGATGTACACTCCTTTCGGATTTCAAATCTTGCAGCCGCCCGGAAACGTCCTGCTGCTTTATGAAGCGTTTCACTCGTATCGCATCATTCCGCTGAATCGCACGCCCCACGCGTCGGATGCCATCCGGATGTTTGAAGGCGATTCGCGCGGCCATTGGGAAGGGGACTCGCTGGTCGTGGACGTTACCAACCAGAACGAGAAGACCTGGTTCGACATGTCCGGCAACTTCCATAGCGATGTGCTGCACGTGATCGAGCGCTTCACCATGGTGGATGCCAATACCATCCGCTACGAGGCCACGCTGGAAGATCCGAAAGTGTATACCCAGCCAATGAAAATCGCGTTTGATCTTGGCCGCAATCTGGAACCCCACTACGAACAGATGGAATACGCCTGCGTCGAGGGTGAGCAGGACTTACAGCACTATACCGAAAGCGAAGGGGCTAAAGGTAAGAAGTAGGCCTATCGCGCCCGCCAGCCTATGAAAACCAGCACGGAACGGATTCTCACCACCCACGTCGGCAGTTTGCCGCGCTCCCAGGAAGTTGCCGATCTTCTCTTTGCGCAGGATCGCGGCGACAAGTACGACGCCAAGGTTTTTGATGACGCCATGCGCCGGGGTGTCGAGGAAGCCATCCGGCTGCAGCGCGCCGCCGGGATCGACGTGGTCAGCGACGGCGAAACCAGCAAGATCAGTTACGCCACCTACATCCGCCACCGTCTCACCGGATTCGAGGGCGATTCGCCGCGGCCCACGCCGCAGGATATCGATGAGCTTCCCGACTATCGGGATAAGCTCGTGGCGCAAGGCGCTTCCGCCAAATACCTGAGGCCGGTTTGCAAAGGGCCGATCGAAGTCCGAAACCGCGAGCCGCTGCGGCAGGATATCGCCCGCATGAAAGAAGCGCTGGCGAAGAGCAACGCGACGGAAGGCTTCATGAATGCGGTCTCGCCCGGCACCATCGCCGTCTTCCAGCCGAACGAATATTACCCGTCGCACCGCGCGTACATGGAGGCTCTGGCCGACGCAATGCGCGAGGAGTACGAGACGATCGTGGGATCCGGCCTGCTGCTGCAGGTGGATTGCCCCGATCTCGCCATGGGCCGCCACAGCCGGTTTCGCGATCTCAGCGACGAGGAGTTCCTCCGTACCGCCGCAATCCAGGTCGAGGCTCTGAACCACGCCCTGGCAAAGGTGCCGGCGGATCGCGTCCGCCTGCATATCTGCTGGGGGAACTACGAGGGTCCCCACACGCACGATATCCCGCTCGTAAAGGTATTGCCGCTGCTGTTCCAGGCGAAGCCGATGGCGCTGCTGATCGAAGGCGCCAACCCCCGGCACGAGCACGAATGGGAGATTTGGAAAACGCACAAGCTCCCCGACGACAAGGTCCTGGTTCCCGGCGTTCTCGATTCGAGCTGCAACTTCGTCGAGCATCCGGAATTGGTGGCGCAGAGACTGGTTCGATATGCCGAGAGCGTGGGGCGCGAGCGGGTCATCGCGGGCACCGATTGCGGATTTGGCACGTTCGCCGGTTTTGGGCCCGTGCATCCGTCGGTTTGCTGGCTGAAGCTGAAGTCTCTGGCCGAGGGCGCGGCTCTGGCGTCGAAGAAGCTCTGGGGCGCGCGGTCTTCGGCCAACTGAAAGGGAACAGAGCCTATGAAACGAAGCGAACATCGGATTCTGACTACGCACGTCGGCAGCCTGATTCGCCCGCAGGCGCTGCGCGAACTGGCGGCGGCCGCGGAGAAGGATCCCGCGAGCGTGGAGAAGTATCATGCGCAACTTCGCCAGGATGTCGCCGAGGTAGTGAAGCATCAGGCGAAGGTCGGGATCGATATCGTGAGCGATGGCGAATTCGGCAAGCAGAGCTGGGCCGCCTACATCCTGAAGCGCATCAGCGGATTCGAAATTCGTCCCAACCAGATCCGCACGCTGACGTGGCTGGGGCGGGACCGCGACCGATTCCGCGAGGCCATTGAACAGGATCTGCCGCGCCTGGCAAAAGGTGTACCCACCGAAGTCTGCGTGGCGCCGATCACGTATACGGACCGCGAACCGATTTGCCGGAACATTGACAACTTCAAGGCCGCTTTGAGCGGCGTATCCGTGGAGGAAGGGTTTTTCACGGCCGTCGCGCCGGCCAGCACCGCCTACGACGGCATCAACGAGTATTACCCGACCGAGAAGGATTATGTCTATGCCATCGCCGACGCGCTGCGCGAGGAGTATCTCGCCATCCACCAGGCCGGCTTGTTGCTGCAGGTCGATGATGCCGTGCTTGCCAATATGTATGACGAACTGGTGCAAGCCAGTCCGCAACGCTACCGCGAGTGGGCCAACCTGCGCGTGGAGGCGCTGAACCACGCGCTCGCCGGAATCCCCGAAGATCGCATTCGTTATCACGTGTGCTTCGGCAGCTGGCACGTGCCGCATGTGGCGGACGCGCCGCTCGAGGAGATCGTCGACCTGATTCTCAAGGTGCGGGCCGGCGCTTATTCGATCGAGGCCGCCAATGTGCGCCACGAGCACGAGTGGCGCGTCTGGGAGAACAAGAAGCTGCCTGCGGGCAAGGTCCTCATCCCGGGCGTGATCACGCACCACACGGTGACGGTCGAACATCCCCAGGGCGTCGCGGATCGCATCGTCCGGTTTGCCCGCCTGGTGGGACGCGAAAACGTGATCGCCGGATCGGATTGCGGGTTTGCGCAGGCGGAGATGATCCAGCGCGTCCATCCGACCGTGATGTGGGCGAAATTCGAGTCGCTGGTGGAAGGCGCGCGGATCGCTACCAAAACGCTGTGGGCTTGAGCTCGTGGGCTTGAGCCGGCTGCGGACCAATCGCGGAGAATCTATAATCGGATGTAGATGACGCACCGCGTGGCATGGTTGGCGGCCTGTCTGGCCTTCTCGATGAGCGCTCGCGGCGCCGTGGACAGCCCGGTTGCCGATGCCGCCATGAAGGGTGATGACGCCGCGCTGCGCACGCTCCTGGCGCAAAAGGCCAACGTGAACGCCCCGCAACCGGATGGCACCACCGGGATTCAATGGGCTGCCTACCGGAACGACGTCGCCATGGCGGACCTCCTGATCAAGGCCGGTGCGGATGTCAGACTGGCCAACCACGACGGCGCTACTCCCCTGAGGCTGGCAGCCGAGAATGGAAACGCGGCCATGATCGAAAGGCTGATCGAGGGCGGGGCCGATCCGAACGAGCGGAATCCCAATGGAGAAACGCCCCTGATGATGGCGGCTCGCAATGGCAACGTGGCGGCGTTGAAGGTTCTGCTCGATCACAAGGCCGATGTGAATCTCAAAGAGAACCTGCGCGGCACGACTGCGCTGATGTGGGCCGTAGATCAATCGCATGCAGAGGCCGTGCAGGTACTCAGCGAAAACGGCGCGGACGTAAATGCCGCCACACTGCCGGACACCAGGAATTCGCGGCTGAACATTGCGCCTACTCTGCAACAACGAATCGCGCAAGACGTGAATTTCGGCGGCCGGCGGCCGCGGCGCGGCGCAGCGAACGCAGCGGCCGGCAAAACCGAAAGCCCCAACCCGGCTGATGATTTCGCCGACTTCTTTCGTCCGCCGTCGGTCAAAGACGGCGGCGGCCTGACGCCCCTGGTGTATGCGGCGCGCGAGGGATGCTTGGAATGCGCCCGGACCCTGCTCGATCGAGGCGCGCAAGTCAACCAGCGTACCAACTACGGTTGGACCGCGCTTCTGACCGCGACTCAGAACCGGCACTACCGGCTGGCGGCCTACCTGCTGGATCGCGGCGCCGATCCCAATCTTCCGAACAAAGGCGGCTGGACGCCCCTCTATCTCGCCACGGATAACCGCAACATCGAGAGCGGCGACTACCCGGTGCGGAAGCCGGACATGGATCATCTCGATTTCATCAAGTTGCTGCTGGATAAAGGCGCCAATGTGAACGCGCGGATTTGCGGCGCGGAATCCACGGAAAAGGAATGCAAAGGCGACACCACCGAGACGCGCACGAATTTCACCATGCAGTGGCTTTACGAAGATGGCGCCACGGCCTTCCTGCGCGCGGCGCAATCGGGCGACGTCACGCTGATGAAACTGCTGCTTGCTCACGGAGCCGATCCGAAGATCGCCACGGCACACAACGACACCGCGCTGGCGGTAGCTTCCGGCATCGGATGGGTGGAAGGCGTCACCTTCGAGTGGTCTCCGCAAGACAGCCTGGAAGCCGTGAAGATGTGTCTCGATCTGGGGATCGACCCCAACGTTGCGGACGACCAACTCCGCACGGCGCTGCACGGAGCGGCGCATAAGGGGAGGACCGACGTAATCCAACTCCTGGTAGACCGCGGCGCCAATCTGGAGGCTCACGATATTGGGAGCCGCGACACCTT
Source organism: Bryobacteraceae bacterium (assembly GCA_035516375.1). Lineage (GTDB taxonomy): Bacteria > Acidobacteriota > Terriglobia > Bryobacterales > Bryobacteraceae > PSRJ01. The sequence continues at coordinate 49,215 of DATJAK010000189.1, forward strand.
CGCTGGCGCGATGAAGGGTATGACCTGGATACCCTTGGACTGGGCTCGAGGACTGGTCCGCGTGGGGGTGCAATCCGCCCTACCCCATCCCGAGGCGGAGAAGCTGCTCGTGAAGCTCATGACCGAGCGCGGACTTAAGATTCCGCCGCCGCCCACGTCCTCGATCTGCCTGACCAAAGGCGTCAACGGCTGCCAATAGGTTCGTCGAGGGAGACTCAACCTGCCCATTCGGCCGAAATTCCTGCAAGTGATCGCGAGGAAGGTCCGTGCCATTCAGTCCCGGCGCAACCGCGCAGGCGTGTTTACCAAGATCTATAAGGAAGGGCTTTGGGGCAGCCCGGAATCGTTGAGCGGAACCGGCTCCGGCGAACAGGCCACGCTGGCGATCCGGCAGGAGCTGCCCAAGCTGTTCCGCTCGCTCGGCGTCACGTCCATGATCGACATTCCGTGCGGCGACTTCCATTGGATCGGCTCCCTGGTTGCCGAGACCGGTGTGCGCTATCAAGGCTTCGACATCGTCGCGGATATGATTGCGGACAACCAGCGGCGCTACGGCAGTCCATCGGTTCATTTCGGCGTCCTCGACATTGTGAAGACGGTTCCTCCAGCAGCCGACCTCATTCTTTGCCGTCACCTGCTGATCCACCTGCCGCTCCAGGATGCGGTTTCGTCGATCCGGAACTTCCAGCGGAGCGGCTCGAAATACCTGCTGGTCACGACCCAGCCGGATTGCCCGCGCAACGAAGAAATCGCCTGGACCGGCACGTACCGCCCGGTCAACCTGGAGCTGCCGCCATTCCAGTTGAAGCCCACGGCGCGGATTCCCGACCCGCAGAGTCCCACCGATCAGGCGGAACTGGCGCTCTTCCGGCTGGATGAGATTTCGCTCTGAGAGATCCGCAGCTTGACTGGGATCTGACGGAAAGATGGAGAAACGAAACAACCATGGCCGCCAGCTGGCCACTCCCGGTAATGAAAATAGAGCAGGGCGACTACAGTAGCATGATAACCGGCGAGCAGCACGGCCGTATTGGGTAATGGCTGGTGCCGAGAACGAAACTGACCGGGCTGAC
>DATJAK010000190.1:0-6519 GCA_035516375.1 Bryobacteraceae bacterium
CTCTACCGCAAGATGAAAGCGCTCGGCATCGCGCCCAAGGAATAGTCTCGGATGTCCTTCGGTTCGGGGTATAATCCCCGCATAAAGGACGGTCTCCCATGTCGAAACTCCAGCCGGCAGTCATCCTTTTTCTGTCCGTGATCCCGCTCCTGGCGCAGCCCGAAAAAACGGCTTGGGAGGTCCTCAAGCAGGGTCTGGCGGAAAAAAGTCTCGACAAACACCGGCAAGCGTTGACTGCTACCGGCTCCATCGGCCTGGTCCCCGAGGCCGTTCAGTTGGTCGAAGAAGCTCTCAAGGACATGGACCCATTGATCCGCCAGACTGCGGCCGCCGAACTGGGACAGATGAAGTCCGAACACTCCATTCCAGCTCTGAAAGCGGCCATGGACGACTCCGACGGTCAAGTAGCGTTCGCCGCCGCCAAGGCGCTCTGGGACATGGGCGACAAGGAGGGGCGGGAGCTCATCGAGGACGTGATTACGGGCGATGAGAAAACTTCCGAGGGGTTGATCAGCGGAGCAAAGCGCGACGCAAAGCGCAAAATGCACGACCCCAAGGCGCTGGCCACGATGGGCTTCAAGGAAGCTTCCGGCGCTCTGCTCGGCCCCTTCAACATCGGGATCGTCGCCGCCGAGCAAGCTTTTAAGGATGGTTCGGCCGGCGGGCGCACTCTCGCCGTCGCCCTGCTCTCTGACGATTGCGATCCGCAGACCGTCCGGCTGCTGGATTGGTCCTTTACCAATGACAAGAACTGGGCCGTCAAGGCCGCCGCCGCGAAGGGTTTGGGGCAGTGTGGCGGCCGTGACTCGATTCCGAAGCTCGAAACCGCTCTTTCCGATTCCCATGAGGCCGTCAAGGCCATGTCCGCCGCTGCCATCATCCGGCTGAGTTCGAAGCCGGAGCAAAAGCAAGCTGGCGCGGAGTAGGCCCCTCGCACGCAGCGGAATACCATCCGGCAGCGTTTCTTCGGTTGAAAGCCCCCACCGATGGTGGTGTACTGCCTAAATCGTTCTTAGGCCTGACCTAATCGCAAAAAGTTCTTGCAATTGTTTCGCGTCTCGTGGCAGAATTCTTTCAAGGCCAAAAGTGGTCGAAAGCGGACCGAAGTGGACAATCAGCCCAAGACGATGCCCATCGAGCCACCTCGTGGCTTCTTTGCGGCCCATGTCGACGAAAAAGGCAGGCTCAAGCTCCCGGTCGACGTGCAGGCATTCCTGGGCGGATTTGGAGACGACAAGCTGTTTGTGACCAGCATGGACGGCCGCATAGCTAGAATCTACCCCATTTCGGTGTGGAAGGGAAACGAAAAAGTTTTGGAAGAGCTGGCAACTGAGGACCCGGACGCAGCCGACGCGCTCGCGTTTGTGGCGAACGATTACGGCGCCGATGCGAAGATCGACCCGCAAGGGCGAATCACGCTGCCGACCGATTTGCGGCGCGCCTTGGCTCTGGAAAATCAGGAAGTGCGGCTGGACTGTACACAGAGTGCCATCAATGTTTACTCCAACGCCGAGTACGAAGCGCGCAAGCGCCAGTCGAGCGAACGCCTGGCCGACAAGTTGAAGAGCGCCAAGTTGAAGGGTTTCAAATAGCGGCTATGTATGCACGTTCCGGTGATGCTGGCGGAGTGCCTGGAGTACCTCGCCATCCGGCCGGACGGGATCTATCTGGACGCGACCGCTGGATTGGGTGGGCATGCCGGCGCCATCGCTCAGCGCCTCGAATCGGGGTTCGTGATTGCCAACGACCGGGACGCGGAGTCGTTGGAGCAGGCCCGGCGCAACACGGCCGAGTGGGCGGACCGGATCCGCTTCCATCACGGATCGTTCGGCGATCTTGCTTTGGCGTTGAAGGCGGCCGGCGTGGAGCGCGTGAACGGGTTGCTGGCGGATTTAGGCGTCAGCCGGTATCAGCTGCTGGAGGCGGAGCGCGGCTTTTCGTTGATGGCGGAAGGCCCCTTGGACATGCGCATGGATCGCAGCCAGCCTCGCACCGCGGACGACATTGTGAATCTTACGTCAGAAAAGGAACTAGCCGACCTGATCTATCAGCTCGGCGAAGAAAGGAGGTCGCGGAGAATCAGCAGAGCAATCGTTCGGGCGCGGCCGATCCACTCGACACAGCGACTGTCGAGCGTGATCGAAGCGGCCGTGCCCCGAACGAGCAAACTGCATCCCGCCACGCAGACCTTTATGGCGCTGCGCATGGCGGTCAACGACGAGCCGGACCAGTTGGACCGGCTGCTCAATATCGCACCGGATTTGGTCCAAAGCGGCGGACGCATGGTGGTCCTTACGTTCATGTCGCTCGAAGACCGAAAAGTGAAGCAGAGTTTTCAGGCGCTGGCGCGTGCAGGCAGAGTCAAAATTCTGACCAAGCACGTCCTTAAGCCCACGCCAGAGGAAGTAAGGCGTAACCCTCCCTCCCGGAGCGCGAAACTCCGGGCCGTGGAGATGACTATTTAGGCGAGAATAATGGCAACCCTGGCAGCTATTTTTGACCGATTCACGTCGCCGAGAACCATCGAGCAGCCCGCGCCGCGGACGCGCTTTCTGGAACCCGAGGACCCGTTTGCGGTACCCGCGTTTCCGAACGAAGACGTGTACTTTTACGCAAAGCGCATAGCCAACTCCAACGTGCTGCGCGTGGCCGATCCGGCGGCCCGCAAGACCTGCTGGCGCATGATCGGCTATTCCTTCGTTCTCGCGATGCTGGTAATCAGCCTGCTTCTTCCTACCTTGTATGGATTGATGGCGGGCTATCGCATGGAAGCTCTGCGCCAGGAAAAGGCCCGCTTGGACCTGGATCGCGCCGCGCTCGAACTCCAGGAGACCAAGCTCGAAACCCCGGCGCGTTTAGAAGAGCTGGCGCGGATGCAGCGCTTCGTGGATCCAGCGCCTGAAAGCGTCGTGTATCTGGACACGAAGTCGGACCGCATTCTGGCTAAGAAGTAGCCGGCAGGCGCGATTGCGGAAGTTGGTTGGGGAAGCTGCAAATGGATATCTTGGCGACCAAGCGTGTGCACATGCTGGCCCGGCTGGCCTTCCTCTGGGCCGCGCTGATCGCCGGCCGCCTGATTCAACTCCAGGTCATCCAGCACGGTGAATATAAGAAACTGGCGACACGGCAACAGGAGCGCGTGATAGAGGTGCGCGCCCCGCGCGGCATGATCCTGGACCGGCATGGGGAACGGCTGGCCATGAGTCTGCCGGTGGAATCGGTGTGCGTCGATCCGCTGCGAGTGCCCGATCTCGGCGTGGCCGCCGGCATTCTTTCTCAGATTCTGGGTCTCGATTCCGCCGAATTGTTGGGGCAGCTGAAATCGGCGGTCGATAACCGCCGTGGTTTCCTCTGGATCAAGCGCAAGGTTACGCCCCAGGAAGCGGCGCGGCTTCGCGATCTGAAGCTGGAATGGATCGAGTTCCGCACCGAAAGCCAGCGCTTCTATCCCAACCGCTCGCTGGCCGCGCACCTGCTGGGCGGAGTGGACTTTGAAGAGAACGGCAACGCCGGAATCGAGCAGAGCTTCAATGAGCAGCTCCAGGGTCATCCCGGCGAGCTGGTGCTGACGGAAGATGTGCAAAAGCGCGGCTTCAAATCCACCATGGAGACCGAGCCGCAGCCGGGACAGGATATTCATCTCACCATCGACTCCAGTATCCAGTTCATCGCCGAAAAGGAACTGAAGGAGATGGTGCAGCAGCAGCATGCCAAGTCCGGCAGCGTCGTGGCGATGGATCCGCGCAACGGCGACATCGTCGCCTACGCCAACTATCCCACCTACGACCCGAACGACCCGCCCAAAGGGCAGGATGTTTCAGCGCGCGAAGATCTGGCCATCGCGGCGCCCTTCGAGCCCGGTTCGGTATTCAAAGTCATCACGCTTTCGGCCGCGCTCGAGACCACGCATCTGCGCCCGGAAACCATGATCAATTGCGGCGGCGGAAAGATTACGCTCTTCGGGCGCACCATCCATGACGACCACCGCTATGGGATTTTGTCCATGGAAGATGTGTTAGCCCGTTCCAGCAACATCGGCGCCATCAATATCGGGTTAACGGTCGGACAGGACAAGATGTACGAATATGTTCGACGCTTTGGCTTCGGCAGCAAGACCGGTGTTCCGCTGCCCGGCGAATCCGCGGGTATGGTGAGGCCGCTGAAGCACTGGCAGAAGACGTCCATCGCCTCGGTTGCCATGGGGCATGAGATCGGGGTCACGGCAATGCAGCTCGCGCAGGCCGCCGCGATCGTCGCCAGCGGTGGACTGCGCATCAAACCGCGTCTGATCCTGGATGCCCCGGCTGCCGAACCAGTCCGGGTTCTGAGGCCGGAGACCGCCATCACCATGCGGCGCATGATGGAAGGCGTCATGATCAAACCGTACGGCACCGGCCACCGCTACGCGCGGTTGATCGGCTACACCTCAGGCGGCAAGACCGGCACCGCCATGATCTACGACTATCAGACGCGCCACTACACGCATTTCTACAATGCGTCGTTTGTCGGATTCGCGCCCATCGCAAACCCGGCCATTGTGGTGGCCGTAACGATCAACCACACCGAGGGAAAAACCGGTTACGGCGCTCCCGCATCGGGGCCGGTGTTCCGCGAGGTAGCTTCCTCGGCGCTTCGAATCAAGGATGTTCCCAAGGATTTGCCCGAGATGCTTCCGTCCCCAGACGATGGCCAGGCCGATGACAACGACGTGGCCATCGCCGATCTGGGTTCTTCCATCCCTCCCCCGCTGGTCCAGGCGGGAAATGCCGCAGCTGCCGACGACCGACCGGTGGCTTCCGCAAAAGACGCCCCGGACCAGCGGTCTTTTTTGGAGAACCCAGGCAGTGGCGATGCGGCCGGGCGCGTACCCAACTTCCAAGGCAAATCCGTGCGCGATGTCATCCAGCAATCGGCTGCTCTCGGGATTCCGGTCGAGTTCACTGGCAGCGGAATCGCCCGGGCCCAGATTCCCGCGCCTGGAGACGTTTTGCCGTCGGGGCACGCCGTTCGGGTCGAATTCGGAAGATGAAGCTGGCGGCTATCCTGAACGGGGTACGGCTCAGGACGGCGTTATCGGTGGAAACGGGGATTAGAGAGGTGACGGGGTTGGAATACGACTCGCGCAGGGTCCAGGCGGGATTTCTGTTCTTCGCCTTCCCGGGCGCTCGCGCTGACGGACGCCAGTTCGCGCAAGAGGCGATGGCCAAAGGCGCGGTCGCGGTGGTGAGCGAGCTGCCTGCGCCTCAAGGCTTTCAAGGCACGTGGATCGAAGCTGAGCACGGCCGTCAGGCGCTGGCAACGGCATCGCGCAATTTCTACGCGCATCCCGATGAGCGGCTGGGTTTGACCGGTGTCACCGGCACGAATGGAAAAACCACCACGTCCTTTCTGATCGATTCCATCCTTCGTGCGGCAGGAAAAACGACCGCGCTGGTGGGCACTATCGAGTATCGTCTGGCCGGCGAGGTACGTCCTGCGGTCAACACCACGCCAGAGTCGCTGGATCTTTACCGCATATTCCACGAACTGGAGCAGGCCGGCGGCACGCACGCCACCATGGAGGTTTCCTCCCACGCGCTTGCTCTGGACCGTGTCTACGGAATCACATTTCACACCGCCGTCTTTACGAACCTGACCAGGGACCACCTGGATTTCCACCACACCATGGAGGAATATTTCGCCGCGAAAACCCTGTTATTTCAGCCTCGCGGTGCAAATCCTCCGCCCTGGGCCATAATCAATTTTGACGACCCCTACGGGCAGCAAATCCGCACGGCCCCGGAAGTGCAATCCATTCGCTATGGTTTCGACCCTGGCGCCGATCTGCGCGCCTCCGGGCTTGAGATGGATTTCAGCGGATTGCGATTCACCGTGGACTATCGAAACCAGCACGTTCGCCTGGCATCCCCTCTGGTAGGCAAGATCAACGCATATAACATTCTGGCGGCGTGCGGTACGGCCTTGAGCTACGGCTTCGACTGGGACACCATCGCGCGCGGAATCGCCGCCTGCCGCAACATACCCGGGCGTTTTGAAACCGTGGATGAGCGGCAGCCGTTCATGGTGGTGGTGGACTACGCGCACACCGACGATGCGCTCAAGAACGTTATCGCCGTGGCTCGGGCGCTCAAGCCGGCGCGCATCATCACCTTGTTCGGTTGCGGCGGGGACCGGGACCGTTCCAAACGCCCGCTGATGGGCATGGCGGCGGCTCAAGGAAGCGATTTCGTGGTGCTGACTTCGGATAATCCGCGCTCGGAAGATCCGATCGCCATCATGAACGACGCCCTGGTGGGATTGCGCCGCTTCGATACGCCGCACGTGATCGAGCCGGATCGTGCCAATGCCATTCGCGCGGCGCTGCGCGAGGCCAAGCCCAAGGACGTGGTGATTCTGGCAGGAAAAGGGCATGAGACGTATCAAGTTTTGAAGGATCGCGTCATACACTTTGATGACCGGGAAACCGCGCGGGCGATTCTGCGCGAACTGGGCTATGGAAAGACGTAAACCATGCCGGCG
>DATJAK010000191.1:0-5731 GCA_035516375.1 Bryobacteraceae bacterium
GCAATCGACTCGTTGGTGCGCGGGGGCCCTGTCCGGTACGGCAGCCTCACCGGCCCTCCCATCGCGATCTCCTCCAACCCGGGAGGCGGCGGCGCCAACAGCACGAACGGCTTGGCGCCGTCGGAGTTCTGCTCGAACAGCGAATAGTAACGGCAGGATTCCGGCTTCCGGCACTCATGTCCGCATCCAGCGCCATCGCACAGCACGGCGCGCAGCAGGTGTCCCAGCGCCCCGCGGATCGTGGAGCCCAAATACGGCGGCAGCTCTGCGCGGTCGGCCGCTTCCAGCGTCAGCCACGCCTCGCGCCACCACAATTGCTCCAGCCAATCGGGCCAAGCCGCTGCGGACGACGCCATCGGATCTATGGTATAGCTTTCCCAAAGAACGGCGGAGGACGTATGCACTACGTGGTGGCCTACGATATCGTCCAGGACCGCAGGCGGGAAAAGGTGATGAACGCGCTGAAGGATTTCGGCCTGCGGGTGCAGTACAGCGTGTTCGAGTGTGAGCTCACTTCGGGCCGTCTGGACGTGCTGCGCCAGCGCCTCCACAAGCTGATCGATCTCCGCCGCGACCGCGTCCACATCTATCCGCTCTGCGAAGCCTGCTTCTTCCGAGCGGAGAGCCTCGGTCAGGACGCCCGAGGCCCGCTCAACAGCCTGTGACCGGCGGGGGCCCGCCGGAGCGGGCTTTTCCCTACAATCAGACATGGCCCCGCGCAAGCCTCACTTGTTCCAGCGCCTGACCAATCCGCAGGAACTGGAGCACGCCTGGCTTGACGTGCTCGCTCACTACACGAAGGACCGAGTTCCCCAGGAACTCCGCGACTTCGACCGCAAGCGCGGCGCCGAACTCCGGCGCCTCGCCGCTGCGCTTCGCGAACGCACCTTCCTCCCCGAACCCGCCTCGCTGATCTTCCTCCCCAAGTCCGGCCACGCCGGCGAACACCGTCCCATCGCGCTGATTCGCCCCGACGACCGCATCGTCCTCACGGCCCTGAACCGTCTTCTCGCGCCGCTGTTCGAGCGCCAGTTTCTGCCCAACTCCTTTGCCTACCGCCCCGCCAAAGGCGCCTGGGCCGCTATCGAGCGCGTCACCAAATGCCTCAGCCAGGGACTCATCCACTCCGCCTCGGGCGACATCGACGACTTCTTCACCAACATCGACCGCAGCCACCTGTTCTGCGACATCCGCCGCACGATCTTCGAGGAGCCCATCCTGGAGCTCGTGGAAACCTACCTCCACATCGGCGCTACCTGCGAACTCGATTGGGTCGATTCGGGCCGTGGCGTCGCCCAGGGTAGCCCCCTCTCCCCGCTGCTCTCGAACCTGGCGCTGGCGGGCTTCGACCGTTTCCTCGACCAGAGCGCCGTGGAGTGGGTGCGTTATGCCGACAACTTCCTGCTCTTGGGCAACGACCCAGCCGAAGTGAAAGGCACCTTCGAACGCGCCGAAGCCTATCTCTCGGTGAACTGCGGACTCGCGCTCAACGCCGATAGCCGGAAGTTCGCCTGTGAGTCCGATGGCTTCGACTTTCTCGGCTTTCAGTTCCGCGGCGGCCGCCGCATCATGACGCCCCAAAAGCTCGACCAGAAGCGGCTCAAGCTCGCCGAGATCCTCCGCCGGCACTCCACCAGCCTCCAAGACGCCGTGTGCGAGCTCAGCGAGACCATCGAGGGCTGGCGCGCCTATTATGGCAAGAGTCCCGACACCCGCGATCAGCTCGCCATGCTGGAGCAACATCTCGGCGACGTGCTGCAGCTATGGCTGGCCCGATTCCGCGCCCAATCCATCGGCAAAGGCCTGCCAGCCGCCGAACTGAAAGCGCGTTTGACCGATCTTGTGCTGCCGGTGACCACCGATCCACGCAAGAAGCTGAAATGGGCAGAGCTGCTGTTGGCGCGCAGCCGGCCGCAGCGCCAAGCCGAACCGGCGCGCGGCCTCTCCGAGGCGGCGCGTAAGGCGATCGAACGCCGCAAACAGGAATTCCGCAAACAGAAAGAGGAGCGTGAGGAGATTCTGGTCACCAGGCCCGGCACGTACCTCGGCCGCACCGGAGAGCGTCTGCTCCTGCGCCACGAAGGCAAGCGCGAGGCGGAAATCCCGCTCTCGATGGTCCGCAACATCACGCTGCTCACCAAGGCGGTGTCGCTCTCCGGCGATCTCATGGCCGAAGCCGCGGCGCGCGGTATCCACATCGTGCTCGCCGGAAGCGACGGGCGACCGCTGGTCCGCATCGGCGCGCCTGAGCTCGCCGAGCACCAGCTTTCGCTCGCGCAGAGTAGCCTGGCGGCCGCACCGGCCGGGCTCGACCTGGCGCGCATCATCGTCGCCGGCAAGATCCGAAACCAGCAGAACCTTCTGCGCTACTACCTGAAGTATCCCGAACGCCGCAGCGGCGGCAACTTTCTTTCGGCCTTCAACACCGCCGTGAGGGAGATGGACATGATCCGCGAATCCGTGTTGAATCGCGTTTTCGGCGAAGATCTCGAGCTGGAGCGGAACCGGTTGTTCGCCTCCGAGGGCCAGGCGGCCTCCAGCTATTGGGCGGCCGTGCGGAGCCTGCTGTGGTGGAAGCCTGGATTCGAAGGACGCATCAGGCGCGGCGCCACCGACCTGGTGAATTCCCTCCTCAACTACGGCTATGGCATTCTGTACTCGCGCCTGATGAACTTGCTGGTGCGCGCCGGGCTCAACGTGTACATCGGCTTCCTCCACAAGCCGCAAAAGGGCAAAGCAGGCCTGCTCTACGATTTCATCGAGGAGTTTCGCGCCGCGGCTGTGGACCGCACCGTGTTTAGCTGGCTCAACTTGGGAATCGAAGCCAAGGTCACGGCCGACGGCTTGGATGCCGACACCCGCCGCGAACTGGCGCACAAAGTCGTCCAGCGGCTACAGGCGGACACGCGCTATCATGGCGAGTCGTTGCCGTTAGAGCGGGTCATGGAGCAGCAGGCGCAGATGCTGGTCCGTCACCTGGAAGGCAAGGAGCGCTACCAGACCTTCGTCTTGCCCTGGTGACGGTTTACGTAAAACAGCGATTCCGCGTGGGAGAGGCCAACAGTAAGCGGCAGAGCAGGTTGGGCGGTTTTTGGGCTTGCAGGGCTGGGTCGTGTTTTTCGCAACGCAAGGTTGGTCGGCCCGTGGGAGGTCGGTTTGCGAAGAAATCGCCATCGGGGGCGATTTCCCGTCCTGTGGCATCAAGGACTCGGCGAGGCGATTTCGCAAGCCGCGGTCCCGGCGCACTTTAGAGATGGGTTTGCGAAGGCGGGATTCTTGCGCAACGGATGGGGATTGTTGCACTTGGACAGGGTGGGTTACTTCATTCCGGCGACTTCGACGCCCCAAAAGCGGCCGCTTTGCGAAAGTCTATGGTGGATCGGGTAACAGACGGCACGCCAAGGGGATAGGTGGGGCCGGCCGAGGGCGTTGAATCGCTAACGCCTTCATGACACAATAGGCTCGCTGATCAGCTTCGCGATGGCGCGATTGAAACGTCAATCACTGGGCTAATTCCGGTAATCGTTTTTGGCCATTGGCTCGCTGATCAGCTTCGCGATGGCGCGATTGAAACCCAAGCCGGCGACTCCACTGAAGGGAGAACCAGGCTCGCTGATCAGCTTCGCGATGGCGCGATTGAAACTCGGTGGGGGCTGAAACCAAGGAGGTTATGGATTGGCTCAGCTTCGCGATGGCGCGATTGAAACGCTATCCGGTTGGTTTTGAATCCGATCATCATAATCAGGCTCGCTGATCAGCTTTGCGATGGCGCGATTGAAACGAATAGTTGGCTTTTCTGGCGATGGCATGGGCGATAATCGCGGCTCGCTGATCAGCTTCGCGATGGCGCGATTGAAACGCCGAGAATTAGGCGTCGGGAGTTTTGCAACCGCCCGATCGTGGTGGCTCCTCTAACAGGGAAAGGAACTCGAACGGCATGTAAAATCGTTGGAGAAACAATTGGAGCGGGCGTTGGCTGAGAACGAGCGCCTGCGCCAACAACTGGAAGAGGCGTTGCGTGTCAACAAGCGAAGTGCCGCCCCGTTTTCCAAAGGAGAGCCAAAGAAGAACCCCAAGCCGCCGGGACGCAAGCCCGGGGCAGCCTATGACTCACGGGCAACCAAACCCGTACCCAGCCGCGTGGGTGAGCAAATTCACGTGCCGCTTCCGCGGTGCGCCCACACTGCCGCGGCCGGATCCTCGGGAAGGATACCCAAACTCAATAGCAGGAGGATATCGGACGGATGACCATCATCCGGCGCTTTGACGTGGAGGTCGGGACTTGCGCCTGTTGCGGGCGGCAAGCGCAGGGTCGGCATCCTCTGCAGACCTCCGATCCGCTGCGCGTCGGCGAAGTACAAGTAGGCCCAGAAGCTTTGTCGGTGGCAGCGGTGCTCAATAAAGAATTAGGGCTGTCGTACGATCGCACCGTGCGGGTGCTGCAATTGGGCTACGGGTTGACCTGGAGCCGTAGTGGGGTATGCCGATCTTTGCAGCGATTGGGGAATCTGGCGGTGCCCACCTACCAACAACTGCAAAGCACCCTGCGGCAAAGCCCCGTAGTGTGGATGGACGACACCGGCTAGCGAGTGGCCGCACGGCCGCAGAATCTGCGGGTTTGGTTGAGCGAGCAAGTCACGGTGTACGTGATCGAACCGCATCGCGGGTATGCCGAGGCAGAGGCGATTCTCGGTGAGGACTACGACGGTTTTCCGGTACACTACGGAGCCCGATGTTTCTATGGCTTCGAGAAGGCCTTTCATCAAAGCTGCCTGGAACACCTGATCCGGCGTTGCCGCGAGATGATCCCCGTCGTCTCCCTGGTGGCAGCGCAATTCCCTCTGGCGGTCAAGACCCTGCTGCAACAGGGACTCCGGTTGCTCGATCGCTATCGGGCGGGTAGCGTATCCCCGCATGGTTTGGCTGGTGGCCACGGGGCGTTTGGAAGCCCAGTTGGACCGCTTGCTGGACCTGACCTATCGCTGCGCGGGAAATCAAAAGATGGCCAACCATCTGCGCCATGAGCAACCCCATCTATTCACGTTTCTGCGTTGTCCAGGGTTGCATGCCACCAATAACATCGCCGAGCGGGCGATCCGGCTGATGGCCATGGCGCGCAAGACCTGGGGACGCAACCGCACGATCCACCGCACCCGCACCCAGCAGATCCTGGCCAGCGTTCTGCGCACCTGCTGGCAGCAGGGCAAATGCGCCTTCGATCAGTTGGTAACAGTTGGTAACATTACTACGATCCACGAGGCCCACCTTGCTGGAGATCGTCCCCTCCCTGTCACCTTAACTTGGCGCAGTGAACTGCCTGGCTCATTCCAGCAGACCCCGCCTCCACGACACGCTCCGGCCGCTTTGACCACTCTCGGCTCTGCCAATCAATCAAACTGACACAAACTGACCATTTACGTTGTGGCCGACGGGTGCCTTCGTGTTAAACATTCTCGTCATACGGTAGATTAGTTAGTGACAAACAGTTCCACAGAGTCACTGACTCAGTAAATGTTTGGGGCAGCTCGGCGGGGACTGGCCGAACTGCCCTACTCTCGCTTAAACGGGAGCCGCGCGGCCGCCGGAGCAACACCGAGAGAGAACGTAAACTCATCGTGCGGCTAACTTCAGCTAATGTCACGAACGGCGAAAGCAAGTCGTGTCTTCGTCAGTGATTCCGCTACCACAAGGCCTTTTTTACGTGGTGACAAACGGGCGCCTGAGAACTCGC
>DATJAK010000192.1:0-10447 GCA_035516375.1 Bryobacteraceae bacterium
CATGAGGAAGACTCCCTTTGGCCGGAGTACACGAAGGATCTCTTTCAAGGCCCTGACCTGAGTTTCGCCCTTGATCTCGTAGAACGCGTGGGAACAGGTAACCGCGTCAAAACTGCCGGTGGCGAAAGGCAGCCAGCCTGCGTCGGCTTCCACGAGATGGACGGAGGGAAAACATTCAGTCTTCTCTCGGGCCACCTTCAGCATGCCGTAGGAAAAATCGACGCCAACAATCCTCCCTTCGTCGCCCGCCTTCGCCTGCAAGTGCGGCAGGAGAGTGGCGGTGCCGGTGCAGATGTCGAGAACCGAACCGCCACGCTGAAACGGCGCATGTTCTACGAGAAACTTCCTGGCTAAACCCTGTGGATCGCGGGAATGGAGCGCCACGAAACGGTCGTAGAACCGCGAGAACCAGTCATAGTAGACCCTGCGGGCGCGCTTCATGGGGCATACCGTCATGTCGCCGCCACTCAGCCTCCGTCGGGCCCGGGAACGGCGATTAACATAGATTCGACAATCTCGACCGCATCACGAACCAGCCTGGTACAGCGCGACTGGTGGAGGCCTTCCTGGTGCGCCTTGGCCAATCCTTCAGGGGTGCTGATATCGCAGCCCAGTAGCTCGGAGCATAGCGTGGAACCGTTGCGCTCCTCGAATGCGCGCATGAATAGCCGGCAAACTTCGTACGTTTTCTCTTTCTCGGAACGGTTTGCTTCCGGGCCGATTCCATGTTGAGCGAGACCTATAGCCATGATCCCGCCGGTCACGCAACCGCATATGCCTGCGGACCGCGCTATTCCGCCGCCGAATCCCGCGGCGACTCTCAGCGACACTTCCGGGCCAAGGTTCCATCGTTCGGCCAACGCCGAAAAAACCGATTGGGAACAGGAGTATCCGCTTTGGAAGCGCGTTTCTTCGATCTCTTTCGAGTTCATGTCGATGATCCGCGGCTCACCTTCCGGTTCGCTGAAGCTCATGTTATCTCTGCGCAGCCGGGAGATTGCCGGCCGCCGCCAGTATGTGTAGGGACACTTCCGTCCGGTTTTGGCCTTGCGCATCCCATTCGATGGTTCCGGTGACGCCACGAAATGGGGAGAGTTCCCGCACGGCATCGCGGATCCGCGCACGATTCAAGCCCACATGGCGAATGGCTGCGACAACGAGTCTCACGGCGTCGTAAGCGTAGCCCGCCGTGTAATCCGCATCGCGCCCCCAGCGGGCTCGAAACTCCGCCAGGAAAGCAGGGGAGGGACAGGCGGGCGCCGGATAGAGGACGTTCATTACGAATTGCTCCGCGGCCGCGCGCGCAATCCGTGGGTCGCTCAAGAGCATACCTTCAAACCCGGCGTCCCGGATTGCCCTGATGGCCTCCGCGTTTTGTCGCGCCGGGGCGATGACGATAATCGCGTCCGGCGCGGCCTGGACAGCGTGGTGCGCAATCCTGGCAGCGTCTTCCATGTCACCGGCCCACTCCGAATGCAGCAGTGGAACAAGTCGGTCGCGGGCGAGGGCGGACTGGAACTGTGCTTCAAAAGCCCGCGAATCGTGGTCGATTGCCGAGATCACGGCGAAACGTTTCGTCCGCGCCCGCAATTCTTCGGTGATGGCGCGCGCCAAAACCGCGTCGCCGGGAGCGCAAGAGAACATCCAGGGAACGCCGGCAGCGTGAATGCTTCGGTCCGTGGCCGCCGGATTGATCAGCGTCAGTTGAGCTTTCGCCACCACCTGTTCCGCCAGGTGCGTGGTGGCGCCATCGATTCCACCGATGATTGCCCACACCTTCTGGTCGTATGTGATGCGGACGAGATTTGCCACGCCACCGGCCCACGGGTTCTGAGACCACGCCGGAATGAGACGGAGCGGCAGTCCCCGGTACCCGCCCGTTCGATTAGCTTGTTCGATCGCCAGGTTGGCGCCCTGCCACATCTCGCCGCCCTCAGGATCGGAACCGTCAGCTGGTCCAAAATAACCGATGCGAACCTCCGAAAGGCCGGTGGGGTCGGGATCGTCCCGGCCCGGGCCGTTATACGTGAGTGGAATGTTCCGCGGATCGTGATACGGCTTCGGGATGGACTCCTGGCCCGCGCCAGCCGACGCGATCGCGAGCAGGAAGGTCACGGAATGGAGGATCTGCTGCATCCTGGGTCACTTCTGGGGCTCGGGCTTCAAGGGATCGATGGCGCCGGTCGCCCGGTTCACCCGGTCGCGCGCGGGAATGTCACCACGCGGCAGCTTCAGATCCTCGCGCGAGTAGTAATGCCAGGTTCCTTTCTCGCATTTTGCCATGAACACGTCGCCGAGATCGTCGAGCGCCGCGCCGAAGGGAATATCGCTCGTGACACCGGGCCATGGACGCGTGCGATAGGCGAGGACGTCACGGATTTTGGCGCGATTCAGTCCGGCCACCTGGGTCGCCCAGATGAGCATATTCATCCCATCGTAGGCGTGCGCGGCGTAAGTGTCGGGCTCGTCGTTGAAGCGTTTCCGAAAAGCCGCGCGGAAGGCGTCGAGCTTGGGGTCTTTACGATCCGGATTCCAAGGTAGCCGCACACCACACCCTCGGCATCTGCGTCGGCGATCTTGACGAACTCCGGCGACACGGAGCGATCGCTGGCGATGTACGGCTGAGTCATCCCCGTTTTGCGCATTTGATTCAGAATCAGGGCGCTTTCGTGAGCGTCGCCCCAATGGAAGATAACGTCTGGATTCACTTCCTTGATTCGCTGCAACTGCAGGCTGAAATCCTCGGAGCCAACCTTGTAAGCCATTTCGGCGAGGACCGGCCGCTGGTGGCGCCGCGCGGCGTCCACAATCTTGCGGACGCCGAACCGCCCGTAGCGGTTGCTCGCGCGAATGATGGCGATTCGCTTGTAGTCCATTTTGCGCAGCACGTAATCCATTAGTAGGTATTCCATCTGACGGTCGTCGCCTATGCAGCGCATCACCCACGGAATATTGGTCTCGATGAACGTCGGGTCGGTGTCGCCGGAGTTCATCACCACGATCTCGGCTTTCAGAGCGACGCGGATCGCAATATGACTGTTGGCGCCGTCGATGGTGCCCAGGAGAGCCCAATCCTGATTCTTATAGGCCATGTTGATGATCTCGTTGCCCGAGGCGCCCCACAGCCCATTGTCGTTGCGGACATCAAGCTCAAAGGGGATGTGCCGCCGGAAGTACCCACCCCGCTCATTCGCTTCTTCGATGGCGAGCTTGGCGCCCTCGAGCATCTTGATGCCCAGCACTTCCTCGTGGCTCTTGCCGCCGGTAGCCACCGAAACGGTGGACATGATCGGGCCGATGAAGCCGATCTTGACCGTCTTCAAATCCGGCCCCGGCTCGGGAATCGTACGGCCGGGGCCGGTGTACTCCATCTGCTTTAGGAAAAATTCCTTGTACGGCTTGATGGCGCCGTACGGTTCGTAATCCACGGAGGTATGAGCGTAGTTGGTGTCCTGCCTCAGGCGTAGATCGGGTACTTCGTTCGGGCCGAGATTACTGATGCGCCGCAAAACTTCGGCGGTATCGGGGTCGATCAGGGCTTTCAACTCCGGAGGCAGTGTTTCTTCAGTCGTTGGCGCGGGCTTCTTCGCCTGGCCGCCGGCCAAAGACGCTGCCAATAGCACCGTCGCGCCCAGCAGCATGTTGGATTTCATTTCGCGCCTCCTTTGCCCGCAGTGGCCTGAGTAACGGTGTTGGGCCGTTCCCTGAGCCCGGGATAATACCCGTCCCCAATCCCCCAGCCGAGGCCTTTGGCGGTCGCAACCCACACGTCGTTGCCGTCGATGTCGTAATTGATGATGAAGTTGTTGGGAATGCTGAGGGGCAGATCGACGGCCTCGATCACATCGCGATCGCGCATGATCACCGCTTTCCCTGCCTTGCCCTGGGCGTCGCTGGTGTAGGTCACCCACGTGTTCGTCTTGAAATCGGTAATCGCGCTCGCGCCCTTGTCGGTGGCAAACCAGGCCTCATCCGCGCTGCGCCCCTTGGCGTTGTTGATGAAGTCGCTGGCCAGACCGGAGTCCTGGTTGTAGTAGCCGCGCCAATGCCTGCCATCGTACCGGCACGCGCCGAAGTATGTGGAGATCCACACCGCGTCATCCGCCGGACTGGCCGCTGTGACGATGACGTGGATGATGCCGTCGTCGCGGTAGAGATCGATTTCCATCTCGCCATCGGGATCGAGGTAGTCTTTCCAGCGGCCGGTAGCGATGTCATACTCGAGCATGCCGCTTCCCCACACCGCGAGGTAAACCTTGCCTTTGCCAACCGCCACGTTGTAGTTCCAGATCTCCTCCATGGGGGAGTTCTTCTCTGTGAAGATGGTCCACTCGCCGGTCACGGTATTGAACCGGCTGGCGCCCGCTGTTGTCGCCGCCCAGACATATTCGTCCTGCACGGCGACACCGTACACTACGTCGTTCACGAGGCCGCTGTTCAACTGGTGCCAGTGTTCGAAGCGTCCGCCGCTGAAGCGCGCCAAACCGCCGCCGAACAACCCCAGCCAGACATCGCCGGTCTTACTGTCCACATCGATGGCCGTGATCACGCGCCACGGCAGGCCGTCCTTTTCGGTCCAGCTCTTGATCTTACCGGTGCGCTTGTCGAGCATCGCAAGGCCATCTTCGGTGCCGATCCAGACACGAGGTCCATCGGCCTTCACCGCAAAGATGTGGTCGTTCGGGAGGCCATCGGCAACGGTGAATTGCCTCCATTTCGTGTAAACGTAGGGCAGTTTCGGGGCGTCCGCTGCCGGAAGCAATCCGCACAGGACGGCTGCGAGACTCATCGAAGCCAGAATCCTCATTCTTCCTCCTCGCCTCATAGCGTTTTGAGAAACTCGATCAGATCGTTGAGTTGATCCTTCGTCATGTCGTTGGTGACGCCATGCTTGTCGTCGGGGTTATAAACGGTCCAGATCTCTTCCAGCGTGGCGGCCATGCCGTTGTGCAGGTAGGGGGCTGAGTCATAGATGTTGTTCAGGTGCGGCACGTCGAAGTTTACGGTGCGGTCGAACGCCATTTTCGTTCCCACGTCGTGCCGCTTTCGGTCGGTGTAGTAAGGAGGGAAATGGCACGTGATGCAGCGATCGTTCGCGGGGATAGTACGACCGTCGTTGGTGGTGTCGCGTTCGAAGATTTCCTTGCCCCTTCGCTGCGCCGGGGTCAGGGTAGCGCCCAATGGGCGGAATCTGTTGGGCGGCCGCGGAATGGTTGTGACGTAGTAGTCCACCGCGGCCAGTTGTTCGGGCGTGAAGGGCGCCAACCGCATGAAGAACACCGCCAGGCGGGCGCCGCACTGGCGCGACAGGCTGGGATTTGTGCCTTCCCATTTGAACGGGGCGGTATCGAGGATTCCGCGCAGGGTCTGGTTGTCCACCGGCTCGATTCCGATTCCGTCGGCCTCGATATCGTACGTCATGCCGTCCACATGCCCATCGGGATGGCAGGAGTTGCAGGAGAACTGGCGGTGGAACGTGACGAAGGCATTATGGAAGAGCTGCTCGCCCCAGCGCTGTTTTGTGATGGTCTTCGGGCCTCCCAGATCGACGGTGGCCGTCATCTCCATCCTTGTGAGATCGATGACTCCCAACGTGTCGTCGAGCGAGTTCGCCACGAAAGCATGCCGATTGTCAGGCATCACCAGGATTCCGCGCGGGTTTTTGCCGGTGGGGATGTATTTGACGATGAACTCGGTCGGATAGCCCAGGTGATTCGGCAGTACGTGCCGGCGTTCGTAATCGGGCAGCCGGTGGATGAGCGCCAGCAGTTTCGCGATGTCGACTACCGCCACCCGGTCGGTGCCGGCGCTGGTGACCAACGCGTACTTCCCGTCCGGAGTGCAGGCGATATCGGTGGCATCGGCAAAACCCATGGCCGGTTCGTCGACCAAGACCTCGTCGACGCCGCTGTCGCGCCAGACCACCGCGAGGCCGTTGGTGATGGTCCAGCCTTGCATGAGGCGCGTCATGGGAACGGTGCTTTTGGTGCGATTGAGTGTTGCCAGGGCGAATTTGCCGCTGGGATGCCAAGCCACTCCCATCATCAGGTTCGCACCCGGTACGTTCACGCGATCCTCAACCGTGCCGTGCCCGGTTTCGATCTCGGTCACCTCGGATTCGAACGGCTGCCGCAGCGGAGCGAATTTCGATTTCATGTTAGTGACCAGAATCTGCTGCGCGTCGGGCGACATGGCAAGCGACCACGGCCCGTTGCCGGCGCTCAGATTCTTGGCCCATTTCAACGATGCGATGTCGAATACCGAGATGTCGTTCGAAGAAGTATTCAGCACGTAGAGCAGTCTGCCGGCGGGGCCGGCCAGCACGCCGTGCGGCTCGTTGCCGGTCTTCATCGTCGCGATTACCTTTCGCGTTGCCGTGTCGATTACCGAGACCGTGTCATCCAGGCGATCGGTCACGAATACTCGCTGGCCGTCGGGAGTGAATGCCACGCCGGTGGGATTGCCGCCAACGGCGATTTCCGCGATTTTCGCGCGGGCGGCGGGATCGACGACGATCACGGTATCGGAAGCTTCACAGGTGACGTAGATCTCACGCCCATCGGGCCGCAGGGCCATGCGCAGCGGCGTTTTGTATCGCGGGTCCTGGGCAGCCTTGGGAGGCTTAGTAGGATGCGCGATCTTCTTCATCGCCGCATCGAAATCGAAGCTGTTTTCCTGGTGGCACGTCACGCAGTCTTCCCGCGTGGGCGTCCGCAAGCCCGCGGCCATCGCCGAACGAGGATCGCGCATGATCGCTTCAGGCATGTAGTCGCTCCCCGGTCCGTGGCATCCTTCGCAGCCCACGCCTTCATCGGGAGCGAAGCTGGCGAGGCGCGCGCCGTTCCGTGAAGTGGTATGGCACTTCAGGCAATCCAGGCTATGCTGCGGGTCGGCGATGCCCTTGGCTGCTGCAAGTTCCTTCCCTTTGGCGCTTGCCAGCACGGCCCATGCGTCCGCGTGCGCGCTCATCTTCCAGATGCTCCACTGGTCGCCGAGCATGCGTCCGCGGTGGCACTTGCCGCATTCCGCCGCGCCGGCGTGCCGCGGCCCTTTGGCTTTCGCATCGACCGGCGCGAGATCGCTAAGGGGAATGTCGTTTATGCGCAGATCGATAACACTGGCGTTGAGCCTGCTCGGGCTTTTCGATTCGCTTTGCCTGCTCTATACCTACACGTCCCCATCGCGCCCGATGGTTTGCATCGGGACGGGTTGTGACGCGGTACGCGCCAGCGCCTACTCCACTCTGTGGGGCGTCTCGACGCTGTTGTTCGGCGTGCTCGGGTATTCGCTGCTGGCAATAGTCATCATCGCCGAATCGCTGTTTTCCGGTCTCATCGCGAGGTGGTTGCGGTACGCCTTGGCGGGCATGACCGGCTTTGGCTTCGTATTCTCTCTTTGTCTGGAGTATCTGCAAGCCTTCGTGATCCATGCCTATTGCGCGTGGTGCGTGACCTCCGGCGTGGTGATGACCGCGCTGTTCGCTCTTGCCCTCGTGAACGTGGCTCGCACCGAACCGGAGCCGGAACCGGCAACGCAGATCATCGGGCTGCGGAGTCTCTTTGCCGTGTGCGTGACGGGCCTGCTGGCAGGCGTTCCGGCGTTCTATTTGCTAGCCCGGCACAGCGAACTTGCCCCACCGGCACCCCAAGCCGCATCGGCAAATTTGACCGAACGTCTGGTGCGCCCCGGTGTCCACGAAGCAGGGAATCTCCAGGCGCCGCTGACCGTTGTAGAATTCGGGGACTTTGAATGTCCCGTCTGCGGCCGGGGAGAAGCCGCGGCGGGCGGCATACGGACTCAGTACGCGCGCCAGATCCGTTTCATCTTCCGGCAGTTCCCGCTCGAGCGCATTCATCCTCTGGCTCAGAGAGCAGCGGAGGCTTCCGAATGCGCCGCTGAACAGGGCAAGTTCTGGGAGATGGTTGAGAAGATCTACTCCCGGCAATACGATCTGGGTATCGAGGGCCTGGAACGCGATGCAGCCGAACTCACCCTGGACCGGCAGCGCTTCAACCAGTGCCTTGCGAGTGGCGCCATGGCGGGACGAGTTCGCCGCGGAGCCGTCCAGCCGGTTCACAGCCCTGTTCGAAGCGCTGGCGATTGAGTGGTTGAAGGAGGCCAGCCAGAAGGCCGTGGCCGGGCAACTGGGACTGAGTTGGGACCAGATCCACGGCATTATGGAACGCGCCGTCCAGCGGCGGGTTGGGACGGCGGAAGGCGGAAACGGTCAACCAGATCGGCATCGATGAGAAAGCGTTCCGGAAAGGGCAGAGCTACCTGACCCTGGTGAATGATGTGGTGCGGGGTCGGGTGCTCTACGTGGCGGAGGAGCGGCGGCAAAGCAGCCTGGATGGGTTCTGGGAGACGCTGACGGCAGAGCAGATCGCGGGGATCGAAGCGGTGGCAATGGACATGTGGGATCCCTACATTGCTTCGGTCCGGGAACATCTGCCGGAAGCCGACGGCAAGATCGTCTTCGACAAGTTTCACGTGGCGCAGCATCTGGGGGAAGCTGTAGACCGAGTGCGGCGGAAGGAGAACAAGACTCTGCGAGCGGCTGGCGATGACCGTCTGACGGGGACGCGCTACGACTGGCTCAGGAACCCGGCAGCCATGGAACCGAAAGACCGGCGAGAGTTCGCCGAACTAAGAAAGAGCGGACTGAAGACGGCGCGGGCTTGGGTGCTGAAAGAGACCGCCATGGCGCTGTATGGCTACGTTTACGAACGGCCGGCGAGGGAGCATTTTCGTTGGTGGCACAACTGGGCGGCGCGGAGCCGTCTACAACCGATGATCGAAGTGGGACGGATGCTGAAGCGTCGTTTCGAGAACATCATCACATACTCGCGGCATCGGATCACCAACGCGGCCAGCGAGTCCATCAACGCCAAGATCCAGTGGGTGAAGTACACGGCGCGGGGCTTTCGGAACAGGCGCAACTTCGTGCACGCCATCTACTTCCACTGTGGCGGCCTCGACCTGGCCCCCGAAGCCACTAAATAGTCGGAGGCGCCTAAAAATGAGCCCGCCCTACGGTTACGACACAAACGCCGTCATCCTGACAATGGGCGACTGGCCGGGCCGCGCGGACGTTAACGAGAAACTGATGGTGGCCGGAAGCACCATGGTCTTCTACACGATGAACCTCGATTACCCGTCCCTTTTCGCGCAGTTGAAGCGCTTCTACCCGGGCGATACGCCGGTGGCCGTGGTATGCGACGCTGGCGATCTGGCCAACCAAAAGGTGGTGCGGAGCACTGTCTCACGTTTTCTTGATGAGGTCAATTACCGGAGCCTCCCTGTAAACAGACACATCCTGTTCGTCGGGGAGTTTCTGGAGGTTGGACAAGCGCGGAAGGACCTCACGCCGCGCATAACCGCCCGGCCAGCTCGGAAATAGGAATTCGCCATCGGCACAGCGTTGGAACACAATCGGCAAAGAATTCCACGTTTTCTTCCCCTTGCCAGCTAATGAGCGTTATGTCATCGTAGGTGTAAGATACATCTATGCTTGCCGGGCTGGCTGGAAGGCAAAATATCGGAGGTGCTATACCTCCCCGGTGTAACCCCGGATACTGGCTCGGTTGAGATCCGACTCCAGTCTTCGGGCCAAAGCAGAATGGAGGGCTTTGATGTCTGCATCAAGGGAATCGACGACCATCGCCCCCAGCAAGCAACCGAATGGGTTTTGAGGCGCATTAGCGATGAAGCCATACCAGGATAGTGCAATCAGGCGCATCGTCGAACTGCTCAACGGAGATATTCTGCGTGAATTTCAGACGGCTGATGCCTGCATGCGCAAGGCAACTTGCCTTTCGGGGAAGGATTATCCCGTAGTGCGTCGGCAAATTGCCGTGTGCGCAGCCGCCGCTCTGAAGAACGCTACGGCACTCGCCGCTGAAGTTCTTGCGTTGGGAGGCGTGCCCATTATTCCCCGGCACCCGATACGGCACTGGCTTCCTGCTTCCAGAACCATTGCTTTATATCCGGGTACGGTACGAAGGATGCTGACGCATTACCGGCGGCGTTTCCGCATGGCCGATCGGCTTGGACTGTTGAGGCTGCGGGAGGTTTTTGGGGAAATAGTGGCCTCCAAAGAACAACATCTGGCCCATAATGGGCTGATTCAGATTCACGACTAAACGGTAGGTATACCTGTTACAGTAGGCGTGTAGAAAACACTGAAGATCGCGGCTTGTCGATAGAGGCGTACCTGCATCGTAAACCCGGCCGGCAGTCGCTGCCTCTGCCAGTACAGCCGTGGAGAAGCCCATGGAAGCGTTCAACATAGCCAATATCGTTCCTGCCCTGAACCGATATCCGGCCGACATGCCGATGACGCCGCTGGTGCCCATTCAACTGACAGCCAAGGCGCCTGTGATCTGGTGCAAACTAGAGTTCCTCAATCCTAGCGGTTCGACGAAGGATCGCATCGCGCGATATATCC
>DATJAK010000193.1:0-6235 GCA_035516375.1 Bryobacteraceae bacterium
TTGGGGTGATCGAGGGCTTCTCAGTGACGTTTAGCGTTACCGGCACGCTGACGGACGGGGTTGACGCTCCGGTCAGGTTAATCGTGATTGTGTAGTTTTGAGTTCCCTTGCTGAGGCCGGTAGTGTTGATACCGACATTGATCGGCCCCGGCGTGTTGCCGCTGCCGCCGCTGATGGAAAGCCACGATGGCGCTCCCGCCGTCACCACCGAATAGGCGACGTGCGTTCCGCCGTCGTTCAGGTTGATCGGCTGCGCGGCCGGAGCCGAGCCTCCGATTTGATAGTTGAACGTGAGCGACGCCGGGTTGGGCGTGACCGAGGGCAGCGAGCTGACGTTGACGGTGATCGGTACGCTCACCGAAGGGCTGGACGCGCCCGTCAGGTTGATTACCAGGGTGTAGTTCTGCGGCCCAGGGGTGGTCAGGCTCGAGGTATTGATGCCCACACTCACCGGCCCGGGCGTGTTGCCGCTGCCGCCGCTGGCAATCGACAGCCAGGACGGCGCTCCCGCCGTCACCACCGAATAGGCGACGTGCGTTCCGCCGTCGTTCAGGCTGATCGGCTGCGCGGACGGCGCCGTGCCGCCGATTTGGTAGTTGAATGTGAGGGACGTCGGGCTGGGTGTGATCGTGGGAGGCGGCGCAGTCACGTTCAGCGTGATCGGCACGCTGACCGAAGCAGTCGACGCACCCGTCAGGTTGATCACGAGGGTGTAGTTATAGGTTTGCGCCGTCAGGCCGGAAGTGTTGATGCCCACGCTGATCGGCCCGGGCGTATTGCCGCTCCCGCCGCTTGGAATCGACAGCCAGGAAGGCGCCCCCGCCGTTACCACGGAGTAGGCTACACTGCTGCCGCTTGAGTTCAGGCTGATCGACTGCCCGGACGGCGCCGTGCCGCCGATTTGGTAGTTGAAAGTCAGGGACGTCGGGCTGGGCGTAATCGTGGGAGCCGCTGCCGTGATCGTCAGGTTCACGTTGATCGTGGGCTGCGATACGGGACCCCCCGTGGAAGCGAGCGTGATCTTGCCGGTGTGAAGCCCAACCGAAAGTGACCCTGGTGTTACCTGCACGTTGACCGGCGACCCGCCGGTGGTCCCCGAAGTCGAGCTTACGGAGAGCCACGAAGTATTCGCCGGGTTAACGGTTAGCGTAAAAGGTTCGGCTGCCCCCGACGAGCTGATCGTGAGCGGTTGGCCCTGGCTGGCTCCTCCGGCTACGGCCGTGAAATTGAACGTGGTCGGACTGCCGCTGATGACCGGCGCTGTCGTTCCGGCATTCACCGTGCCCGATATACTCAGCGTGGTCGCGCCGGTTCCGCTGCCGTACGCAACCTGGCTGCCCGTGGTCATAGACTCCGATCCAAACGCCGCAGGCGTCGAAGACGGGAAGCCGGGAGATACCTTGACGGTCGCGGTAAACGGCTGCCCGATCACGCTCGCCGAGATGACGATCGTACCGGGGGTGCCCGGGGTCAGGGTCAGAGGCACGTTTGTCAGCGTCACAGTGATCTTAGTGGCTCCCGAGCCGACGGTCAGCGAGAGGCTCGGAATCGTATACGGCGTCGGAGCCGTCGAGTCAATCGACCCGGTCATGCTGAACGGCGTGCCCGAAAGTGCCAACGGGTCTGTGCCGCTGATGATGCTGCCGAACGTACCCGTGACCATGAAGTTGACGGGATACGCTTGCGCGTTTATGGCGCAGAACGCCAGGCAAGCACCCAGGAAGAACAAAGTCTTGAAGTAAAACTTATGAAAGAGTCCCGTAACCAGCTTAGATACCGGGTGAATACCTGAAATCGATGACACGCGTCCGCAGTGGCCCACTGATCCTCCGAAATTATCCCCAAACAGCAGGGTTCAAATACTACGCAAAAGTTAGATCCGTAAAATTGTGCGCAATGTAACGCAATTCCTTCGCCAAAGGGATCCCGCTGGTTGAACGCTTTCTTATGTGCCACTTGACGCCGCGAGCCTGGCGGTCGCACCAAGGCCCGTAGTTAGAAATTTCGCAAACAATGCGAATTTTTTGGAAGTGGTATAAATCATACACGATTTCAAATTTAACTCTAGTAGATAAGTCGTGAAATGATGCCATGCCGCCTTTGTGCCGCGGCGTTTCCTCTCGTAGCCCACCGTCCGCTTCCCGCATGGTGCACGGCCCTCTCAGACTCTTGATCTGCTTGGCCGTTTCGCTCGCCCGCAGTTCTGCTGCTTCCGGGCATGCATGGCCTCGCGGTCTCCGACAACACCGGGGAAGGAAATTTGAAAAGGGCATGGATTATTCGTGAATTTTCTACCCGGCTTATGAGTTTACATTTATGGGGCTCATTAGATCTTTCTATTGAAACCGGGACCAGCTATAATCCGCAAACTCGACGCGAGGGGGGAGCATCGTCCTGACACAAGGGCGCCTTGCCGCCTCAGGGGAGCTCTGGAGCTTCCTGTGGAAGGTGCTAGTCGTGCTACCATCCGGCCGCTGCGGCCTCATCGGACTTATTCCCAAATCCTTTCTCTGGATCTGACACGTTAGGTATCCCACAGTGTAAGGCAATGGCCCATTTCCGTGATTACAGAGCCCTTGCGGCGTTGTTAACTTTGGATTAAGAAGTGCTCCGCTGACCATCTACGAAAACCGGAGCCATGATTTCCGATCGCCTGAAGACTCGTCTCACCACCGTAGAGGCCATCCTCACGATGATCGATCGCCGTCGCGCCGAAACCGGCCTGTCGAGCCTCGGCTCGGCCATGGAGAGGCGGATTTTGGATGCCGAAATGGCGGATTTGGAAAAAACCACCGCAATTCAGGAGTATTTGGAGTACGCCGCGATTCGAAGTATCGGTACGGCTAGGACTGGCGAACAGTAGGCGTTATCCGATAGTCCTCACAGGCCCCAGATAGCGGTCCAGCCAGTCCAGAATCTCGCGGATGATGTCGTGCAGATCTGCCGGAACATGGCCCGCCTCGTAGATGACCAGCTTCTTGTCCGTATCGGGCGCGCCCCAGAGCCGGAGCATCGGTTTCGCCTGCATTTCCGATGATTGGTCGAAATCGTATCGGCCATTCAGCATCAGCAATGGCTGGTGCGCACGGGGCGCGAAGTTGAGCGAGTCCACTTCAGGCGGTAGCGGGCCGGCGGCAAGACCGCCCGCCAGCAGCACGCAGGTCTTGAATCGGCTTTCCATGGCGCAGATTCGGGCTCCCCGGTTGGCCCCCCAGCTCAATCCGTAAAAGGCGATGCGCTGGCGGTCAATATCCGGCCTGGTTTCCAGGTAATCCACGGATCGCGCGGCATCCTTCACTCCCTGGATCGACATGTCGCGCTGCGCGTTCGGTCCGCTCGAGTCGATGTGCCGTTCGAAAGATCCTTGATACACGGGGAATAGAACCGCCCTCCCGCTGCGAATGACGAATTCAAAGAAAATCACCCCCGAGCCCAGGTTGTCGCTGGATCGCAGTTCCAGCGCATCGCCACCCGGGTGGTAGACCACCGTCTCATAGGGCGGCGCGGCGTTTTTGGGGAGAAACAGGTAGGCCGCCATGCGCTCGCTTCCGTAAGCCGTCCTGAAGGTGATCTTTTCCTGACGCCAATGCGGGTGAGAGTCGTCCGCAAACTCGACATGAGCGTCCAGAGGTCCCTTGTCATAAGAGTAAATGCTGCGGAGCGTCTCGAACACCGCATCGCTGACCGGCTTTTCCTTGGCGTAGTCGCGGTACGGATGCGGGATCGGACCGGTGGCCGCCGCCGGTATGGAGCCCTCGTACTTCACGCAACGGAAGCCGTTGGTGGGCGACCGGTCAAACGGCCTCCGGGCGTCGAATTCCGTGAACATGTAGCTCGGCTCGCTCCAGGCCCCGCCAAGCAGGTAGCGTTCTCCGTCGACCTCGTTCCAGCACCACTCTTTGACATTGCCGGCCATGTCGTAGGTGCCGTAACGTCCTAGTCCCTGATAGGCGCCTCCGCGCGCCAAGCCCTTGCGGTCGAAATTGCTGAACCGCAGTATGTCTGAGAAGATGCCCGTGGCGGCTGCGTGGAACCAATGATAAACCGTGGGCAACGATTTTCCCGCGAATTCCGCGTAGGCAGCGGCCTCGTACCAACTTACGCCCGCCACCGGAAAATCGGCTTGTCCCTCGGGGAAGGTGCCCAGTTCCCAGGTGGCAGGCCCCGGGCGTCCGGTGGCATCGCGGAACCGGGGCATGGCCTGTTCCCACGGGACCGTGCGCCCGTTATCGAGAAACGGCTCTTTCCAGTACTCGCGGCGCGCATAGCCGCCCTGCGCGACAAACTCCTTGAATTGCCGGTTGGTGACTTCGTACTTATCGATCCAGTGTTCCGGCAAATCGATGGGACGCGCGCCGCCCAGTTGGTAAGCGTCTGCGGGCACCCGCAGCATGCCTGCCGGAGCGGAATCGGGCTTCTCCAGACGGAATTGCAGCACATCGCCAAGCTCGTGGAAATCGGCGGCTTCGAGCGTCTGGAATCCTTGCTTCGTGATTCTCCAGCGCAGAAAACCGCTTGGGATCTTCACGTGATTCAAAGGGGTTCGGCCCAAAGACTCCCACGCGTCTGCGGGATCGCTGTAGTCTCTGACAAACACCTCGGCGTCCGGCGGAGCCGTGCGTATCGTCACTGAAATCGCAACCGAAGCGGCCAACTGGCGCAGTTGGGGATCATCCGGGATGTAACGCTCGGCTTCGCGGACCATGCGCCAGGCGCCGTGGCTGCGCATCTGTTCCGACAGGCGAAGGGCCGAGGGCAGCGCTTCATTGCGCGCCCATCTCGTCCGGGAGTTCCTCCAGGCAAACCGGGCGATACCGCCGGAGACTGCGATCACCAGCAATAGGACGGCCACCGCCATTTGGGGGCGCTGCAATGTGGCCCGGATCCCCGTCGAGCGCGCAGCCAGGCGTGCCTGGGCCTCCTCCAGGGCGTCACGCAATCCGCTTCCCGATGCGTAGCGCGCTTCCGGCTGCTTCGCCAGGCAGCGTTCCAGAATCCGGCGTGTGTCCGCGGGAACGTCCGGCCGCACCGCCGAGACCGGCTGAGGGGTATCCCGCAGCACGGCGGCGGCGGTAGAAAGCCGCGACTCGCCCTGGAAAGGGCGTAGGCCCGTCAACATCTCGTAAAGCACGACGCCGAAGGAAAACACATCCGATCGCGCGTCCACCGGTTTGCCTTCGATCTGCTCGGGTGACGCGTAGGCCACCGTGCCGACCATCGTTCCGGCCCGTGTAGCGGCTTCCGCCGTGACCGTCTCGTCTTCCGGTCCCCGGCGCTCGGCCAGTTTGGCCAGGCCGAAGTCCAGGACCTTCACGTGGCCTGCCGTTGTCACCACGATATTGCCGGGCTTGATGTCGCGATGCACGATGCCGGCGGCGTGTGCCGCCGAGAGCGCATCCGCAATCTGCACAGCCCAGGACAAGACTTGAGCCACCGGCAGGCCGTGCCGTCCGATCCGCTCGTGCAGTGGAGCGCCTTCAACATACTCCATCACAATGAAATCGACGCCGTCTGCCTCGTCGATTTCGTGAATGGTTACGATATTGGGATGATTGAGTGCGGAAGCCGCCTTCGCCTCCTGAACGAAGCGGCGCTTGCGATCCGCATCTGAGACTTTTTCTGGCGGCAGGACTTTGATCGCAACCAGGCGGTCCAGGCGCGTGTCTCGCGCCCGGTAAACGACTCCCATGCCGCCCCGGCCGATCTCCTCGAGCAGTTCGTAATGGCTTAAGGTCTGCGCCACGCTAATCGCCCGGCCGCAAAAAGTATACACGACCAGAGCGGTCGCATGACGCGGCCTTCTCTGCTTTCCGCGTCGCTACCTTTGGTCCGTAATCCGTCGATAATCTTTTCACTTGTGAGACGCCGAGACGCCAGGTAAGCCAAACGAAGGGTCCGTTGGCTCCGAGCCGGCGCAGGAAGCCATGCTGATGGCGAAGGTGATAGGAGGCTATGCCGTTGGTACTTCACCGGCAGGTGCAGACGGCTGACATCCGCGAGAGTCACAACAAGATGCATTTCTCGGCGTCTCGGCGGTTAGCTGTCTTTGGTGTGTTAGACACGGATGAAGGCCCGTCGGGATTGCAAGGGTTGGCCCTGGCAGCGTTGATTCGCGCGCACTCGCGGCCTACGATGGCTCTTGGCACGCCGCCGCTTCTTCGTCGATCGCATCCAGGGCGACCACGCCGAACTCACCGGCGATGACGCCCGCCATCTCGCTCGCGTGCTGCGCGCC
>DATJAK010000194.1:0-8930 GCA_035516375.1 Bryobacteraceae bacterium
TCACCGTTTCTACTTTGTCGAACAGGCGACCCGAGAGGATCTGAGAAACATCGATGGGCGTGGCTTGCAGAAAGCATCCGCGCCCGCGCTTTTCGATCCAGAAGACGTAGCTTTCGTCGTCCTTCTCGATGATGAAGCGCAGGGCCTCCGCCAGCTGCTGGCTACGGCGAAACAGCGGAATGATCTCTTCGGGCGGATTGTGAAGCAGCTTCAAATGCGAGCCGATCAGGTCGAGAACGGCCAGCACATCGCGATAGACATCTTCGTGCGACTCGCGAAAGGCCTCGCGGGCTTGAAACGGTCCGCGGCCATCGCTCTCGCCGAATAGCGCGAAGAACTGGGTGGACAATTCGTCCAAGCGCTCGAGAACGCGATCGAGCTCCGGTGTTCCGAATTTCTTCAGGCGCGCGACTGCCGAAAGATCGCGTCGCAACTCTTGAAACCGGTAGTTGCTGACGGAGACGCCGAAATATTGACCGGCCACGTCTTCGATTTCGTGGGCTTCATCGAACACCACAGCATGGTAGTCGGGCAGGATTCCGCCTTCGTAGTTGTCGTCTTTGAGCGCGAGGTCCGCAAAGAATAGATGGTGGTTGACGATAATGATGTCGCTTTCGGCCGCGCGCTGGTGCATGGCGGTGAGGAAGCAGCGCTCGAAGCTGGGACACTTCTGGCCGGAACATAGATCGGCGCGGGCATCCACCTTGCCCCAAACAGTGCTCGCTTCGGGCAGCGTCTTGAGCTCGGCGCGGTCGCCAAATTCGGTGGTCTTCTCCCATTCGCGGATGATCTCGAAATCGGCCAGCTCTTCGAGGCCGGTCAACATCGGCTCTTTTTCGGCGTCGTAAATTTTTTGGCGGCAGGCGTAATTGTTACGGCCTTTCATGTAGCAAATCTTGAGAGGCCGCGGGAAGTGCTGCTGGAGGAAGGGAACGTCTTTGAAGAAGAGCTGCTCTTGCAGATTCTTGGTGCCGGTGGAAACGATGATGCGCTTGCCCGATTGCAGCGCGGGGACGAGGTACGCCAGGGTTTTACCGGTACCGGTGCCGGCCTCGACGATCAGGTGCCGCTTATCGGCCAGCGCGGATTCCACGGCCTCGGCCATTTCGCCTTGGCCCGGACGAAATTCGTAGTTCGGGTGCCACTGGGCAAGCGTGCCATGCCGCGAAAAGAAGCGCCGCGCGCCGGAAGTTCGGGCCTGTGTGGGCATGGATTGATTCGATTTTAACAAGCGTGGCGCAGACGATCGTTTTTTGTCGTCTGCGTGTCTGGCGAAGACGACAGGCCGCAAACTACGACGGCCTGTCCCACGGGAGTTACTACTTGACACCGCGCTGAAGTTCCTTCCATAATGCAAATATTGCAAAAACGAAGCATAGCCGAGCGCGGGCGTTCGCCGCGAGAAACACCTTCGCTCGAACAGCAGTCCGGCCAGCTGCTTGGTTATCTGGATGCTCTGTTTCAGCGGCTGGTGCTGCCGCGCCAACCGGTGGAACCGGCGCTCGACTGTTCGCGGGAGGAGATTCGCGCCCTCATCCTGTTGGGCTCGAGCGGGCGCATGATCATGAGCGATTTTGCAGAAGCGCTGGGGGTTCCGCTGAGTACCGCAACCCATACGGTGGACCGGCTGGTGAACAAGGTTTTGGTGGTTCGCAACCGCCGCGATGAGGACCGGCGCGTGGTGGAAGTGGAAATGAGCGACCATGGACGGAAACTGCAAGCCGCGTTTCGCAGCAAGCGCCAGGGGGTGGCGCGCAGTTGGCTGGCGGCGCTCAGTCCGGGGGAGCGCGAAATCTTCCTGGAACTGATGGGGAAGATCACGCTGCGTGCCAAACCGGTTCCGGAGCGTACGGCGGATTAGGGTGACAAAGGAGCGCCACATTCCATGATCGAAGTGCGCAATCTGGTGAAGAAGTACGGCGACTTCACGGCCGTATCCGACATCTCGTTCAAGGTTGAGGAGGGCGAGATCTTCGCCTTTCTGGGGCCAAATGGGGCCGGCAAGACGACCACGATCAAGATCCTGACTACGCTGTTAAAGCCCACCAGCGGGTCGGTGGCGCTCGATGGCCTCGATCCCAGCGCGGAACACCACGAAGCGCGCAAGCGGTTCGGGATCGTGTTTCAGGATCCGAGCCTCGATGACGAACTGACCGCCTACGAGAACATGGATTTTCACGGCGTGCTCTACAAGGTGCCGCGCAAGGTACGCGCCGAGAGAATCGAAGCATTGCTCACGCTGTTCGAGTTGTGGGACCGGCGCAACGATCCGGTGAAGCAGTTTTCGGGAGGCATGAAGCGCCGCCTGGAGATCGCGCGCGGGCTGCTCCACACGCCGCGGATCGTGTTTCTGGACGAGCCCACGCTGGGCCTCGATCCGCAGACCCGGAACCAGCTCTGGACGCACGTGAAGAAACTGAATGAAGAGGAGCGCGTCACGGTGTTTATGACCACGCACTACATGGAAGAGGCCGAACGCGTGGCGCACCGCATCGCCATCATCGATCACGGCAAGATTGTGGCGCAGGGTTCGGCGCAACAACTCAAAGAGCAGACGGGCGCTGATAGTCTGGAACAGGCTTTCCTGAAGCTCACGGGATCTACCATTCGCACCGAGGAAGCAACCGGCCTGGATCAGATGCGCAACATGGCCAGAATGTTCCGAAGCAGGGGGAGAGGATGAGCGCGATTTACATTCTTTGGTTGCGGCAATTGAAACGCTATGCGCGGTCGAGACCCCGCATCATCGCTTCGCTCGGCCAGCCGTTGCTGTTCCTGGTCGCTTTGGGCTTCGGCTTCGGGCCGATTTTCCAGAGGGCCGGACAAGGCAACTACATTCAGTTCCTTGCGCCGGGCGTTATCGGCATGACCATTCTGTTTACCGCGATCTTTTCCGGAATCGAGTTGATCTGGGACCGCCAGTTCGGGTTCTTGAAAGAGACGCTCGTGGCTCCGGTGCCGCGCATTCTGATCATGATTGGGCGCACGTTGGGCGGCGCCACGGTAGCCATGATCCAAGGACTCATCGTGGTGTTGATCTGTCTCGCCGCCGGTTTTCGCGTAACTAATTTTCAGGCGATTCCAGTGGCCATCGTGTTCATGGCGCTGGTCGCGATTATGTTCACGGCGCTGGGAACCGCCATCGCTTCGGTGCTTTCCGATTTCCAGGGCTTCCAGCTGGTGATGAATTTTCTGGTGATGCCCATCTTCTTTCTGTCGGGAGCGCTGTTCCCGTTGGCCGGCCTGCCGCGGCTACTCAACTTCATTGCCAGTATCGATCCGCTCTCGTACGGCGTGGACGGTCTGCGTAGCGCATTGATAGGCGTGGGGCACTTCGGAATCCCGCTCGACCTGGCCGTATTGACCGTCGTCGCCGCAGTCTTACTGAGCACGGGAAGTTATCTCTTCTCGAAGATCCAGCTCTGATC
The DNA here is from genome assembly GCA_035516375.1 of Bryobacteraceae bacterium. Classification (GTDB taxonomy): domain Bacteria; phylum Acidobacteriota; class Terriglobia; order Bryobacterales; family Bryobacteraceae; genus PSRJ01. The sequence continues at coordinate 3,429 of DATJAK010000194.1, forward strand.
TATGAATAAGCTGGCTTCGAGCGCGGATCAGGCCGTGGCCGATATCACCGCCGGATCGACCGTGATGATCGGGGGCTTTGGATTGTGCGGCGTTCCCGATGCGCTGATCGAAGCACTGGTGCAAACCGGCGTCAAGGGCCTGCACACCATCAGCAACAATGTCGGCGTCGACGGGTACGGTGTGGGGCTGCTGCTCGAGGCCGGCATGATTGCCTCGCATATCGGCACCTACGTGGGCGAAAACCAACTTCTGGAATCGTTGATCCTCGCGGGCAAGCTCGATCTGACGCTGGTGCCACAGGGCACGTTCGCGGAGCGCATCCGTGCCGGCGGGGCGGGCATTCCCGCCTTCTATACGCCTGCAGGTGTAGGGACTGTTGTCGCCGAGGGCAAAGAGACACGCGAATTCGACGGCCGCAGCTACCTGCTCGAGCGGGCACTCACGGCCGATTTCGCGCTAGTCAAGGCATGGCGCGGCGACCGCTTGGGCAACCTCGTCTACCGCAAGACGGCCCAGAATTTCAACCCCATGATGGCGGCCGCGGCGCGCACCACGATCGCCGAAATCGAGGAACTGGTGGAACCGGGGGAAATCGATCCCGACCACGTGCGTACGCCGGGCGTCTATGTAAAACGCATCGTGCTGGCCGGGAACCGCGAAAAGAAAATTGAGCGCCGAACCGTGCGGGCGGCCCAGGCATGAACACCGCAGGCAAACCGATCGATCCGCGCGAACGCATTGCCCGGCGAGTCGCGCAGGAGTTACGCGATGGCTTCTACGTGAACCTCGGCATCGGCATTCCCACGCTGGTAGCGAACTATGTGCCTCCCGGCATGCAGGTATTCTTCCAATCGGAGAACGGCATGCTGGGAGTGGGACCTTATCCGATCGCCGGCCAGGAGGATGCCGATCTTATCAACGCCGGCAAGGAAACCGTGACCGAGCTGCCGGGCGCGGCATTCTTTTCGAGCGCTGAATCATTCGCCATGATCCGCGGGGGCCACCTCGACCTCAGCATTCTCGGCGCGATGGAAGTAGATCGGGAAGGCAGCCTGGCCAACTGGATGGTGCCGGGAAAAATGGTGAAGGGCATGGGAGGCGCCATGGACCTGGTGGCCGGCGCGCGCCGCGTGATCGTGGCCATGGAGCACACCACCAAGTCCGGCGCTCCCAAGATCCTGGACAAATGCACGCTGCCGCTCACCGGTGTGCACGTAGTGGATACGATCATCACCGAGTTGGCCGTGATCCGCGTCACGGGGGAAGGATTGGTGCTCGAAGAGGTAGCGCCGGGTGTGACGGTTGAGCAAGTCCAGCAAGTGACAGTACCGAAGTTAACGGTACGTAGGGCAGACGATCGCCTTTTGTCGTCTGCCGATTTCGCAGACCGCTGAAAACCGACGGCCTGCACTACAGCAGCTACGCATCCCCCCAAACCTCGCGGGCCGTCTCCACCACCAGCCGCAGCTTGGCCATCTCCTCATCGATCGTCAGCGCATTGCCCTCGATCGTCGACGAGAAGCCGCATTGTGGGCTTAAGCAAAGCTGATCGAGCGGCACGTGTTTGGCCGCCTCGTCGATCCGCCGCTTCAAGTCGTCCTTCTTTTCGAGCGCGCCCTTTTTGGTAGTCACCAGGCCCAGCACCACGCGCTTGCCCTTGGGGACGAAGCGCAGCGGCTCGAAACTGCCCGATCGCGCATCGTCGTATTCCAGGAAAAAACCATCCACCTTCAGTTCGCTGAAGAGCGGCTCGGCCACGAAATCGTAGCCGCCCGAAGCGGCCCAGGACGACCGGAAGTTGCCGCGGCACATATGGGTGCAAACCGTCATACCGGCGGGTTTGTGCGCCAGCACGGCATTCAGGACGCGGATGTTCTGCAGGTGCTGCCGTTCGCCATCCCCGCCCATCCTGGTGATCATCTCGCGTTGCGCCGGATCGCCCAGGTAAGCCAGCGAAATGTCGTCGAGTTGCAGATAGGAGCAGCCGAGTTTGGCAAGCTCCTCGAGTTCCTTGACGTAAACGCGCGCCAGGTCATCCCAGAACTCGTCCATGCTGGCATACACCGCTGGATCGATGGACGCGCGGCCGCTCCGCAGGTGCATCATGTTGGGCGAGGGAATGGTCAGTTTGGGTGTGGCCGTGGCTACCGATTGGAGAAAGGTGAAGTGCTCGCCAAAAATACACCGGTCAAGTTTCAGTTTTTCCGTGATGGCGTGCGTGGCTACCGTGAACTCGAGGGTTCCCTGCTCATTGCGAAACTCGACCTTGCGGCTGCCCGGAACCTTGGTCACGCCCCCGATCTGGTAGAGGAAGTCCATGTGCCAGGATCCACGGCGAAATTCGCCATCGGTGATCCCGCGCAAGCCAATCTCTTCCTGCATGCGCACGGCGCCGCGAATCGCGTCGTCTTCCAAGCGGCGCAGTTCGGCTTTGCTCAGGCGCCCCTGCTGCTGCTCGTCACGCGCACGCACGAGTTCCGCGGGACGAAGGAGACTGCCGACGTGATCGGCGCGGAAGGGCGGTGTTGGATGGCTCATCGGAAATGCGGCCAGAAACTTCGCTCGGGCGCGAACCCTTCCAGCATCCACAGGTTTCGTTTGAAATTGCCGGAGCTGTAGACGAAGCTCTTGCCATCCGGCGCCATACTGAAGCGAATGGAAGGGCTGACGTTGTTTCCGGGCCGGAATTCGCGGCCCAGGTCGCCCAAGACCTTCTCCGCTCCAGTTGCAATATCAAAAGAAAACAACAGCTCCTTATCCTGCTCGGCCCGCAACCCGTATAGAAGCTTGCCATCGCTCGAGAACATGTAGTACGGGGTTTGATGATCGCCGATCGACCGCTTCGTCGCACCATCCGGTGAAATCAGATTGTCGCCGTAGGCAATCCACTCGCCCGTGGGCGACCAGGCTGGGACAGTGAAGACCTTGATATCCGCCTGAACGACTACGGGCGCGGCCTGCCCGGTAGTCTTGACCTTCACGAGTTGTTCCTTCCCATTCATCAGGCGGCCATAAACGAACCAGTTTCCATCGGGAGACCAGGCGCCGGGCCCCTCCAGTGCCGAATCGTTGGTCAGACGAACCATCGCACGACTCGCCACCGACGACATCCAAAGGTGCAACGCGCCGACATTCCGCTCTACACGAGCGAAGATGACGCGATCGCCGTCCGGCGATATAGCCGGCGCCATGAACGACTGCGTGGTATCCGCCGGGAAATCCGAATTCATTACCAGCGGCCGATCCGGTCCGGACGAGGTGTGTAGCCAGATTTCGTTGGGACCATTCCGATTCGTCACGTACGCGAGTAAAGGCTGTTTCACAGCCCAGGAGGGCATATATTGGTTGCGCTCCGTAGACATCATCCGATGCGGCGTTGCCGTCGCCAGATCCACCGAGACGATGTCGTAGTTGCCGGTCAACTCCGCGAAAATCAGCTTGTGACCGTCGGGCGAAACTGCAGGCGCTAAACGCGAAGCGGTGCCGCTCGTCAACGCGAAATGCTCCTCCGAATGCGTGTCCGCCATCCAAAGCTGCCTGGAACGGTCGGAAGCAGTCGTCAGCGAGAGCACCACATGCCTGTTGTCCGGCATCCAAGAGAAATCGGGCGTGCCTCCCAGGGATGGAAGGGTCTTCAAAACGCGGCGTGGCGGATCGGCGGAACTGGGCGGATACGGCAGTAACCATGCCTGCTCTTCCCGGCGGTTGATCAACAGCAGAATCGATTTCCCGTCCGGAGAAAAACTCATCTTAGGGTTGTTGTAGAGGTCCGTCCCGGTGAAAGGAGCAGGCAAATACGGTTTCATCGGCGAACCCAGCGGCGAGCTGATAAAGACGCCCACTTGCCTATCCTTGCCGAGAATTAAACCGGCGCCGGTGCGCCCATCCGGAGACACGGCACCCGCGGCTACATTCGGAGGCAGAGCCATCACGGCCTCCGGTTCGCCACCCACCTTCGCCACCGACCAGAGACTCTCGGGCTTGCGATCGCTGTTCAGGAAGATGCGCTGGCCATCCGGAGTCCATGCTGACGGGTAAATATTCTCCGCGGTATGTGTAATCTGCACGGGCGATGGCGAATCCAGCTCGCGCAGAAACACCTGGTACGACCCGGTGGTTTGTCGCGCGGCGTAGGCGACGCTCTTGCCGTCGGGAGCCCACACGGGATCCGTATTGCCGCCCGGATCGAACGAAAACGGCGCGAACTTGTAAAGGGATTGATCGGGAGTCTCAGGACCGCGCAGTGCAAGGGCAATCCCCAGCACCACCAGCAAGCCCGCCACGAAGGCAACCGGTATGGGCCAGCGCGCGCGGCGGCGAGTGGGCGAGGCCGCGATTCCTTCCGGCTGCGCCTTTTGGATTCCCGAGGCTTCCGAGAGATGGTCACGCAGGCTCCGCAACTCGTGGTATAGATCGCGCGTGGAATCGTAGCGGTCGGCCGGATCTTTGGCCAGGCACCGTTCGATGGTCCAGCGCAGCGGCGCCGGAATGTTGGCCTCAATTGGCAGCGGCTCCTCCGCCAAAATCGCGGACATGGTCTGCACCGTTTCCGCTCTTTCGAACGGCTTTTTCCCAGTCGCCATTTCGTACAGAATGATGCCGAACGAGAACTGGTCGGAGCGATGGTCGGCGGGCTTGCCGCGAGCCTGCTCGGGGCTCATGTAGTTGACCGTGCCCAGAATCATGCCCGGCTCAGTCTGGTGCACCGTCACCGTCTCTTCGGAAACCGCCACCGGCGTGGCTTGCTTCGCCAATCCGAAATCCAAGATCTTCACGCGCCCCGCCTGGCCGCTTTCGGGCCCGGTGACCATGATGTTGGCGGGCTTCAGATCGCGATGCGTGATCCGCGCGGCGTGCGCGCAAGCCATGCCCTCGGCGATCTGAACCGCGATATCCAGCAGCTTACGGATCGGCAGCGGCCCGCGCTCGAGAATTGCGGCCAGCGTTTCACCGGACACTAATTCCGTGACCATGTAGCCCACACCGCCCTCGCTGCCGATGTCGTACACGGCCATGATATTCGTGTGGTTCAGAGCGGCGGCCGCTCGCGCTTCCTGCTCGAAACGGGCCCGCCGCGCCGCGTCGTTGGCCAGTTCCGGTGGAAGCACCTTAAGCGCCACTTCGCGCCCCAGACGCGTATCGCGCGCACGATATACTTCGCCCATGCCGCCCGCGCCCAGCCGGCCGACGATTTCGTACGGGCCTAACCGGTTGCCGGGCACCGGGGTCATTCGGTCCCCTGCTCCACGACCACGTCGCGCGGATCCGTTCGCAACGGAATCGCCACATCGAAGAAGCCGACCATCATCTCTTCCCAGCTCTGATCGCCCCATCGGACTTGCTTGGTCGGGTCCGGATTGAGCCGGTTGTTGGGCGAGTTATCGAAGTGCGCATCGGCGCGCAGAATGGTGCCCTTCGGCAGCAGGCGCGGCTGGCTCAGTTCATATACCAGTTGCCAGTTGAAATCGTATCGAGGCACGCGCACCAGCTCGTCGCGTTCG
>DATJAK010000195.1:0-36459 GCA_035516375.1 Bryobacteraceae bacterium
TGAACTCCTGCATGATCGCGCCGTTCTGAAAGTAGATCGCGCCAAAACGGAGACGTGGGCGGGCCGCGGCCTTAGCCATCGGCGTAAACGCCGGGATCATCCCATCCAGAAACGGTAGCGCCAGCGTCGTGCCTATCCCACGCAACAGCGTCCGGCGAGCCAGCGACTTCTTAGTGACGAACATCAGACTCAGTCTCCATTATGACCACTCTTCGCGCCACAAGTAGCACAGGCCTCCTGGCCTGCGTTCGGAGCCGCCATCCGCATCTGGAACGGCGTACTGTGCACCACACCGCGAATGATCCGAGAGAAGCGGTAATTATCCTTGGCCGCATCGCGAACAATCGCACGCACGGCCGGCATATCGTGGTAATCCAGCCCGCGGCCCAGCGCATACGTCAGCAGCTTTTCCGTAAACGTCCCGACAAAAACCTCCGGACGGCTCAGGATCGCCTTCCGCAACGTCACCACGCCATCCACTTTCGTGCCGTCCGCCAGTTCTCCGCTTGCGTCGATGGGCACGCCCGCATCCTGCGCCCGCCATGCGCCCACGGCATCGAAATTCTCCAGTGCCAAGCCGATCGGGTCCATGATCTTGTGGCAGCTCGCGCAGACGGCGTTGGTACGGTGTTCCGCCATCTGCTCGCGCATGGTGCGCGGTTTCTGCCCTTCCTCATTCGGCTTGAGCGGAGGGACGTCCGGCGGAGGAGGCGGCACCGGCATTCCCAAAATGTTTTCTAAAATCCACTTGCCCCGCACCACGGGCGACGTCCGCTCTGCATGCGAGGTCAGCGCCAGAATGCTCCCTTGGCCGAGCAGTCCCTTACGCGCTTCATCCGTGATCGTTACGCGGCGGAAACGGCTGCCATAGATATCGGGGATCCCATAATGCCGCGCCAGCCGTTCGTTGACGAACGTGTAGTCGGCGTTCATCAGATCGAGGACACTGCGATCTTCGGTAATCATGCTTTTGAAAAGCAGCTCCGTCTCGCGGCGGAACGATTGGCGCAGGTTGTCGTCGAAGTCCGGGAAGTCGTCCGTGTTCGGCTGCACATTGCGCAGATTGCGAAGCTGCAGCCACTGGCCGGCAAAGTTGGTGACCAGCGCCTCCGATTGCGGGTCGGCCAGCATGCGCTCCACTTCCCGATCGAATGCAGCCGGATTCTTCAGCTTGCCTTGCGCCGCCACTTTGAGCAGCTCGTCGTCGGGAATACTGCTCCACAGGAAGAAGGAGAGCCGCGATGCCAGGTCGAGATCGCTAATGCGATAGACGGCGCCCGGCGCCACTCCCGCCGGATCGCGCTCGATGCGAAACACAAATCGCGGGCTGGCGAGAATCCGTTCGAGCGCCAGTTCGATTCCCGCTTCGAACCCGCCGCTGCTCCGTCCGGATTCGTAGAATTTCAGGATCGGCCGCAGATCAGCTTCCATGACTGGTTGGCGGTAAGCCCGGCGCGCCAAGGTGGAGACGATCTGCTTGGCGCAGCCTTCTTCGGCAGCGGGACGGTCCGGGTGGCACGTGAAGATGCGCCGGCGGCTGGGCGTATCGCCGGGGCCTGTGGCCCCAAATGGTCCCGCGATCGTCAGCATCTGCAAGTGCGGATGGCCCGACCAATCGAAGTTATCCACTGAGCTGCGTAAGAAGGGCTGCAGTCGGTCGGGCTCCGCAACCTGGGGGTCCTCCACAAACGCGGCAACCACGGTATGCGGGCCCGCCTTCACGGGAACGCGCACTCGTAGCCGCGCATCCACCGCATCGCCCGTATCGGTCGGCTTCTGAAACAACGACGCCAGATCCTCTTTTCCCCCGATAGTGGCATGGAGTACGCGCTGCCCGTCGATACTGAATTCCACCTGGTGCGCGACTTCGAGACCGCGCATGATGTTCAAGTTGGTGCGATACAGCGAGGCCTGCAATGTGTATTCGCCATCGAGCGGAAAGTTGTAATGAACCTCGGTGCCGCCGATGGTTCCGAGCGGCAGTCCTTCGATGTGCTGGTCCTGGGAAAGATCCTGCCGGATGCGCCAGGTCTCGCTACCCGGTGTGACGTGCGGGTCGCCAACCGCGAGCGCGCCGATTTTCAACGCGGCCGAGAGGTAATGCTCTTCGAGAGCCGGCGAAACACCAAGTGCATCAGAAATGTTGTCGAAGCCGTACGCCGAGTCATCCGGCGGCAATAGCGCGGCCGCGTCGATATCCAAAGCCAGCAGGCTGTGAATCGCGTTGGCGTACTCGGAACGGTTGAGACGGTGGATGACCGGCCGTCCCGGGTATGGATTCAGCTCGGCGGCGCGGTCGAGCTGCCCTTCCACCCAGGAAGTGAGCTCGTGATAAGTCGCCGGGTCGGGGCGCTTCATGCCTTGCGGCGGCATCGTGCCCGAGCGCAACTTGCGCACAACCTTTTCCCAGGTCTCCGGCTTGGCCGCAACACTTTCGAGGCTCAGCGTGTCGAGAGTTAATCCTGCAGTCTTGAGGCGCTGGTTGTGGCAGGTAACGCAATACGTGTCGAGGACCTGCCGGTAGTGAGGCGCATCGTCATTGGTCGCCGCGCGTACAAAGATCGGGCTCGATGAAAGCAGCGCAACGATGACCGCGAGACGCCTCTGCACCCCGTCCCTCCGCACATCAGTTTATCTCGCCCGGGAACGTCATGGAAACACGCAGATGGGCAAATTGCCCAAAAAAACGCCATCTAACCCTTTTGTTTCCGTCACGAAAACGGGCAAAATGCCCATTCTTGTCTAAGACAGCCTCCGAAAATTGGGCGTTGCATGATCGCTCACATGTTGAGTGACGACGATGCGGGTCGCGAGCTTCTGGCGCGCTGCCACGCGATATGCCTCGGGTGATCTCTTCCTGGCACAATGCGCATGGGCTGGTCATTCCATCCCGGAGCCGGACCTGTCAGCGACTGGATCTTGTCCAGGATCAGTTGAGGCGCGGCTCCGTCGTTCCGCAGTTGGCGAGCCAGTTCGCTGATCGCTTTGCGTTCCTCGATGGGGAAGATGATTTGCTCCCAGAGATGGTATCGATTAGCGCCCACAAACCCGCCATCGGCGAAGAACACGCTATCCAGCGAAAGACTGGCCCGCTCCAGATTCGCCAAGGAGCCGTGCTCCTCGCATCGCATCGATACCTTGGCGGCTGCCATTCACCAGAATCGCCGCGGCCTGGATATCCCGCTCCGGTAAAGGATTGCGAAACAGGTTGGGAGGGGTGCCGAGAACCAGGCCGATTTCGGGTTTTGACTGCGGCCTTGGATATCCGCGAGCAGATCTCGAAAGCCATCGGACGACGGCGGGATCAGCCGCAGCCCATGCTCCGTCAGATCCTCGCAGCGAGATTCCATGCACCGCTTATCGTGACATAATCGGCACTTCGTTCGCCGCCTCCGGAGGAATGCGACACGTCGAACGTGCTTAACTTTGTAGGGCAGACGATCGGTTTCCGTCGTCTGCCGGCGCCGCCAGCCGTGCAAAGGCGCGCTTCGCACGCACTGGCAGACCGCGAAAGACGACGGTCTGCCCCACGGAAGGCAGCGAAATACGCCTCGTTAGTTGTGACGCATACCACTAGCTCCCATGAGCCATCACGCTGCCAATAGCTCCTGGGATATGATGAACTTAAGTTAAAACCGGGCGGCAAAACAGGCGCCACGTGGAGGTTGTTTTGTTCGGGAAACGGTCGCGAAGGAAGGCCCTGTTTGTCGCCGCCGCAGCGTTTCTAGTCCCTGCAGTTTTTTCCCAGCCGCCAGCCTCTTCGCCGCAACGCCCTCTGCTCGATCAATACTGCGTCGTCTGCCACAATCAGCGCGCCAAAACCGCCGGCTTGATGCTCGACAAAATGGACCTGAACCACATCGCCGAAGGCGCGGAGGTGTGGGAAAAGGTCGTGCGCAAATTGCGCGGCGGCATGATGCCGCCTTTAGGGATGCCGCGGCCGGAGAAGCCGGCCATGGTCGCTTTCCTCTCCTGGCTCGAAACCTCTCTCGACCGCGCAGCTGCTGCCAATCCCAATCCGGGCCGCGATCCGCTGCATCGCCTGAACCGCGCTGAGTATGCGAACGCCATCCACGATCTGCTGGACCTAGATATCGACGTCGCGTCGCTTCTCCCGGCCGATGACGAGGCCAATGGCTTCGACAACATCGCCGACGTTCTGAAAGTGTCGCCATCGCTGCTCGAACAATACCTCGCCGCTTCCCGGCAGATTGCCGCGTTGGCCGTGGGCGACCCCGCCATCACGCGCGTCAGCGAGGTTTTTCACGTTCCCCCCGATCTCGCGCAGGAAGATCACATCGAAGGTCTGCCGCTGGGGACGCGCGGCGGGCTTTTGATCCATCACAATTTCCCGCTTGATGGCGAGTACGACTTCAGCGTGAAGCTGCTGCGGAATATCGTCGGCTACATTACAGGCCTCGAGTGGCCGCACCAGCTCGAAATCAGCATCGATGGCCAACGCCTCTTCCTGGCGCCGGTGGGCGGGGAAGCCGACAACAAGATGATGGACGCCAACCTGGGCGTCGCTGGCGATGCGCTGGATGCCCGGCTGAAGGTCCGCGTTCCAGTTCAGGCCGGCCCGCGCACGGTGGTGGTGGCGTTCCTGCGCAAGGATTCGGCCGAATCGGTCGAACCCTTGCAGCCGTTCACGCGCGATCTCGATTTGCAGAACATGAACGGCATCCCGCTGATCGATTACGTGACCATCGCAGGCCCCGATTCCCCAACCGGTCCGGGCGACACACCCAGCCGCCGCCGAATTTTTGCGTGCCGGCCAAAGGATGCGAGCGCCGAATTGCCGTGCGCCCGCAAAATCGTAACGAGCCTGGCGCGCCGGGCTTATCGGCGTCCGGTCACCGATCAAGATCTGGAACTGCTGTTGAGCTTCTACCAGGCTGGCCGCAACAAGGGCAACTTCGACTCCGGCATCGAATCGGCGCTGCGTCTGATTCTGGCCGACCCGAAGTTTCTGTTCCGCTATTCGCCCGACCCGCCCAAAGTCGCGCCAGGGACCACGTACCGAGTCAGCGATTTGGAACTCGCGTCGCGGCTGTCGTTCTTCCTGTGGAGCACGGTTCCCGACGATCAATTACTGGACGTCGCCGCCCAGGGAGAACTCAAGGACCCCGCCGTGCTTGATGAGCAGGTGCGGCGCATGCTGGCCGATCCGCGCGCGAAAGCGTTGACAACCAACTTCGCCGGCCAGTGGCTGTACCTGCGCAATCTGCCGAGCGCCATCCCCGACCGCGATACCTTTCCCAACTGGGATGACAATTTGCGGCAAGCCATGCGCCGCGAAACGGAGCTCTTCTTCGAAAGCATCGTGCGCGAAGACCGCAGCGCTCTCGATTTGCTGAATGCCGATTACACCTTCGTCAACGAGCGGCTGGCACGCCACTACGGCATCCCGAATGTGTACGGCACGCAATTCCGCCGCGTCGCTATCACCGATGAGAATCGTAGAGGACTCTTGGGGCAGGGAAGCATCCTCACCGTGACTTCGTATCCCAATCGCACGTCGCCGGTCCTGCGCGGCAAGTGGATTCTCGAAAACATTCTGGGAACGCCTCCGCCCGCGCCGCCGCCGAACGTGCCCGCGTTGAAAGAGACTACCGAGGGCGGCAAGATGCTGCCTGTGCGCGTGCTGATGGAACAGCATCGCCAGAACCCCACCTGCGCCAGTTGCCACAAGCTCTTGGACCCGCTGGGATTCTCGCTGGAGAATTTCGATGGAATCGGCCAATGGCGCTCTAAGGAACCTGGCGGGCCGGTGGATGCTTCCGGCCAACTGGCCGATGGAACGCCGGTGGATGGTCCGGCCGCTCTGCGGAAGATCCTGCTGAGCCGCTCCGATCAGTTCGTCGAAACATTGACGGAGAAGCTGTTGACCTACGCTCTGGGGCGCGGCCTCGAGTATTACGATATGCCGGTGGTGCGCTCTGTCGTACACGACGCCGCCCGCGACCGCTATCGCTTTTCGTCCCTGGTAATGGGCATCGTGAAGAGCGTGCCGTTTGAAATGAAAAAATCGCAAGCAGGCGAAGACGCGCGGGTTACTACCGCCGCGGTCCAGGAGCCTGCCAGGAAATAGGGCAACCATGCTGATCACCAAGAAGCACATTTCCCGCCGCACTCTGCTCCGCGGAATGGGTGTTTCCCTCGCGCTGCCGCTGCTCGATTCCATGGTGCCGGCGCTGATGGCGCAAACGAAGACCGCCGCCAAAGCTACACCCCGGCTCGGCTTCGTCTACATCCCGCACGGCGCCATCATGGACCAGTGGACGCCCGCCACAGAAGGCGCCGGCTTCGAATTCACGCGCATTCTAAAACCGCTCGAACCGTTTCGTGATTGCCTGAACGTGGTGAGCGGCCTGGGACACCACGCTGCCGACACCACCGCCGTTCACTCGTTAAGTCCCACTACCTGGCTGAGCGGGGTTCGCCCCAAGCCGACCCAGGGGCAGGACGCGTTCGCGGGCGTCACCGCCGATCAGATCGCCGCGCTGCACCTGGGCCAGGACACGATGCTGCCGTCACTCGAGCTGGCGGTTGAAGATCATGCCGGCCTGATCGGTTCGTGCGACCGCGATTACGGCTGCATCTACATGAACACGCTCTCGTGGCGGACGCCGACCACGCCGCTGCCCATGGAGATCAATCCGCGCAAAGTCTTCGAACGGATGTTTGGCCAGGGTGGCAGCGTGGAAGAGCGCGCGGCCCGCAGCCAGGAGGATCGCAGCATTCTCGACGCCGTAGCCAAAGAGGCCGGCGATTTGCAGCGCACGCTCGGCCCGAACGACAAGGCCACGCTCTCGGATTACCTCGATAACGTCCGCGAAATCGAACGGCGCATCCAGCGCGCCGGCACCGAACAGGCCGGCTCCGATTTGTCGTTACCCGACGCGCCCGCCGGAATCCCGTTTTCGTATGAAGAGCACGTGAAGCTGATGTACGATCTGCTGGCGCTGGCGTATCAGGCGAATGTGACGCGCGTGGCCACATTCATGGTTGCCCGCGAAGTCAGCAATCGAACCTACCCGCAGATCGGCGTTCCCGACGGGCACCATGCTACCTCTCATCACCAGAACAAGCCGGAGAAGATTGAGAAGCTCGTCAAGATCCAGCAGTATCATCTCGGTTTGTTTGCGGCCTTCCTGAAGAAGCTCCAGGAAACGAAGGATGGCGACGGAACGCTGCTCGATCACTCCATCATTCTGTACGGCAGCAACATGAGCAACAGCAATTTGCATAACCATTTCCCGCTGCCGAACATCGTGGTGGGCGGCGGCGCCGGGCGCATTGCAGGTGGGCGTCACCTGCGCTATGAGGATCACACGCCGATGACGAACCTGCTTTTGACGCTGCTTGACAAGTCCGGCGTCCCGATGGACAACCTCGGCGACAGCACGGGGAAGATGGCGGAGTTGTAAGAGGTGCGGATTCCAACCAGCCTTACCGAGCCGCGACCAAAGGGAGCGGTGCTTTTGTTTCTCGTCCTGTCCCTTGCCGCCTCCGCTGCGACGCTCGGCGATACCCGGCTCGTCAACGCCGTGAAAGCCGGTGACCGCGCAACCGTCCTATCGCTGATCGAGCAGCGCGCCGACGTCAACGTTGCCGAACCCGATGGCACCACCGCGCTCGCATGGGCCGTCCGCCAGAACGATATGGACTTGGCCGACCGCCTGCTTCGCGCCGGCGCCGATGTAAAAGCCGCCAACCGCTACGGCGTCACGCCGTTGTACCTGGCGTGCGTGAATGGCGATCCGGGCATGATCGAGAGATTGCTCAAGGCGGGCGCGGACGCCAACGCCGTGGGAACGGAAGGCGAAACGGCCCTGATGACGGTCGCCCGCACAGGAAGAGTAGACGCCGCCAAAGTCCTCCTGGAGCACGGCGCGAAAGTCGATGCCAAAGAAAACTGGCATGGCGAGACGGCACTGATGTGGGCCACAGCGCAAAGCCACCCTGCCATGATGCGCGAGTTGATCGCGCACGGAGCAGACGTGAATGCACACTCCAACCTGGAAACCTGGGAACGGCAGACGACTTCGGAGCCGCGCGAGAAATGGCTGCCGCTCGGCGCGCTGACGCCGCTCCTGTTTGCCGCCCGGCAAGGTTGCACGGAGTGTGCGCAAGTTCTGGTGGACGCCGGGGCGGACAGCAACGGTGCCGATCCGGATGGAGTCACGCCCGTCATCTACGCCATCATTAATGGCCACTACGATGTTGCCGCGTACCTGGTGGACAAGGGCGCAAACCCAAACCTGGCCGATAAGACCGGCCGCACGGCACTCTACGCAGCGGTCGACTTCAACACCATGCCGGCCGACAGTCGGCCTGCGCCCAAGGTGATCGACAACCAGGTGAGCAGCCTGGAACTGATCCAGAAGCTGCTCGACCATGGAGCCAACCCTAACGCGCAGCTCATCAAGCAGCAGCCCTACCGCGCCAAGCTCGACCGCGGTGACGATACCATGCTGACCACCGGCACTACGCCGCTGCTGCGCGCGGCGAAAGCCGGCGACATAGAAGCGATGCGCCTTCTGCTGGCCAAAGGCGCCGACATCAAGCTCACCACCAAGAACGGCGTCAATCCGCTCATGGCGGCGGCCGGTCTGGGCACCAAAGAGGAAGACACCACCGGACGGCTGAAGACCGAAGGGGAGGCGATCGCAGCCATCGAACTCTGCTTAAACGGCGGCATCGATATCAACGCAACCGACAGCCGCGGCCAAACCGCGGTGTATGGAGCCGCTGTGCAGGGCTACGACAAGGTGGTGCAGTATCTGGCGGATCACGGAGCGAAACTGGATGTGAAAGACCGGCGCGGGAAGACAGCGCTCGACGCCGCCATGGGGCTGGCCGGCGGTTTCGGATTTGATGGCACCGCGGGTCAGCCGCACGAAACCACCGCGTTGTTGATTCGCAAGTTGCTGGCTGGGACGCAGCAATAAATCGAGGGAATATCCGATGAAACTGATGCTCGCCCTTCTACCTGCCTGCCTGCTAGCGGCCGCAACCGCAACTGCACAATCAACCGCGCCCTCGATCCCGCGGACGGCGGACGGCAAGCCGGATTTCTCGGGATACTGGACCATCCAATATGCCCCCGACATGGCGCAGGGCAAGGAGGACCTGGTTCCCTACACCGCCGCAGGCCGGGCGGCGTTTCAGCACCACGATGCCAAGGACGATCCGACCGCGCGCTGCCTGTATCCGGGCGTGCCGCGCATTATGTCGTCGCCTTATCCCGTGCAGATCATCCAGACGCCGGAGTACGTGGTGCTGGCTTTCGAATACATGCGCCTCTGGCGCGTCATTCCTACCGATCACCGACCGCATCCCAAGAAGACGGAGCCGACGTATATGGGCGATAACGTGGGCTGGTGGGAAGGCGATACCTTCGTCATCGACACAATCGGCCTGCTGGGTGGCGACAAAACCTGGCTCGATACCGCGGGTCACCAGCACAGCGACGCGCTCCACGTGGTCGAGCGGCTGCGCCGCACATCGGTAGATGCGATAGAACTGGAGTTCACGCTCGACGATCCGGAGATGTACGCAAAGCCGTGGACGTCGCACCGGGTGTGGAAGCCCTTGCCGCCGCCGCCCGGCTTGCCCATGCTGCTGGAATATTTGTGCGTAGAGAATAACCGGGACCTACCGCACCTGATTTCGACCAAGCCAGCGGAGCACTGAGCGCCGCTGAGAACCCTCCGCTTGCTTACGCGCGCGGTTCCTTGCACCAGCAAAGAGCCGCGACCCCGGAAACGGGCCGTAACCGGCGTGAGGGAGCGGAGCTTCCTACAACGCAAACACCCGCTCCGCATTCGTGCGGTAGAGTTTCTCTTTGTCGCCCTCGCTGATGGGCAGATCGTCGGTGACCTTCACTTCGTCGGGCACATACTGGTATGGGTAATCCATCGCGTAGAGCACGCGGTCCACACCCAGCACCGATTGGGCGAACAGGATCACCGGTTCCCACGCCATACCGCTGGTCGTGTAATAGAAATTCTCTTTCAGATAATCGCTGGGCTTTTTGGCGAGTTTGCCGACGCGCGGATGCCGGCCTGCCGCCACCATTCTGCCGTGCATGAAATCGATGCGGAACATCCAGTAGGGCAGGGCTTCACCCAGGTGGCCGACTACGATCCGCAAGGCAGGGAAGCGATCGAATGCGCCGCTGGTGATGATGCGCAGCATGTGTAAGCCGGTTTCCACGCCAAAGCCGAAGACGGCACCATCCAGGCCGGCCTCCTTAAACGGCGCGATCATGGCAGCCGAGGGCGTGGTCGGATGCAGGTAGATGGGCGCGCGCAGCGCCTCGGCGGCTTCGAAGATCGGCCAGAATTTGCGGTCGTCGAGATATTCGCCCTGCGTGTGCGAGTTGACGATCGCGCCTTTCAGGCCGAGTGTGCGGACGCCGCGCTCGAGTTCTTTGGCCGCGCCGGCCGCGTCTTGGGGAGCGATCGCCGCCAAGCCAGCGAAACGGTCCGGGTGTTTGCAGATCGCCTCAGCGAGCTGATCGTTGTAAGTATTCGCCAGGCCGGTTGCGGTGTCAGCGTCGAAGACCTGGACGCCGGGTGCGGTCAGCGAAAGGATTTGCCTGGCGATGCCGCTGGCGTCCATGTCTCGGATGCGCGCCTCGCCGATATCCTGGATCCGCCTGGCCAGCGCCGTAGCCGCTGCGCTCGCGCCGAGGTAGTGTCCCCACAGGCTCCGGAACCCCGGATCGGCCTTCGTCGGATCGGCCAGCAGCTTTTGGTAACGCTGCAACAGGTCGGGCGGCGCATAGGCCTCTTCGGCGGCCAGGCGATAGTATTTTTCCGGATTCATGTGGCCCGGCCATTATATGATGCCGACATGACCCGAGCCGCGCACGGCCTTTCATACAATAGACAGGCGATGGCACAACTTGCGACCAAGACGGTTTTGACCCTGGAAGGCGCCAAACAACTGGTGGCGGCGGCCCAGGCTGAGGCAAGGAAGAACAACTGGAACATGGTGATCTGTGTGGTGGATGATGGCGGTCACACGATCTATCTGGAGCGCATGGACGGGACCCAATTTGGCAGCGTCGTGATCGCTCAGGAAAAGGCCGCTTCCGCGATCCGTTTCAAACGCCCGACCAAGGCCCTGGAAGATGCCGTGGCGGGGGGCCGGCTGGTGGTGATGAAACTTCCCGGCGCGGTGCCAGTGGAAGGCGGGGTACCCATTGTCGTCGGCGGGGAATTTCTGGGGGCAATCGGGGTGAGCGGCGGCACCAGCCCCCAGGATGGCCAAGTGGCGGCGGCGGGCTTGGCCGTCCTCCAACAGAAGTAATCGGGTAAAGCCCAAGAACCGCTTGCTGCGCACGCGGCTCGGAAACGCGACATCGAGTTCACGGGCAGGTACCGAGCCGCGCGCGCAGCAAGCGGTTCTTGGGCTTTTTCAGCAGCGGACATGGCGGCTCGGAACAAGAGCCGCGACTGCCAGGGAGCGCCGACAGGAGGCCAGCTTTGGACACCGCGAAGCGATCAGGTTGAAGTTCCCGTTCAGTCCCCAAGCCGGCTGGTATGGTGCCACTTCCTTCGGTTCTTCTGGAAGAAGTTGTGGATATCGTGGTACGCCGTCACCACGTCGTGGGGCATGGCCGCATTCACCTTGGCCGCGGCAGCGGACGCGGCATCAAGCACCCTTGCGCCCGCCGGTACGCTCCGGATTCTTGCCGCCATAGCTAAGGCGGCCGTCTGGATCATGGTCGCCGGCTCATCGAGGGCGGTGATGTTGTTCGGATCGTTGTCTGTGAAGCCCTTCCACCTTTTGTAGGCATTGTAGGCGTCTACCAAATGCTTGTTGTTCTGCTGCGCCACCGGAGCCAAGGCTCGCGACGCCGGCTGCGGCGTACGGGGAATATGAAACTTGAATTGGATGCCCGTCTTGCCCAACGGTAACGCGAAGTATTGTTTCAATGCCACCGCTGCCAAGAAGCTGTCGCGCATCAGGCCCGACGGAAACCCTGTAATCTGCACATCCATTCTGAGGCGGAAGGTATTGTCTGTGAAGACGCCCCATCTCCAGCCATTAAGCCACCAGTGTGGTTCCGGGCCGCGCTCGATCAGGAGTTCCCCATCCCGATACAGCCGGAAATGCATGATGAGACGCTCCGAATCCTTTGGGGCGCTGAAGAAGCGGTTTCGCCCAGGGACAGGAAGAAACAGCAGATTATGGTCGTCGCGAATCGCAGGACTCAGATTATCAACGTACAATCCGATCTCGGCGCCAGTTTCGAGTCCGTACTGCCCCTTCCACAACTCGATCAGCCAGAGTCTGTCCCCGTGTACGAAGTAGAACGGCTCGCAGTCGATGATCATGGACATGTGCGCGGCGGCCATGTCATACGCCCAGCAATAGCCAGTCTCGCGCTGCCATGGGTTCATTCGGGCCTTGATGATGTCTAGCCCCGGAACGTAATTAAATCCGCAATCATAGACCGCGCGGGCCACGGTGGTCACAGGCGCCCAGTGCTCGCTCATCCGTCACCTCACCTTGCGTATGGCGGCCTCGTTAAAACCGGTCCCGGGCGGTCTAAGCCGATTTTCATTCTGGCTTTCGAGGAAGTATACGCCTAAAGTACGGTCTGTTCAATCGGCGAAGCAGACGGGACAAGCGGAACCGGAGGCCCAAGCCCTTTGTGTGGACCGCGGACGCAGCTCTGATCGTGGGAAGGCGAGCGGCTTTTTAAGCGGATTTCTAAGACGCAGAGGAGGCAACGGCCGTTTTCCTCTCCGCTTCCGACCTGCCCGGCGCTCCAGGCTCTGCACTTCTTGGGGCAGCGGTAAACCAAAACGCCGGCGGGCGCAGAGGTAGCAGAGATCGCATAGAAACATCTTTTCGCCCTCTCTCGGCCTCTGCGTTTCGGCGGCGAAAAACTTGACTCATTTGCACTGAGTTCTGTCCCTCAAGAATTCTAGGATCCCAACGGATACCCGCGCACGAAGTGTAGGGTGCGCCGCCAGCGAGTCTTGGTCAGGAAATGAGTGATCACATCCATGATGTGATCGAACCCGATATTCGGGTTGCTCAGGTCTTCGGTAGGCGCATCGAAGGACCAATAGATCACGACGGGCGTGCCTTCGATGTTCTCCCGCGGCACGAAACCCCAAAAACGGCTGTCGTTGGAGTCTTCACGGTTATCGCCCATGGCAAAAACGGATCCGGGCGGTACCACCAGCTCGCCGTTGACCACGTTGGTCTCCAGCATTTCCAGCCCGCGCGGATACAGGCCGCGTGGCGGGGATGCAGATGGGAAATCGTCGCGGTAGGGGTCGAAATTGTCCTCGAGGTGGTGGGCGTACGGTTCGTTCATTGGTTTGCCGTTCAGAACGAGCTGTTTGTGGAAAAGGCGGATATGGTCGCCGGGAACGCCGATGGCCCGTTTGACCAGCGTCAGGTTCTCTACGGGTGATCTAAAGATGATCACGTCGCCGCGCCGGACGTCGTGGTAGGGCAGCAGGTGCTTGCTTACCGAATCGGCGGGGCCGTAGGTGAGCCGGTCGACAAACAAATGATCTCCCACCAGGAGGGTTTCTTCCATGGATCCGGATGGGATCACGTAAGCCTGCAGCAGGGAGGTCCAGCAGAAGAGCAGGAAGATGATGTTGACGGTCCACTCGGCAAGGAAGCCCCGGTTTACAGGACCGCGCGGAAGACGGTTCCACCAGGATCGGAGGGTACGAACCATGAAGCCATTCTACATCCTGGTGCCGCCCAAGAGCCCTGATCGGAAACGGCCCGGCTGAGCGCCTACGCTTAGGCGCGCATGGCGCTCCAGCTGGCCATCTGTGTTTCCTGAACGCTGCCAGGAATCGCACTTTCCGCGTGGCGGCACGTGCTTAGGTCCTTTACTTGGCTTGCAGCCCTTCCACGTATTTCATTAACGCATTTACGCGCAGGGTCTCCCCTTCCTGACCGCTCAGAGAACGGAAGATGTTTCCCCAGATGGGCATAGCCCGGTTGCCGTGGGCCGCCACATCGTCGGCGCCGGTGATGATTCGCTGCACTTTGACTTCCGGGAAGGCTCCGCCGTTCTTGCGGGCGATTTGGGTCAAATCCGCCGGGGCTTTCTTCAAGGCGTCGGCGGCCGGTCCATTCCCTTTGCCATCATCCCCATGACAAACGGCGCAGTACTCATGAAACATGGTCTTGCCATCCAGAGTCTGGGTGTCTTTTGCCGGGACGGTCTTGATTGTTTTTGTTGGCTGGTCTGCCGCAACGGCGGCGGCGGGGCCGAACATTAGGGCAAGCCCTACAATCAGACATTGAGGTGTGAATCTCTTCATGCCCACATGTTAAGTCCATTACTCCCGAAGGGGAAGGGTAAAATCCAACAGAGTGTGGAGTTTTTCTACAAAACAGCGAACTCTTTAGAGCTAGGCGGTCTTGCCGAGGGGTTCGCCGTCGTGAACGATGAACCGGTGGGAGCTGATGCGGACGGCCGCGGCACGGCTGTTTTCACTGCGGATTACGAAGCCGGTGACCTGTAGCTCCACGGGGTAGATGGACTCGTAGAGGGCCGGCCACTCGATGCGGATTTCGATGTGCGAACCGACCGGGAGCGTGCGGCGCGGCTTAATCCCCAGCCCTTCCCGGCTCAAATCCCGTGTCGTACCGGTGGTCCACCGGTGCTCCACTCCCTTTTCCGACAAGCGGTAGCGAAGATTCAGGCGAAGGTTGAAACGCTGCACGCGTCTCCGGTTGTCCATCGTGCTTTCCATAGGTTGTTTAGTCCCGTGCATTTAGCAATTCAAACTCCACAGAGGGCTCACCACAGAAGCCGAAGAAACCAACCCAAACTGCGGCGGAGGGTCAGTAAGCTATAGAAACAGTTAAGCGGTCCGCGCCGATCGCGCGGGTGCGACCTCCCACGAGCACCGGAGCACGGGCAGCCGGGTAGTTTTTACCGGGTCAAAGCGTAACGGCATTTACCATTCTGCCTCAATTGGGTGACGACTTCCGGGAACACGCCGTTCCTGCCCGGTTTGGTACGATGAAAACTCCCGTCTTCTTCTATGGCCCTGCGCTTCTACAATACGTTGTCGCAACAAGTCGAGGAGTTCACTCCAGCCAGCGACAACACAGTCCGCATGTACACTTGCGGGCCGACGGTTTACGACTACGCGCACATAGGCAACTTTCGCACTTTTACGTTCGTCGACATTCTGCGCAAGTGGCTGCGTGGCAGCGGTTTCCAGCTGGATCATGTGATGAATATTACGGATGTGGACGACAAAATCATCCGCAACGCCACCGCCCAGCAGAAGTCGCTTGAAGAGTACACGGCGATCTACACTAAGGCCTTCCTGGACGATTGCCAGAAACTGCGGCTCGAACAGCCGGAGCACCTAACCAAGGCCACGGAGCACATCCCGGAAATGGTGGATGCCATCGACCGGCTGGGGCGCACCAACCACACCTACGTCAGCGACGGTTCGGTGTACTTCAAGATCGCCACATTTCCGGGCTATGGGAAGCTTTCCCATAACGATTTCAGCGGCAACCTTGCGGGCGCGCGCGTGGACGTGGACAGCTATGAAAAGGCCGACGCCCGCGATTTCGCTCTATGGAAGGCGCCCAAGGAAGGGGAGCGGTTCTGGGAGACGCCCATCGGCCCCGGGCGGCCTGGCTGGCACATCGAGTGCTCCGTCATGGCGATCAAGTATCTGGGGGCAACCCTCGACATTCATGCCGGCGGCGTGGACTTGATCTTCCCGCACCACGAGAATGAAATCGCGCAGTCGGAATCGCTCACGGGGAAGCCGTTTGCGCGGTTCTGGCTGCATTCGGAATTTCTTTTGGTGGAAGGCCAGAAGATGTCGAAGTCGCTCGGCAACTATTTCACGCTGCGCGATCTGCTCGACCAGCGCGGCTATCAGCCGGAAGCGATTCGCTATCTGCTGGCATCGGTGCCGTACCGCAAGCAGCTGAATTTTACCTTTGATGGTTTGAAATCGGCGGCCACCGCGATCGATCGTTTGCGCAATTTCAAATTGAGAGTGGAGACCGATCCCTTCGCGGAGGGCGCCAATGAGCAGTTGACAGCGCGGACGGCGCAGGCGTGCAAAGCCTTCACCGACGGCATGAACGACGACCTGAACACGGCCGAGGCGCTCGGCGCGGTTTTCGAGTACGTCCGCGATGCCAACAGCGCGATGGACGCGGGCGAATTCCGCGCCGGGAACCAGAAGGCCACGCTCGAGCTGCTGGAATTGTTCGACCGGGTTTTCAATGTACTGGAGCCGACGAAGACCACCGGATACCTAGAGGATTCCGCAGTGGAAGCGCTGGTAGCCGAACGGAACGCCGCCAAAAAAGCCAAGAATTTCGCCCGGTCTGATGAGATCCGGCAAGAACTCCTGGCCCAGGGGGTGATCCTGGAGGACACCAAGGCCGGAGTGCGCTGGAAGAGGAAATAGCTTTGAAGATCCATACCAAAGCGGTCCACGCGGGCGACCGCAAGAAAGCCGGCCCGCACATCCCCGTAACCACACCGATCCACACGGCGGCCAGCTACTTCTACGAATCGATGGAGCAGTTGGACCGGATCTTCAGCCAGGAAGAGCAGGGTTACTGTTACTCCCGCTACGAGAACCCGTCCAATGTGGCGCTCGAAGAACTGATGACGACCCTGGAAAGCGGC
The DNA here is from genome assembly GCA_035516375.1 of Bryobacteraceae bacterium. Taxonomy (GTDB): domain Bacteria; phylum Acidobacteriota; class Terriglobia; order Bryobacterales; family Bryobacteraceae; genus PSRJ01. Next base: position 16,679 of record DATJAK010000195.1, read on the forward strand.
CACGGCGCGCTGGCCTGTGCGTCGGGTATGGCGGCGGTGCAGATGGCCGTGGTAACGGCGCTGGCCGACCGGCGCAAATCTGTAGTAGCGGCGAACGCGATGTATGGCGCGTCCGTGAGCCTGCTGCTCAACGTGCTCGAACCGACCGGTGTGGCGGTGCGCTTTGTGGATGTGTGCGACCTGGATGCCCTGCGCGCCGCGGTGGCCGAGGCGAAGCCGGGTTGTATTTTCATCGAGACGATTTCCAACCCTCTGCTGCGCGTGGGGCAGATCGACCGGATCGCCGAAATCGCGCGTGAAGCCGGCGCGGCGCTGGTCGTGGACAACACGTTCGCCACGCCCCTGATGGTGCGGCCGCTCGAACTGGGGGCCAACTTCTCCGTTCACAGCCTGACCAAATACCTGGGCGGCCATGGCGACGTGATGGGCGGCGTGGTGGTATGCGACGAGCAGCATCTGGAAAGCCTGCGCACGTTATCACGAGCCATCGGCCCAATCCTCGGGCCTTTCGAAAGCTATTTGACGATGCGCGGCATCAAGACTTTCGCGCTACGCATGGAGCGGCAATGTGCGAACGCCTGCCGCGTGGCTTCGTGGCTGGCCACGCATCCGCGAGTGGAGCGCGTCTACTTCCCGGCCAGCCCGGATCATCCTGACGCGGCCACCATTCGCCGCCTGTTTCCGCCCAACCTGTTCGGCGCCATTGTCAGCTTCGAACTGAAAGGCGCCGGCCGCCAGGAAATCTTCCGATTCATGGATGAGTTGCATCTCATCGTCCGCGCTACTTCGCTCGGCGATGTGCACAGCATGATGCTCTACCCGGTGATGAGCTCGCACCGCGAGGTGGCACCCAAACACCGCGAGCGCATGGGAATCCGCGATAGTTTGGTGCGGCTCTCGGTGGGCATCGAGGCAGCGGAAGATATCATCGAGGATCTGGCACAGGCTCTCGAAAGTTAGCGCTTCCGAACACCCAAGACCATTCCTGTTCCGCTTACACTGAAACTTTATGTCTATGTCGACAAAACACACTCCTCTTAGCGCGCCTCAGCGGCTGCTCTTTGGACCTGGACCCAGTATGGTGGCGCCGCGCGTCTACGCAGCGATGTCGCAGCCCGTGGTGGGGCATCTCGATCCGTTTTTTTTCGAAATTACCGAGCAGATCCGCTCCTTGTTGGGTTACGTCTATTCCACCAGCAATGAATTCAACATGGCCATGTCGGGTACCGGGAGCTCCGGCATGGAAGCGGCCGTGGCGAATTTCGCGGAGCCCGGCCAAAAGTTCGCGCTGCTCACGAACGGTTTCTTTGGCGAGCGCATCGGCGAGATGGCGAAGCGGCAGGGCGCCGAGGTGGTGCGTCTCGAGAAGCCATGGGGCAGGGCACTCGATGCGCAGGAATCGCGCGAGTTCATCCGGCGCGAGCGGCCACGCGTAGTCGCGTTTGTACAGGCGGAAACCTCGACCGGCGTTTACAACGAAGCCAAACCGATCTGCGAGGCCGCGCACGAAGTGGATGCGCTGGTGATCGCTGATTGCGTGACTTCTCTGGGCACGATGCCGGTGATGGTGGATCAGAATGGCATCGACATCGCGTATAGCTGCACGCAGAAGGGCTTGAGCTGCCCGCCGGGCCTGGCGCCGATTACGGTTTCGCCGCGAGCGCTGGAACAGCGCCGCGAGCGGAAAGCACCGGTGCCTTCGTGGTATTTCGACTTGTTGTTGCTCGACACCTATTTCGAAGGCCACCGCTACCACCACACGGCTTCGGCGACCATGTTCTACGCGCTGCGCGAAGGGCTGGCGCTGATTGCCGAAGAAGGCCTGGAAGCGCGCTGGGAGCGGCACCGCTCGAACCACCTGGCTTTCGTCGCCGGGATCGAAACGATGGGTTTGCGGATGCACGTGCCGGAGGGGCAGCGCCTGTGGGCATTGAACACGCCGCGTGTGCCGGATGGGATTGACGACGCTAAGGTGCGGAAATACCTGCTGGAAGAGCGCGGCATCGAAATCGCCGGAGGATTCGGTCCGCTGGCCGGCCAGATCTTCCGCATCGGGACGATGGGCCAGGGCTCGACGGCAGAGAACGTTCTGCTGATCCTGCGTGAATTCGAAATGGCGTTGAAGCAGCAGGGCTACCGCACGGCGGGAGACGGCGTGGCGGCGGCGGAGCATCTGCTCAGCGGCGCGCGGGCGGTGGCGAAGTAGGGACGCTGCGAGGAGATCGGCGGATCGGGCGATGTGACGGCCAAGTGAATGAGGCCGGCGTTGCGGGATGCCGGCCGACTTCTCGTTCTTAACGCAGTCGGGGTCGGCGAAACGTCATCCGTAGGAGGCAACCTTTGCACGACGGTCCTGAGTCGGGTGAGGATCGTCTCCATTGCGGCGTTACCTGCGGGCGATACAAAAGGTGTGCTCAGCCGCCCGATGGCAGACTGGTGGCGAATCAGTTCGGGGGGATTAGCTTGAAAGCTGCGCCTTCTTCTCGCTTGACTGTCAAGTAGAATTCGCAGTTCATGCAGTTGGCTACCTTTTGCGCGAACGTACCCTGAACCTGGCCCCCGCAAAGCGTCCCTGCAACAGCCCAACAAATCCGACCTCCGCGGGTACCGCCGTTGATGCCGACTATATCTGCCTGAGCTGCCGGGCAGGCACCGAGTTCGCCCACCTTCGCACCGCCAGGCTCGCGGCCACATTTCTTGACCTCCCAGCAGTTCGCTCGTGTTGCCACCATCTTTTCCCTCCCTCTACACATATCGGCTGGAAAAATCAAAGCTGTCAGCAGAATCCCTACCAGCAGAGTCCCATTTGTGGGGAGCGATTTATCAGGTCTAGGCCAAAGGGGAGTGGACTTCCAGCGCTTCGATTTATAGTCGCGTTAGAGCGATCGTCAATCTGACATTCAACGAATTGTACCTGCAATGATTCGTAGCCGCGGTTGCAGTCGCGCCCGCTCTATCCAATACTACCCGCGAGGTGAGTTGGTATTCTCACACGCATATTCCAAAAAATACTTGCTTATATTAGAGTTTAAGGTATTATACTTTTGTTAAGTTCAGAGCGAGAACAGGAAAGAAGACATGGCACGACAGAGTCTCCTCCACACTGCGTGGGGCAAGACTGCAATCGCGCCACGCGACCTCAGTCGGATCGCCGAACGGCTTCTCCTCCAATTGCCTATCTTCCTCGCGGTGGCACTTGGTCTGATCTTCATCGTGGGCCGGTTCGTTGCCGTGCTGAAAGAGAACCTGAAGGAACCCCCCGATAGCTTGTCTGGTGTGCTGCTGCTGATGGTGATGATTGGCGGCGTCGCCGCGATGTCCATACTGGCATGCACGGCCGTCGGGATGGTCATAGGCTGGGCGCTCACGGCGTGTTTTGGCAAGCGTCTCCACCGTGCCTTGAGTCGACATTCCAACGCTGCGGCCGGCTAGTCAGCCGGCGGTGGAAAACCGTTCGACAGGAAAGCGGCCGATGTTGTACTGGAAAGGAATGTTACCATGGCAACCCTGGAAATCCCGTTAGAAGAAGAGCTCGAGAAACTTTTAGCGGACAATTCGATGCCTCAGAGAGTTGAGCCGCCGCAACTCGAGCTGCTGGCGTTCGAACCCTGGAGGCAAGGGACCGATCCAGAAATGGCAGCCGACGCAGAATGGCTGTTCGAAATATTAATGGCATAAGGCTCGTGAGAAGACGCGCAACGCCGGGGAAGTCGAGTGGTGTGCGAAAACATAGTGTTCTATGCACGCCACGGGAGTTGGCAATCCGGCAGGCGGCTTCGTGGCTAACGTGGCTAACGTGAGCGCCATTGACTTTGGTCCGCTTTGAGTATATAAGACTATCAGATCTGAATAAGGTGACCGACCTCCGAAAGGGGATGGCGATGGCACAGACTCTTCGTTCACACCTCACTCCGGAAGCAGAGATGGCACGCTACGGGCGCGCGGCCGGGATTGTGGCGTGTTGTGTCGCGATTCTGGCGGGGTTGTACTTCGTGTGCCTGTACCTGCTTGCCGGCAACTGACGGTCAATGCCACCTACATTGGCAACAGTTGTCGTTTCCACCTTCGATTCGCACACCCACGTCGCGCGATCCAGCGCCGAAGTGGGTCTTTTACCCCAGCATGTCCGAAATTCCCACTGTCTTCCTGGAGGGTGCCCCAGCACACCGAGATCATCAAAGTGCAACGGTTAGGCGCAGCTGACGAGCTCCCCGAAGTGTAGAAAATTTCCACCAAAACCATTTGGTAACTGTTTTGCAATCCAACACCCGTCGCAGCATTCCTGAAAGGGGCCACGATGAGTCGATTTTTCCGGGATTCCGGGCATCTCATCCGTCCGGCTGTTGTTTTGTTGGCCGTACTTGTAATCTTTCTTCTGGTCCGCAGTGCCGTGATCCCGAAGGCCTTCGGCCAATACGGTCACTATCGTCCCGCAGCCCTCAACTTGAATCGCCAGAAGCCGACGGTGTTCGCCGGTCAAGCCGCGTGCGTGGGATGCCACGACGACCAAGCCAAGGCTCGTGCTGCTGGCAAGCACGCTCACGTTGCCTGCGAAGCCTGCCATGGCCCGCAAGGCACGCACGCCGATGACCCCACAGCCCTAAAACCAACCCTGCCAGACGTGGCCACACTTTGCGCCCGCTGTCATGAGAAGGACGCAGCCAAGCCACAGGCCTTCCCTCAAGTGGTCACGGCCGAACATTCGGGAGGCGTGGTGTGCAATACCTGCCACCAGCCGCACAACCCGCATTTGTGAAGGAGCTTCGATGGAAACCACTCGCCGCGAATTCTTCACGCAATGTAGCAAGCTCCTCATCCTGACTGCCACCGCAGCCAAGGCGCTCGAGAACACAGGAACGCCTCCAGGCCCTGATGACACGTATCACATGGCCGAGCACTGGTGGGGGATGATCATCGACGTCGACCAGTGCATCGGCTGCGGCAATTGCGTGCGTGCCTGTTCCAAGGAGAACAACGTTCCGCAGGGCTACTTCCGCACCTGGGTGGAGCGCTACCAGGTGACTGAAGACCGCGAGCATCCCCTGGTCGAATCGCCCAACGGTGCCATCAATGGTTTCCCGCCGGCGACTCGCGAAGACGTCAAGAGCTTCTACGTCCCCAAGCTTTGCAACCACTGTGTGGACTCCCCGTGCGTGCAGGTCTGCCCGGTGGGAGCCACTTTCGTCAGCCCTGACGGCGTTGTGCTGGTGGATCCGAATTACTGTCTGGGCTGCCGCTATTGTGTGCAGGCGTGCCCCTACGGGTGCCGCTATTTCCATCCCGAAAAAGAAATCGTGGACAAGTGCACGCTGTGCTACCACCGCATCACCAAGGGCCTCACCACGGCTTGCTGCGAATCGTGTCCCACCGGCGCCCGGCAGTTGGTCGATCTGAAGAATCCTAAGGACCCGGTGCATGAATTCCTGCGAAACAACAAAGTCCAGGTGTTGAAGCCGCAGATGGCGACGGAAGCAAAGGTCTATTACAAGAACCTCGACGGAGCGGTGCGTTAAAGGAGCCGGAAGATGGGCGTTGACGGATTCATGTACCCCAATGAAGTGGAGCTGCAATGGAGCCTGCTCATCGTGCTCTACCCCTACATTACCGGCTTGGTGGCCGGTGCGTTCATCTTGGCCTCGCTGGAACGAGTCTTCAAGGTGGAAGCGGTGCGCCCAACTTATCGCCTGGCCCTGCTCACCGCACTGGCCTTCCTGCTGGTTGCGCCACTGCCACTGCAATTGCACCTCGGCCACCCGGAGCGGTCTTTCGAGATGTATCTCACGCCACACCGTTCTTCGGCCATGGCAATGTTCGGCTTCGTGTACCTGTGGTACCTCACGGTGGTTCTGCTGGTGGAGGTGTGGCTGGAGTACCGCGCCGATATAGTGGCGTTCGCCCAAGCCCGCCACGGAGTTCAGCGCTGGATCTACAAGCTTCTCACGCTCGGTTCGGAAAACGTCAGCCCGGCCAGCCGCCGCATCGATGACAGAGTCGGCTATATCGTCACCGTCATCGGCATTCCCTCGGCCTTTCTGCTGCACGGTTACGTGGGCTTCATATTCGGATCGGTGAAGGCTAATCCGTGGTGGTCCACTCCGCTCATGCCCATCGTGTTCCTGTTCTCCGCCATGACTTCGGGGATCGCGGCAGTGCTGGCCCTCTACATGATCTCGATGAAGCTGCGGAAGACGCCCATTGACATGCGCTGCGTCGACACGGTGGCCAAGTATCTGTTCTACATGTTCGTCATCGATTTCTCGCTGGAGATGTTGGACCTGGTGCAACGCACCTACGAAGCCGACGAATCGTTCCGTTCGCTGGACTTCATGGTGCACACGCGCCTGTGGACTTCGCAGGTTGTGATTCAGATCCTTCTCGGGACGCTGCTGCCGATCACCTTGCTGGCGGCAACGCAGCTATGGAAGTTCACCGACCATCTCAGGCGCCAGCTGTATCTTGGAGCCAGCGTGTTGACCCTGATCGGAATTCTCGCCATGCGCTGGAACGTGGTGATTGGCGGGCAACTGTTTTCGAAGAGTTTTCTCGGCTACACGACGTATAAGGTTCAGTTCGCGGCCCGTGAGGGCTTGTTGCCCGCAGTGGCATTACTGATTCTGCCGTTTGTTCTGTTTTTCGTGCTGGTAAAACTTCTGCCTCCATGGCAAGACAGTAAGGCGACCGAAGCCTGAGGAGGGCGTATGCCGCAGCCCGGCATACCGCCGGATTGGGAAGAACTCCGGCGCGAGATGCGCGCGTTCGAACGTCGTATCGCCCGGATTGAGGAACGCCTCGAACTGTCCCAGGCAGCAGCGCCTCCTGTTCCGATTGAGCCGGCCACCCCCGACGTACCGCGCGTGGCGCTGGCTGAAGGTGTTAGCGCAATACCTGTGCTGGGCCGCGCGTTGCTTGGCCTCGCCGGTGCTTACGTGCTGCGCGCCATCACCGAATCGCGGGCTCTGCCGCAGCAGGCCGGCGTATTTGCCGGCATCCTTTACGCCATTTTTTGGCTGCTCTGGGCCGCCCGGACACCCACCGGCCGGCGCGTGGAAGCCGCCCTCTACAGCCTGACCTCGGCTCTTGTGCTGGGGCCTCTGCTCTGGGAATCCACCATCCGGTTTCGGGCCATTTCCACCTGGGGTGCTGCAGCTGTTCTGCTCGTATTCACCGTCTTCGGCCTGGTGATTTCGTGGCGTAAGAACCTGCTGCTAGTCGCCACCATCGCCACGCTAACGGGGATTTCGACGGCCGCCGCTCTATTGATCGGCTCGAATGACGTGATGCCGTTCACGGTCCTCCTGCTGGCCATCGCCGCCGCGGTTGAGGCGTCCGCACGCCTGGATCATTGGCTTAGCGAACGATGGCTCACAGCGGCTGCGGCCGATCTGGTGGTGCTGTTGGCAACTTATCTGGTGACAAATTCGTATGGCCTTCCTGAGGTTTATGTGCCAGTCTCGCATGCCGCTCTCCTCGCCGCGCAGATGGCCCTGCTGGTCATCTATCTGGCGAGCACGATTGTGCGCACGCTGCTCCGGAGATTCACCTTCACGAATTTCGAAACGGCACAACTCGCGCTGGCGTTCCTCCTGGCAGTGGGCGGCGGACTGCGCCTGACCGGCAGCGGCTTCCGCGGCGCCCTGGCGATGGCCGCCGTGACTCTGATCTGCGCCGTTGCCTGTTACCTGGTGCCGTTCGCATTACTGGCCCGCCGGGAAGAGCATGACCGCAATTTTTATACGTACGCGACGTTCGGTATTCTGCTAGTGGTCGCGGGAAGCTTGATCCTACTTCCAGGTCCGGCCGCAGCCGCTGCGGCGTCCGTGCTGGCCATCGCCTGTCTCACACGCAGAGCGACAACACTTCACTGGCATGGCGGCGTTTACCTGCTCGTGGGCTTGCTCGCTTCGGGCGCGCTGCCGGCTGCGACGGGATTATTGCTCGGCGGCGGCGCGGGGCACACACTCTCAGCTGCAGCCTTCTGGGAGGGCGCCGCGGCGCTCGCCTGCTATAGTCTCGCAGTTCGCCACAACATGCCCGGCCGCCTCCTTCGAGTGCTGCTAGCGGGAGCGGCATTTTGGCTGCTGGGAGCGATCGCGGCATCGGCGTTGGCTGCGGCGTATCACGGCGCTTTCGGTGAAGCCGCTCCACACGCGTACTGCATCACGCTGCGCACTATCGTGCTCTCCCTGGGCGCTCTGTTGCTGGGCTGGACCGCATCGTGGCGAGACTGGAGCGAACTTAAGCCGCTCGTCTATTTCGTCATGCTGCTGGCTGCGTACCGTCTGCTTATGGTGGACCTTGGCCAGGACCGCAAGGCGGCGCTGGTCTTCCCGTTGGTGTTCTACGGCACTGCGCTGATGATTCTGCCCCGCTGGATGTATCCTTCCCGGCCTTCTGCCCAAGAAATACCGTGAAATCATCAGGGTTCAGCCAGTTGAGAGCGAGGGTCCGATAGAGAACGAGAAACGGTGATGGCACAGCCGATCCGGCCGGCGCCCTCCTGGTATCTCGACTTGTTGTTGCTCGACACCTACTTCGAAGGCCACCGCTACCACCACACGGCTTCGGCGACCATGTTCTACGCGCTGCGCGAAGGCCTGGCGCTGATTGCCGAAGAAGGCCTGGAAGCGCGCTGGGAGCGGCACCGATCGAACCGCCTGGCTTTCGTCGCCGGGATCGAGACGATGGGTTTGCGGATGCGCGTGCCCGAGGGGCAGCGCCAGTGGGCATTGAACACGCCGCGCGTGCCGGATGGGATTGACGAAGCTAAGGTGCGGAAATACCTGCTGGAGGAGCGTTTACCGATTTGGGATGGGTCCATATCAGGCAGGAGTCAGTTTTGCCATTTAGATGAAATACCCGGGATTCATGTGGAACATTTTCCCAAGCTTACGCGCTTGATCGGCGCTGATCGGCCGGCTTCCCTTCAGCGCTTCACTTACATGGCTCTTCTGGCCAAATATGGGAATTAAATCCGCCGGCGCTTTCCGGGAAACCTCCAGGACGTATTGAAGACGCTCGCCAGGGGTGGAACGGTCCGGTGGAAAAGCATGGCGGCGGTCGTAGTCCTGGATGAGCAAAGCGAGCAGCCGATACAATTTCTCTTCTTCGGGAGTCCGGACCCGGCGCCCCTTGTCGAATAGTATTCCGAAACGCTTGTAGATGGCGTCGTACTGTCCCCGAGTTTCGATCACTTCGGGTTCCGTTGCGAGCAATAGTTCCTGGTAAGCAGTGGGCATTTTACAACTTTCTCCTATCATATTGTTCATGGGTGAGCGCTTCGAGAATCCGTAATGCCTGTTCCGCAAAGTTCACCCTCGCGAAAACCCGGTATTTGTTGCCGCCAAGGTCGAAGATGGCGGTTTTGGTTTCGGCGGCGTAATCGACGGAGGGGAGCGTTTGTTTCATTTCTTCGGCGTGTTTCCACTGCGCTCCTTTCACCAGTGCCAGAAACCGGGCTATCGGCTTACGGGCGCCGGCGTGCTTCCTGGCGAAATCGATGAGATGCTGCTCGCCATAAACCGTCATGCTTCTATGTTCCCATAAACGGGAACGGATTGGCAACTCAACGGCTTCCGGCGATGCTATCCGATGCAAAGGTGATTTCTTCGAAACGTGCCGAGTGCGCCTACAGGGAACTGCTGGGGATGCCGATATAGTGCTTGGTGCCACCTTGGACTCAGAGTTTCTGCAGGATTATCTGATCGAATCGCGAGAACTGCTGCAAGCCGCCCAGCGAGACATCCTGAGCCTTGAAGCAGACCCTGGCAACGACGAAGTGCTGGCATCGATCTTCCGCGCCTTTCACACACTCAAGGGAGGGGCGAGCTTCCTGGATGCGACGCACGTAGTAAATTGGGCGGACGATCTCGAAGACCTTCTGGACAAGCTTCGCTCCCATAACCTGCCTGTGACGTCTGCCCGCATCGACGCCATCCTTAGCGGCATCGATGTCCTGAGTGGCATGTTGCAGACACTTGGGGAAGAGCAGGAGCCCGGTCCCGGGCCTGCCGATCTGGGTCTGACGATCAAAATGCTCGCTGGCACGGAGCCTGAACGCGGAGGCTCCCTGGCCGCGATCGCATCTGCGGTGAACGATGCAGAAACCGCGCCGGTTAAAGAGACTCCCGGCGTTCCCGTACAGGCAACTGCTGCGGTTGACCTACTGCGATCGATGCCCACCGGAGCGGACGTCTCTGCCGCGGAGCGCGACCCATCTGCTGTTGCCTCTCCTCCTCGATCCGTTCCCCGAAGTGCTGATTCGGTTGAGAACTCGCTACGTGTGGAGGCAGATCGGCTTGATGCAGTGATGAACCAGGTTGGAGAACTGGTTCTATTGCGGAACCGCCTCACCTCCGCGGTAGGTGGACTGGGCAAGGAAGACGAAAACATGTCCCGGATCGCGCGGGAAATGGACCTGAGGGTGAGTGATATCCAACGCACGGTGATGCGCCTGCGCATGCAGCCATGCAGGCGGCTGTTCCAGCAGTTGCCCCGGGTGGTTCGCGACCTTTCCCGTCACCTGAATAAGGAAGTCAAGCTGGAGATTGTCGGCGAGGATGTGGAAATCGACAAGACAGTGGTGGACGCTCTGTCGGGTCCGATGACCCATCTGGTGCGCAATAGTCTCGATCATGGCATCGAGTTACCGGAAGCCCGGAAGAGCGCCAATAAACCCGCCGTCGCCGTGCTGCGAATCGTGGCGATTCATCTGGGCGATAAGGTGCGAATCGAAGTTTCCGATGACGGCAAGGGAATTGATCGCCGGCTGATCGTGCAGAAGGCAATTGAGAAGGGTGTGATCACCCCGGAGCAAGCTGCCCGCCTTTCGGAGCAAGAGGCGATCGAGTTGATTTTTAGTCCCGGCTTCTCCACCAAGGACCAGGCTACGGATCTCTCCGGACGCGGCGTAGGTATGGACGTAGTCAAGCAAACGACCGACAAGCTGCGAGGCCGTCTCTCGGTCGACACCACTCTCGGTCAAGGTACCCGCATCGCAATGGAGTTTCCGCTCACCCTGGCCGTGCTTCCGGTACTCTACCTGCGGGTTCGCCAGGATGTCTATGCACTGCCTATCTCCGCTATCGATAGCTTGACCGATATTGAAGAACACAGGGTGCATCGGCTTGGCGGGCGGGCGAGCTACCGCGTGAATGGCACGCACACGGTGCCGGTGGCGGACCTCGGCGCGATTTTGCAGGGTCGGCCCCTGCGTCTCGGTCGCGAAAGCGTCGAGGGCGTCTTGACCGAGCGCGGTCTGTTTGTTGTCTCGGAAGTTTTGGGAAACGAGGACTCGGTGGTGAAGCCGATCGATTTCTTCGACGGCCCCAACCTGTACCAGGGGGCCACAATTTCGGGACGGGGCAGCGTCGTCCTGATTCTGGATGCGGAAGCCCTGGACACCGCCGCCGCCGCTCTGGAAGGAGGGTGTTGATGGAGATTCAACGCATTATGCAGATCATGGACGCGTCCTCCAGCACGCGCCGCATCATCGAACGCTCGCTGCATGATGTCGACCGCCGCGCCTTGAACGCCATGGTTCTGGTCAAGCGGCACGGGAACAAGCTGGCGAGCTATGGCGTGGTCGCTCAGGCGTTCCGCGAGCAGGCGGTGAATCTGAAGAATGCAGCGGCCCCATTACAGCAATCGGTCGCGCCACTGGTCCGGGTGCAGATGCGCGCGCTGCAGCACGCCCGCTTTACGGAGGTGTTCCGCCGCACTGCGGAGATGGTGAAAGCGAACGGCCGTTCCAGCGCCTTTCTCTCCCAATCGGAAGTGAACTGGCAGCGCAATACCGAAGCGGAGGAAGCCGAAGGAATTGCGATTCTGCGCCACCTGGTGGAGACGGTCACCCGGCTGCAGGAGGGCATCACGGAGCAGGAATACGTAGTGACCAACGGGCGGATCGAGGCCGCGCTCTCGGAGCAGAGCGACGCGCCGTTGATGCGCGTCTCGCACGAGATGGGCCTCGCCGTAGCCAAGGTCAAAGATGCGATCTGGAGATATCGCGCTGAATTGGAGGAGGTACTGCATGAAAGCAGCGCCGGTCTTTGAAGCAGGAAATCACCGCTGGTGGGTGTTGTATGACCAGGACGAGCGCCGGGTCATCGATTCCAATGTGTATATCGTGGAGTCCAATGGGCAGAGCGCTCTCCTGGACCCGGGCGGTTTCGAGATCTTCCCGCAGGTCCTCGCGGCGGTGGCCGAAGTCGTGCCGCCTACCTCTGTGGCCAAGGCATTTGTCTCGCACCAGGACCCGGATATTGCGTCCAGCCTCCCTTTGTGGAACGCGTGCAACAACAAAGTGCAATGGCACATACCCAGCCTGTGGGAAGGCTTCATCCGGCACTATGGCGCGCTCGATGCCGAGCTGATCGGTACTCCAGATGAAGGCGGAGACATGGTTGTCGGCGGCCACAAGCTGGAGTTCATCCCGGCGCACTATTTGCACGCCTCCGCAAATTTTCATGTTTATGACCCGGAGGCGAAGGTCTTCTTCAGCGGTGATGTCGGAACGGCCCTCTTGCCGGCCGGTCACGGCATCTGGGTCGGTGGGCATCAGGGTGCGGAGTCCGCAAGGGAATTTGACGAGCATATTCAGCATGCCGAGTTTTTTCATCGGCGATGGATGCCTTCTAACATCGCCAAAAAGGACTGGATCGACCGTGTCCGCCAGTTGGACATCGATTACCTCTGTCCTCAGCACGGTGCGATTTATGCAGGCAAAAACGTGGGACGTTTCCTGGACTGGTTCGACGCTCTGACCGTCGGAGCCGTAATTTCTCGGTAAAAGGAGCTTTCAAATGGCTAACATGGTTATCCCCAATCGCCGTCGGGACAGTAAGGATACGATTCCGGAATCAAAGGCGAAGACTTCCAAAGCGGTACGCCCTCGCCGGAGTGGCGTTCGCTCTGCCGCGCGCGCCAGCGGCCGCCAGGTGCCACTCGCTGCCAAATCTTCGGAACAGCCAGAAGTCAACTCTGAACGAGAACAGCTCCTGGAGTATGCGCGGGTGCTGCTGGAACCGCTCTCCAGCCTCGAGATGCTGTGCGAGGCCGACGACAACATGGAAAACCCCATTTTGTTCATGAACCGCGCCGCACTGGAAGCGATGAGCCTGAATCACAAACGGCTCAATCCTCTCCTCAGAGGGGCGGACGTGCGCAAGGCTTTGGGCAGCTCGATTCATCAGTTTCACAGAGATCCGGAGCGCATCCGGAACATCCTCCGAACGCTGGCCGCCGATCCGGCGTGTGAGCACAGTACGGAACTGCATCTTGGGGGGGTAACGTTCGCCTTGAACTTCACCCCTGTCTGCAACCGGGCCGGCAAGATCATTGCGTTCCATGCCTCCTGGCGCAACATCAGTGACGGGAAACTTGCCGAACAGGTGATCGCGAGCATGAGCAAAGCTGCATCGGAGCACGCTGAATCGCTAATGGGGTTAGCTGGAGAAACGGATCGGGCCATGAAGGCCGTCGGCGGCAAGCTAAATGGGCTTGCCCAATCGGTGGCGGACAGCCGCAAAGCGTCCAAGGGGCTGATTGCACAGGTAGGCGCGATCGGACGAATCGCACAGACAATTCGGGAGATCGCCTACCAGACCAACCTGCTTGCCCTGAACGCTGCCATCGAGGCGGCGCGGGCCGGAGAACATGGCCGCGGTTTTGCGGTGGTCGCGGACGAAGTTCGCAATCTGTCGAAGCGCGTACAGAAGGCCACTGAGGAAGTGCAAAGCAACATCCTCGACATTGACGGCTCAGCCAGATCCATCGAAAAAACAAGTCACTCGGCCGAACAGACTGCGCACGGCGCGGAATCGGTCACGATTTCCCTCGGCGAACGAGTGCAGACGCTGCATAACATGGTGGCTGTCATGAACATCGAGTCGGCAAGGAACGACATCAAGATCTTCGTTCGGGGCATCCTGGCCGAGATTGGTAACCGCATCGTTTCTGAAGCTTCGCGCGAATTGCCCGACCATCGTCAATCCAGCTTTGGCCGTTGGTATGAGGGTGTGGGCCGGGAGTCCTTCGGACAGATCCCCACCTTCCAGGAGATCGGAAGTCCTTACGCTGCGCTCTATCTTATAGCCCGCGGAGTCTACACTGCCGTGCAGTCGGGGGACCGGGAAGAAGCCCTGCGGCAGGGATCGGATCTATCGCGCGTCGAGCAGGAATTGCTGAACAAGCTCGACGAATTGAGTGCCGCGATCAGTCAAAAGCAGAATTGAGGAGTGCGCCATGAGTGACGTAATGCGGGAAGTAGACGAGCGCTCGAAATTAGCCGGCACAAACAAATTCGAACTGCTGATCTTTAGACTGGGCGAGGACCGGAACTCGAACACGCGGGAGGTCTTCGGCATGAACGTATTCAAAGTGCGTGAAGCACTGATCATGCCCTCGATCACGCCCATGCCCGGTTCTCCGAAACATGTTCTGGGCGTGGCCAATATCCGGGGCCAGATCATCCCCGTCATCGACCTTCCCTCCGTGGTGGGTTGCACGCCCTCGGCGCGCAACATTCTCCTGGTGACCGAGTACGAACGTTCGGTTCAGGGGTTCGCCGTAGAGGAGGTCGAAGAGATCGTGCGTCTGGAATGGGATCGGGTGGTCTCCGCTGAGAAGTCCGCGGGTGGTGCGCTCGTGACCAGCCTCGCTCGGCTGGACGAAGCAGAGGAGAACGCTCGTCTGGCTCTGATCCTGGATGTGGAATCGATTCTGCGAGAAACTCTGCCGTCCCGTTTCAACAGCGGCGATGAGGTCACGCAGATCCCATCCGTGCAAATTCCGGAGGGCTCGGTGATCGTCTATGCCGACGACTCCAGCGTCGCGCGTCGACAGATCGAGGCGGCTCTGACCCGCTGCAAGCTTCCCTTTGTGGGCGCGAAGACTGGCAAAGAGGCCTGGGACCAGCTAAAGGCCATCGCTCAAGAGGCCCGGAACGCCGGATTGCCCATCAGTCAGAGAATCGCGATGCTGTTGACGGACCTGGAGATGCCGGAGATGGATGGGTTTACGTTGACCCGCCACGTGAAGGAAGATGATCTGCTAAAAAGTGTTCCGGTGGTCATTCATTCATCTCTCTCCGGTTCGGCCAACGAATCCCATGCGAAGAGGGTCGGAGCGGACGGCTTCGTGGCGAAGTTCGTTCCCGATGAGCTTGTCCGCGAAGTTGCGAAAGCGCTCTCGCTCCGCCCGGCCCGATAGCGCCGGCACGACTCTCCGTCAACCCCGCCAGACGCACTGAAAGTGAATTGATGCCGCCGTGTGCGAAAGGCAATGTTCGAGTCGGTAATGGAATCTCCGACCCGCCTTCCACACTAGAAATGAAAAACGCCCTACTGTCCGAGGCTCATCGGAAAAGGCCAATCGGGAGCCGGTGACGCGTGGTCTGCCGCGTCTTGACGGTCACCAGCGAGCCAGCCATCAGCTCGCTTTCGAACTGGGACGAAACGGAGCGAATGCATGCAGCGATTTCCATGGCGCTCAGGCCCTGGATGCGAATGCGACTGGCGGACGGCGCCGTGCGGCTCCGGAAACTGCGAGAATGGCGTGAAAGTCCGCATCAAGCGTCACGACGACGGCGTTCTACCCGAGTGCGAGGCGAAGAATTGCCTCATCAGCGGCCGTTGACATCCCGACCTCGCCAACGTGGCACTCGTATTCCAAGCTGCGCAATCTACCCGCCGCATCGCGGGGGACGCCCTGGTCCAGCACCAAAATGACGGACATTGGGAGCTGCGCCGCGTCCGTTTCGGCGGCACTATCCTCAAGGTTCGCCGCCGCGAACGCCAGGGCCTGCTGAATATCCTCAGGCTCTAACTCCGGATAGTTGCGAAAGAGCTCATCGCGGTTTGGATACTGCGCAATCGCTTCGGCGACGCGACGCACCGTTAGCCTCATTCCGCGAACGCACGGCTGGCCATGCATTTGTGCCGGGTTCCAGGTGATTCGATCGAAGCGTTGCACCACTTGCATTTTGGTACATCTCGCCATCGCATGATCTCTCCCATCATGTCCTCCCACGCTTAGGGTATTAGATGTTTCCCGGAACTGGTATCAAGAATAAGCGGGGTGTGGCCGCGGGTCAAGCTGCAACCGAGGAGTGGCTGAAGAAGCCCCGCTACCGGCAACCGACTGCCCGCCGGTCTTCATCGGCCTTGGGCGCCTTCGACCCTCATATGGTTTCTTAATTACTTTGCAGATTGCACGAAGAAATCATCCGCGCTCTCGGTCGCTATCTCTCCACTTTCCGCGTAGCCGATACGATAAATGCCGGGCGCACTCGGCGCCGAAAACATTAATCCCAGCTTCTCGGCGCCGAGCCCCTCATACCGAATGGGGTAGGACTCCACCACCTCGCCGAATTTGACGAGGTTGCCTTCAGCGTCCGCCACCACCTCCTGCAGGAGCAAATTCCCGGTCACGCTTCGAACCGCTGCCGGAAACGTCAGCGCCACGTGGGCGGAGTCCCGTGGCTCCACCACTTTATCGCGCACAGCTACCTGGACCTTGGGCGTTTCGGCGGCAAGTACACCCTTCTTTCCCAGGAGGGTTGCTAGCGTCCGGAGTAAGCCCCGGTCCTTATAAATAGTTCCGTGTTCGCCGCCCACGAAACGTCCTTGTATCCCCGGAAATCCCCCGCTCCAGGTCGGCACCGTACCGTCGCCCGCGTCGTCGAGCTCTTCCTTCAGCGCGGTCAAATGCTTATCCGCTCCTTTGGTGATGCGAACGTGCGCAAGGGTTGGCATGCGCGTTCCGGCAAAAAAGAAATAGCGTACATTTTGCGGTGGATTGGGCGGTGACGGCAGCTTGGAACGAAAGTCAAGCGCGGCTTGCAGATTATCCGGATTCAGCCGAAGATCCGCTGCGCTCTGGTAGACGGCAAACGGGGGAAACTCGCTTTCCATTCCCCGGTCGTCCCAAGCGAAGTACTCGTCCCGGGGCGGCAGCAACTGGTATAGCGCGGGGAAATCCGTCTTATTCACGAGCTGCATGACCTGGTCGCTGCTTAAGAATAGCCGTTTCTCCATCCCCATAGCGGCTGTTAAGGCCAGGGGAGCGCCTCGGTGCGGCGTCCCCAACGTGATCAGTCGCCGCACCCTGTCGAAACCCTCACGCTTGGTGAATAAACCCGATTCGAGATAGTAACGGCCAATCAGCCCGCCCATGCTGTGAGCAATGATCGTCACTTCCAGATCGCCGCGATGCCGTTGTGTTAACCCCTCGATCTTCTTCGCCAGAACCTCGGCAGCCGCCTCGTTCTTCTTGCGCCAATCATACGCACATACAGACAGAGTGTCGCGGTTCTCGCTGAAGTCACAGCGGCCCAGATCGTCAATCAGGCTGCGATACTGCTCAGAGAAACTGAAACTGCGGATGATGTCGCCCGTCTCCAGTTCTGGATTCAAGAGCTGTTCCATGAGCTTGTACTTGAACACCAAACTGCCGGGTGGTCCGGGCCAGATCAACTGGGTACCCCGGTACAGCTCAGATCCCATGATGCCGGGTACGAGAATGGCAGCTTGCTGAGGCACCTCTATTGACCTCTTGGGCCGTTGTCCCCACGTTCCAGCCGTAACGCATCGGCCAGGGCAACAGCAGGTTCACGAAGGTCGCGACGAATCTTCTTCAGGCACTCCGGCTCGATCCTTGCCTCCCGCAGTGTTTCCACGACGGAATCGCGGTCGCCGTTAAAATCGAACATGCAGCCGCGATCCTCAGGGTGAAATTGCACGTCGGGGCTTACCGCGGCCAGCAATTGAGAAACCGCCATGATCCCCACCGCCGTAGCAAAAGGCCGTCCTGCCTCAGCCGCATATTCGCGCAATCCGTAACTCGAAATGAGCAGCGAGCGTCCCACGTCCAGGTCACGCTGAATCTCCACCGACGCCGTGAAGTAGTTCCAGTGGATGTCGTTCCCGGCCTGGAACGCAACCATGCTCTGCGTGATTCCTGCCAGATAATCCAGGCCCATCTCTCTGCGCACCTTGTCGGCCTGCGGGTAGAAGTCCTCGAAGATGGTGTTCTCCTCAAGCTGGGCCAGGCGACTCTTCGTCATCCGCTTGTGCTGTTCCCTTACCCAAGCTTTCACTCGCTCCTTGTCGCTGATCAGGCCCGCCGGGATGGCGGCGACGATCCGGAAGAATGCGATTTTCTTCTGCGCGGCGTTCAGCCTTTGTAGAAGGCTCTCGAGGCCGCCGACCATGGCGTTCAGGTCCCATAAGCCGAACGTGATCACGCGCGTGTCGGCGGTGAGCTCCTTGGTAGCTCGCTGGAGCCGTCCCAGCACGTCCTTGGTGGGCGCGACGTCCGCGACGTCGGCGTAAGAAGTACCGACAAGTGTTCGGCGCAGATTTGGGTTGAGAGATTTCAGCGCTCGCCCGAGACCGGCGTCGGCCTCTCCGATCTGTTGTAGCCTTGCCCGCAATATCGACAGATGCTCTTTGCGGCCCCCCGCGGACTGGGGCCGGGCCATCTGGAACAGCGTGGTGCCTGAAATTCTCATTTGGCCTCGAACGGCAACGCCCCGGATAAGTGACGATGCAGCGTGGGAATCCCCCACTCGAGCTTCGCGGCATCGGATGAGTTATCCAGATTAGTGAAGAGTTCCACCCTTCCCTCCGCGACGGCCTTGTCGATATCGTGTTCCTGTAGCAATGACCTGTATAAAGGACCCACAAACGAAGCCGCGGTGGCATTCGGCAACGGCAACTGATTCGCCACTACGGCCCGTATGCCCCGCCGCACGAGTTCTTCGGCGACCACCGGAACGGCGGCTCTACCCTGCAACTGCTTGGGCATGGTGGACGTGTCGCACGCCGTAAAAACTACCAGCCGGATATCCCGTTCCTGAATGTATGCACTGACGTTCTCGCTGGTCACCGGCTGGCTCTGGTTGGTCTTCTTGTCCATGAAGAAGAGCTGGGTCTGCCCGGAGGCGATGCTGCCATGCCCGGAGAAATGGACCACATCGGGCTTGAAAGTTTGGATCGACCTGCGGAAGTCACTCCAGTCCGCCGGCGCCAGCGTCTCCAGTTGTACGTGCGCAGCGTACGGCCCCAGAGAGGTTTCGATGTCGTCCTTTACGGTTATCCAGTCCACTCGTTCCTGGTCGATCGGGTAGGAAGCCGCAAACAGAATCTTCAGCTTCTGGCCAAGCCCTCTCTCTTTCCAGCTATGTCCGACCGAAGGGACGATCCGTACCACACAACGGTTCAGATGGGGTCCCGAATTCTCCGTAGGCTGTATGTATTCCCAAGGAATAGCCTTTATATCCGCTCTGTTAGAAAACATCTGCACTCGAATGTCTCTGTTAGGGTCCTTGGGGAATATCTCTCGATGTTGGGCGAAACAGAAATCAAAAAGGTCTGTACCGAATTTGGACAGGTCGCTGGTCAGGGGCCGGCCTTCCCGCCCGGGTTCCAATGCCTTTCGGATGCGATCCCGGAAGGCTTCCAGGGACTTAAGGTTATTGTCGACCGGTACTTCCGTGATCGCCACGTCGGTTTGGCGGCGGATGACAAGGATCACAAAATCGTCTTTCCTGGAGTTGAGAATCATCAGATCCAGGCACTCGCTGGTCATTCTTCTAAGTGTAAACGAGGATTTCCATCAATTGTCCCGCTCGCCTGGCAATAGGGTGCGCGACTTCAGAGTTTGTGGCTGTCCGGTTTCTTTTTTTTGTGCAATAATTCTGAGCGTATATATACGTGCAGAATCGGGCGCACAAAATGGAGGCCATATGCCTGACGATCTCGAGACTCTAGAGATCGAACGCT
>DATJAK010000196.1:0-13283 GCA_035516375.1 Bryobacteraceae bacterium
GGCGCGTTGTACGTGCCTGGCGCCGAGCGTATCGTACCGGCGATCCACAGCCTTCACCGCCACGCGGCCGTCGCAAGCATCCCGGTGCTTTCCACCATGGACGCGCATACCGAGGACGACCCGGAGTTCCAGTCTTGGCCGCCCCATTGCATCGCCGGGACGGTAGCCCAACACAAGGCCGCTGCCACGCTGCTGGAGAATCGTGTCATCATCCCAAACCGCGATGGCCCTTTTTCCATCGAAGGCGCGCAGCAGATCCTGCTCGAAAAACAGACGCTCGATGCCTTCGCCACGCGGACCATGCGCCGCGTCATCGAAGCCCTCAACGCCGATCGGTTCATCGTTTACGGCGTAGTGACCGAGATTTGCGTGCTGTGGGCTGCGCGCGGGCTTCTGGCTGCGAACAAGCAAGTAGCCCTGGTATCGGATGCGGTTCGCGAACTGAAGGCCGATGAGGCCGCGCGGGCGTTCGCGGAGATCCGTTCGCTAGGCGGGTCGGTAACTACTCTCAGCGAGGTTCTCGGCGGTTAGTGGCTCGGGCTTGCGCGGACGCCGGAAAGCGATCACGGTCAGAAGCAGCGAGCCGCCCAGCAGCGATCCATCCCGCAGCAGCGTCCACGGAGAGATCGCCTCGCCGGGACCGAAACAGCCGCAGTCGATCGCCTCGCCGCGCGCGTAGGCCCGCACCATCATCGCAAAGAATAGGGCCAGCAGCGCGGAGACCGACACCGTAGACACGCGCTTCCAGCGGCCCGCGATCAGCAGCAATCCCGCCGCCAGCTCCACCCAGGGCAACGTGCGCGCCACCACCGTGACCGCCCATTCGGGCAGTAGGTGATACGCGTCAATCGAAATCGCGAACAGCATCCACGGCTCGCGCAGCTTGATCCAGGCTGCGTACACAAACACTCCGCCGATGCCCACGCGAAGCAGAAACAGAACGATTTTCAGAATCTTACTTGGCGAGGTCATTCAAGAGCGACCTCAGAAAGGTATAGTTGGGCGGGCCGGCAATCGGGTACTTCTTCTGCCCGCGAATGATGATCATGGTGGGGGTCTCATTGACGCGTTCCAGCATGCCCTCCTGCACGTCCTGATCGACCTCGCTGATCACGCTCGGATCCTTCACCAATGCCTGAACCTTCTTCTGCTCGGCCGGTGTCAGGGCAGAGGCGATGGAATCGAAGATCTTTCCGCTCGCTTCCCAGGTATTCTGGTTTTGAAACAGGGCATCGCCCACCTGCTCGTACTTACCCACGCGCGCCGCCGCTACGGCATACGTCGCCGCCTCTTTGGCATGCGAATGCTGATTCAGCGGGAATTCTTTATACACCAGGTACGCTCGTCCCGGGAACACAAATTCGCGCATCAGGGGCGGAAGAATTTGCATGTGGAACGCCCGGCAAGCGGGGCATTGGTAATCGCTAAAGAGCTCAAGGGTGATCGGCGCAGCGGGATTCCCAAAGGTCTTCGCCGTATCGACTCGAGACGGGGCGGCCAAGGTGAAGGCCAGCAAGAGAAGCAGAATCGCAGACAGCCTCATATGCCACTATTTTACGTAGTTTGGGAGGATTGTGGCGGCTACTACCATATGGCCAGCCCTTGAGATTAACCCAAACGGTGAGTGTATAAGCCTCCACGTTGGCGGACCAGGTGCATTTCCGAACGGCGGAGGCATCAAACATGAATTCGGACCAAATGCAGGGTCAGTGGAAACAATTGAAGGGCAAAGTGAAAGAGAAATGGGGAAAACTGACCGATAGCGACCTGGATGTGATCGCCGGTAAACGTGACCAGTTCGTAGGGAAGCTGCAGGAACGGTACGGATACACTCGCGAACAGGCCGAGCGTGATCTCTCAGATTGGGAGCGCGCGCAGAATCCCTCTAAGGTGGCGTAATAAGCCAGGGCGGGCTTCGGCTGCGGAACGATCGGCGGCCGGCCCGCCCATTTTGTCTGTGTGGGATTCAAAAGGGCCCACCGAAAGTCGCCGGACGGCAGGCCCATGGTTAGTAGAAAGGTACGTTACCTGAACGCTACCGTATTTTGACCGACGGCACAAGCTTACTTTCGTTAACCTGTCCCGCCAACATGCCACAATGGACGCTATGTCCATCCGCAACCATGCCGAGTTGGAAAAACTGCGCATCATCGGAAAGATTGTTCGGCGGGCGCTGGACAAAACCGCGGAAGCCGTGCGCCCCGGAATCACCACGGCGGAACTGGATGCCATCGGACGCCGGGTCCTGGAGGAAAATGGCGCCGAGTCGGCCCCTCCCAAGATTTACGGCTTTCCCGGCGCGCTGTGCATCAGCATCAATGACGAGGCCATTCACGGCATCCCGGGCAGCCGCGCGGTGGAACCCGGAGATCTGGTGAAGCTCGACCTGGTGGCGTGTAAGGACGGGTTTTACGCGGACGCCGCCGTCACCGTGATGGTGGGGCGCGTGACCGAGCAGGCGGCTGCTTTGGTGCGCTGCGCGGAGAGTTCGTTTCGATTGGCCTTGAAATCGGCCCGAGTGGGCAATCGGGTCTCCGACATCGGCCGCGCTGTGGAGCGCGAGGCGGACCGGTGCGGATTCGGTGTGCTCAAAGAACTGTGCGGACATGGCGTGGGCCGAACGATCCACGAGCCGCCTTCGGTGCCGAATCACTACGATCCACGTTTCCGCGCGCGGCTCACCGAGGGTCTGGTGATCACGATCGAGCCGATTCTCTCGGCCGGCAACGGCCGCAGCCAGCTGCAACCCGACCGGTGGACAGTGCGCACCGCGGACGGCAGCCTGGCGGCGCATTATGAGCATACGTTGGTGATTACCAGGACGAGCCCGATTCTTCTGACCGCGGCGTAGGGCGGCTAACTGCGCTCAGGCGGGCGTTGCGGCCGCCGTTTCCTGCTACGATGCGCGATTCGTCTCGACGAGCTGGATCCGCTCTGCCGGGATGTGCGCCAACGCGGCAACGCGCTCGAGCTCCAGGGGCGTCGCGTACAGCACAACCAGGGGTAGTTGGTTGGACGGCGGGTCATTCAGAGTTCCGGCCGAATGCAGATCGAGGACCGTTTCCAGAATCGTGCCGCTCTCGATCAGGCTTTTAAAGACCTCCCAAGGGGTTTTTCCTTGCCTCTGGATGTCGCGCATCAAATCGTATCGAATCAGGTAAATTGACTTGCCCCGGCGGCGCGCTTGCATCAAGTCGAGGACGGAAGCTTCCACGATACCGCCTGCCTGAGGCAACGCCACTTCCACGCGTGCGTCGAACAGGAACTTTTCCTCAAACGGAAGGTGATCCACAATCAGCTCGTCCAGCACCGCCACCAGTTGGGAGACGTCGGCCGGCTCGCCTTTTCGATACTGCTCGATCAGGTCTCCCGCCTGGTCAAAACCGTGCGAGAGAAGGTCCACCACTTCATGGGATGGAGGCATCTGCCGCGAACGGATCAGATCGATGGCGCTCTCGATTTTTTGGGCCAGGTCGCGGAGCACCGCCAAGTCGAAGAAGCCCGCGCCGCTCTTGATCGAATGCGCGGCCCGGAAGATTCGGTTGACAACGTCTTCCTTGGTTTCCGCACCGTCCTGATCCAGGGCCGACAGATCGGCCTCGATATAGTCGAGAAGCTCGTGGCACTCCGTGAGGAAGTCCGCTTCCAAGTCGCCCGTCGGCTGAAAGGCTTTCATGACTCCTCGGTATCGTCTCCGCTGACGCTGAAATGTTGATGAATTCGCATCGTACGAAACAGATCCAGAATATCCTTCGATGCGTGGACCACGGCCAGGCGGCCGCCCAGACGATGCAGCGAATTGTGCGCGGACACCAGCAGGCCGATGCCGCTCGAATCGACCATCTGGACACTGCCGAGATCCATCACGATCTCGCGCACACCATCATCCACGGCCCCGCGCATCTGCGTGCGCAGCTCGGGCACCGAGCCCGCCACCAGATCGATTCCCGATGGCCGAATTGTTGCTTTGTCGCCTTCCCGTGAGAGCACTATCATTTCTATCCCTTCTCAGCACTGCTTGATAATCGTTACCGCGTTGCCTTTTTCGTTGTAGCGGACGCGGACTGCGTATTGCCGCAGGATTTGGATTCCCCTACCGGCAGAAGCCAAAACCCCGCGCCGGCGTTGCCTGGCAGCCCGCCAGTCGAAGCCTTCGCCCTCGTCATGAACCGCGATGGTCAGCCGCCGGCCCCGCCGCCGCAACACACAAAGAATGTGCTTCCGCGGATCCGAATGACACCCGTGCACCACAGCGTTGGTCAGGGCTTCGCGCACCAGCAACTCCGCCGCGAAGCCGTCCGCGCGCGGCAGGGTGTCGAACGCCTCATGGCGGACCGCCCGTAAGAACTGCTCGACCGCGGCCAGGGTAGCGGGAATCATCGCCCGCATTTCGCACGCCAAACGGGACGGACGTCTCACGGGTACGCCTCCACAGCCAACAGCAGCAGATCGTCTTCCACGATTCCCGGATCCGGCAACAACTGGCTTACAATGGCGCCCGGAGCTTCCGCCAGCGGCACCGCGCGGTGGAGCACGCAGGCCTCTACCAGCCGTTCCAATCCCACACGCCGGCTGGTTCCCGGCGGCGACTCGATCAAACCGTCGCTATACAGGAAGAATCGATCTCCGCGCGCCACACGCAACCCCTTGCGCTGGAGCACCACCGAACTGAACAACCCCAGAGGGTCGCTATCCATCTCCAGCATCTGAGCCTTGCCGGAACGGCTCACCAGGATCAGTGGAGGGTGCCCGGCGCTGACCACCGAAAGCCGGCCTGCGCGGCGGTTCAGGTGAGCATAACTGGCCGTCAGATACTGCTCTTCTCCGAGCATCTGGCGCATGACGGAATCGATGCCCCGCATGGTGTCCTCGGGTGAAAACATAGGGCCGCTGTACTGCCGCAACAAGGCCTTGATCGCCGATGTAAGAAACGCCGCGCTGACGCCATGGCCGCTCACATCCGCCACAAAATAGCCAAAAACTTCGCCATCGGCCGAAATCACGTCGTAGAAGTCGCCGCCCGCGCCCTCCAGCGGTTTGTAGTAAACCGAAAAGCAGGCGCCTGGGCAATCATCCGGTTTCACCAGGATGGAGCTCTGCGCGGTGCGCAGCTGTTCCAAACGCTGCCGGTGTTCCGCGACCAGCGCGCGTTGCGCATCGCGGATCCGCAAATGCACGCGCACGCGGGCCAGAACTTCTTCGCTGTGCACGGGTTTCGAAAGATAATCCACGCCGCCGATCTTGAGACCGGTCACTTTACTCTTCACGTCGTCGAGAGCCGAAAGAAAAATGATCGGAATATCCGCCGTAGCGGGATCGGACTTCAGCTTGGCGCAGGTTTCGAAGCCGCTCTCACCGGGCATCACCACATCCAGCAGGATCAGATCGGGCTGGCGCGAGTGGCTGAGGGCGCGCGCCGCAGGTCCATCGCCCACCGCCAGAGTCTGGAAGCCTTCCGCATCGA
Source organism: Bryobacteraceae bacterium (assembly GCA_035516375.1). Classification (GTDB taxonomy): domain Bacteria; phylum Acidobacteriota; class Terriglobia; order Bryobacterales; family Bryobacteraceae; genus PSRJ01. Next base: position 5,465 of record DATJAK010000196.1, read on the forward strand.
GAACGCTCTGTACCAGCTCCACGTTGGTCGGCGTGTCGTCCACGATCAATATGGTAGGAGTGGCGCTCATGTCATCCGCTCGCACGGCAAAGCCGGTTCCGGCGGCTGGTCGAGCCACCGGTCAATGGCGTCGCGATGGAACCTCCAGTGCTTGCCCACCTTGCGGCTGGGGATCTTCCCGTCGTGTACCAGCCGGTACAGCGTCGACTTGGGAACGTCCAGATAGTCGGACAGTTGCTCGATGTTGAGAACGTCGTGGCCCTCGCTCATCAACCGTTCTTATCGGTTGGTTATCGATTCTTCTTTAGTGCTGCCGTTTTCATACCCCCAACGGTGTAGAGTGTAGGAATCCTTATGCATCGCAAGTGGCTCCTGATGGCCGCCGCCTTGGCGGGGGTGACTTGCGCCTCCGCGCAGTGGCTGCACTATCCGACGCCCGGCGTTCCGCGCTTGCCCAACGGCCAACCGAACCTGGCGGCTCCTGCGCCACGAACCACGGATGGTAAGGCGGATCTCTCGGGAATCTGGCAGTTGGAAGCGGCGTGCCCGCCAGGGGGCTGCGGCGACTATCCAGGCGCGCCCGAATTCGCCAACATGGGCGCCAAGCTCAGGGGTGGCTTGCCTTATCAACAGTGGGCTGCGGAGCTGGTGAAGAAGCGGTCGGCAGACTTGGGCCGGGACGACCCGGTAGCGCGCTGCCAGCCCGCCGGCCCGATGCGCCTGCTGACCTATCCTCCGCCCCGGAAAATCCTGCAACTGCCGGGAGAAGTAGTTATCCTTTCCGAACGCGATGTTACCTTCCAACAGATCTTCACCGACGGCCGCCCCTTGCCCCAAGATCCTTCCCCGAACTGGTATGGGTATACCTCGGCGAAATGGCAAGGCGATGTGCTGGTGGCCGAAACGATCGGGTTTCGCGACGGGACGTGGCTCGATCGCAACGGCAGCCCTTTGACCGAGGCCGGTAAGATCACCGAACGGTTCCGGCGCGTGAATTATGGGCTTCTCGAGATCGAAGTAACCGTGGACGATCCTAAGGCCTATACGAGGCCGTGGACCGTAAAGCTCAACGAGCGCATCGTGCTCGATACCGAGCTGCTCGATTACTTCTGCCAGGACAACGAGAAGGACGCGGCGCACACGGTGGGCAAGTAGACGCGTCACGTTCCCGGTTGCCGATTCAGCGTGGCAGGAACTTTACTGGCATCGAACGGGAAAATTCCGAAATCCCCTCCGAGATCGAAATGCATGACATCCCCGTTGGCGTCGGGACCGGCGCCAAACAAACAGCATCCCCAGCGGAGGTGCTGCTCACACACCAGCTCTGTCACCACTTCGGGCCTTATATTGAGGAAGCCATCGCAGGGATCGCGAAAAGCGGGGACCGTCACGTTCTGGTTGGCATCTACCTGGAGGTGACCCTTTACAAAAACGCGCTTAATCATCTCGTGGTCAGCCTGAATTTGGTCGTAATAGCGGCGGCACACACCATCCCGATTGGTCGCGATCGTGACATTCAACGGCTGACCGTCCAGATCTTTGGCGTTCGGATTGAAAGCGCCGCCATCCACCAGCGCTTGAAACCCGCCCGCGAACGTTTCGTAATCCAGTGTTTGGTGGCCGCCTGACTGGCGCTGATAAACAAGCCCGAAATAGTAGGTCAACGACAGGCTCACACGAACGAAGCGGTCATAATGCACATACACAGGCGGATTATCGCTGGTCTTGTTAAAGCGCGTAGAGGAAGTGGCCGCGTCGGAGACATCGGCATCCTGGTTGTACATCAACTGCATGGCGCGGTCGTATATCTGGACGGCCGGGTCCCACACATTCTTGCGCCAAAAACCCACCTCGGCGTTCCAAATTCTTTGCTTCAAATCCCCAGGCAGCTTCGGTTTGGTCTGTCCGTCCGGCACCTTCTTGCGGCTGTCCCGATATTGCTGAAGTTCGGTTGGCGAAAGTCCCGCGAGCTGAGCGACCACATCATCGGGAAAGGTATCGTGAGTCTCGCCGTAAGTCACTTTATTAGTGCGCCCCGCGATAAACGGGCACGCACCCACATTGATGTCTACGGCCGACCCGCTCGAATGGTAACCCCCTCCCCGCATACCAATATGATGCTGCACCTGCTTGAGATTCGCTGCAGTTGAACCCACCGGAACCTGTCCGTACCAGCACCACAAGCCAAACTCTTCTTCGCTCACGCTGGTGACGCCCTTCTGGCTCAGGCAAAGATTGTATAGATTGCGCTGCGCGGCGATCAGCTTGTCGGCAAGAAGTGAATTGACGCCGGTGGCAAATTCGATGCCCAGAAACGGGAAGCTATAAACGTTGAATTGAATGCCGTTGCATTTACCTTCACCCGATTTGGGAGCGGAATCAACAAATGAGGGGTAGTGCGGCGTAGCGGTGGCCGCTGCTTGTGTCGGACTATCGGCGTCGGGCATTTCTGAATCTCACTGGGAATCACATTGTTTAATTGGGATGCCATCATTATCGAGCGGGATCGGCACTGGGTCTGGTATCGGATCTTGCTTGAGCGGCATCTCGGTTCCGTCGCGATGCACATCGCGGAGTTTGAGCTGCAGTTGGGCCTGCGCATTGTCGTCAACTTCATAATCGTCTTGGAATATCGTCAGATTGTTGACGATTGGCAGGCCCAACGGGTAGCCCATATTGCGCAACCGGATGGTCACCACTTCGGAGCTATTGACGTCCGCGTTGTTGCTGGTGAGATTTATATGTGCGCGGTAAAGGAGCAGGCCAGCCGGTGCTTGGATTGGCGTAGTTCCAGTGACGAACGGATGGTCCGGAAGCGTTTTCATCACGAACTGCCGCAGGTATTGGTCCAGGCTGTCGTTGCGCCCAGTCTGCGCTTGAATTACCGCCCACTCGAGATCTGCGGTGCGCGCCATTGCGATGTCGGGTTCCACGATAAGCCCCGGCGTCTGCAACTTACCTTCGCGGACCTGGCCGGCGACGTTGAGGCGGTAAGGCGTTCCGGCGGCTACCCTCTGGCCGTTGTCATCCAAAAGCCAGATGACGAGTGTTTTGCGCGGTCCCTCGCATGGGGAGCTATCGGAAATACGCTGGTAGAAACGGCAAGCGAACGTATCGTGGGTATCCTCAAACTTCCGCTCCGCGTCCTGCAGCCGGTTGTGGCGTCGTTTGTCGCCGTCGGACCAAAAGCGTTTGATGCAACCTGACTTGTCGTCCATTGCGCTCGGACACGGCCATTTGGTTGGAAGGACCTGGCTTCCCGGCCGGAAAAGCAGGACGATGACGCGCCGATTCGGAGCATTGGCGGCGTTGCGTGCCTTCACACCCGGCTCGTCCTTATTCTGCTCGGCCTGTTCGTACTGAGTTTCCTCATTCTGCGAAAAAATGAGCAGCGGATTGAAACTGCTGCAGCCTTGATAGTCACCTTTCCCTTTGTGGTCGGCGCCTTGCGCGAGGAAATCCTGGGGCGTCAGTTTGAGGCTAGCGGGACAAAGTTTTTGCATGTAAGCCTTATAGAGACCGCTGTCGGAAGTACCAGCGGGAACATTTGCTTGCATGGTTCGTTGCTGGTCCGCTCCCCAGCGCTCTACGGCCGCGATCTGTTTCCACAGCCTCGCCGCAGTGTCGGGATTCGAGTTGATGATGAGGAGGGCATAAATCGCTGTAGCCCTGCGCCCGCTAAGCGCCTTGTTGTAACCATCCGGATCTACAGCAGGGCCAACCGGGTCCGCGTGCCCAAAAACAGACAGTGGTGGATACCGCATGTTGCCGGTCGCTACGCTGAGCTTCTTGTGTTGCTCTCGCAAAGTCTCTAAATGCTGAATCTCCGTTGCGATGTCGGGCGTCACAAAGGAGGAATCGAATGCAAACCGGATGTCCTCCACCCTCCAGCACGCGACTGGAATCAGCAGTAACCTGGCACGATTGAATTCGTTTGAGGTCGAAGGCCCTACCAAGAACTCCGCAGGCGCCTTGGCAGGATGAGTCGCCGCCAGCCCCCCATCCGACGCACCGTGAATGGTGTCTTGTTGTTCATCGCTCATAACGCTTCACCTCCGCATGGTAGTGTGAGCAGTGATTTCAACAATCTCGGGACGGAGTTTTTGGGCCCGGCACTTGTCCATGGTTCCTTGGATTAGCAGCCATGGGCGGTTTTGAGTTCCGCTTGGGTTTTTGGGCCGCATATCCCGTCCACCGTCAATCCTCGATCGCACTGGAACTCTTCTACGGCAGACTGGAAAGCGGACGGATCCGCATCGCTGATATCTCCGGCGGCGTAGCCCAGATTGTTCAGCCGCGCGGCCTGTCCAGTGGCCTCCTCTACCGGGTCCAGGTCACCGACCCGAATGCAAATCTGGTCTCCCAAGTACGGGGTATCGCCGTTTTGAATTATCAGAGTGACCTCATGCACGCCAGGGGAAATCGGCTCATTGATGTTGCCGTTCCCATCGCTGGTAACCTGGCGGGTGTCACCCCCCAGCAGCAGTGTGCATTTCGCATTCGCAATAGGCCGCTCATACAAATCTTCGAGCACCAGGTGCAGCTTTAATGGCACACCCTTCGTCTGGAACTTGTGGGTCTGGTCTGTGGGGCGAGTCACTTCCCCGGGCTGACGGTCTGGAATGTACAAACTGTCGCCTGGATACAAGACGTTGGGATTCCGTTTGGCCTTGAGACTTGCATTATTGGGATGATTCCAAATTGTTCGGTAATCGGAAAATCCGAAATTCTTGGCTATGCGGGAGAGATAATCTCCCTGCGCCACGATGTAGTTGGCCGCCATCGTTGTGAATCGCCTTCGAAGTGCGCGAAGTATTATAGCACCCAGGCACAAATGGTAGATTCATCGAGGAAGGTTAGGCGCGGGGCCGCGACGGAACACTCAACTCCCGCAATTGCAGAAAATGCAAATGGCCGAACCTGAGGTGTACACTGGTTCCGTTTATTTCCCGAAGGAGGGTTCCCATGCAGCGACTCAAGCCCGTTGACGTGGTCATCGCGGGCGGCGGTTTTGTCGGCCTGACACTGGCCAAGGAAATCACCGCTCGCACGGCGCTTTCGGTGGTGGTCCTCGAACGCGGCCAGCCGCGTAAGACGGCAGACTATGCCACCGGCATGGATGAGCTGGATTACGCCCTGCGCTTTCGCATGATGCAGAACCTGTCCGAAGAAACCGCTACCCACCGCCACTCCGCGCGCGCCAGCGCAGTTCCCATCCGGCAGTACGGTTCGTTCAATCCCGGCACTGGCGTAGGCGGGGCAGGGGAACACTGGGGCGGCATCTCCTATCGCTTCTATCCCGAACAGTTTCGGCTCGCGACGTTTCTGCGCGAGAAGTACGGAGCGCACCTGCCGGAGAATGTCGCAGTGCAGGATTGGGGCATCACCTATGACGAGCTGGAGCCCTACTACTGGCGGTCCGAACAACTGATCGGCGTGGGCGGCAAGGCCGGGAACCTGATGGGCAAACACGTCGATGGCGGCAATGTTTTCGAAGGGCGGCGATCGCACGAATACCCCAATCCGCCGCACAAGCTGACCTACGCCACCACGACGTTTGAAAAAGCCGTGCGCGAGTTGGGCTATCACCCCTACCCGGTTCCCACTGCTACGTTGAGCCGCAATTACACCAACCCGGATGGCGTGTCGCGCCCCGCCTGCGCCTATTGCGGCTATTGCACCCGCTACGGCTGCATGATCGGCGCCAAGGCCCAGCCGACCAACGTTTTGATGCCCGTGCTGCAGAAACGGAAAGCCTTCTCGCTGCGGACCGGCTGCAACGTGCGGCGCGTGATCCACGCCAACGGCAAAGCCGAAGGGTTGCTGTATCGCGACGCCTCCGGCGAGGAGATCCTCCAGCCCGCCGGCATCGTGATTGTGGCTTCGTGGACCCTGAACAACGCCCGCCTGCTGCTGCTCTCGAAACTTGGGCAGCCTTACGACCCGGCCACCGGCAAGGGCGCCACTGGCAAGAATCTTACCCACCAGGTGTCGCAATCCACGCGCGTCTTCTTCGATAAGCCCCTGAACGCCTTCATGGGCGCGGGTGGGCTCGGCATCGGGATCAGCGACTTCGACGGCAAAGAAGGCCTCGACGCCTACCCCGGCGTTCTGCGCGGCGGCAACATCCGCGTGATGAGCACGGGTGAGGGACCGATCGCTTCCTTCGGGTCGATCCCTCCAGGCGAGTCCTCGTCGGACTGGGGCGCTGACTGGAAGAAAGCGGCGCTCCGCTGGCATGACCGCGCAGCCGCCATCACCAGCGAAGCGGAACACATGGCCTATCGGCAGAACTACGTGGACCTCGACCCCGCCTACACCGATCAATACGGCGATCCGCTCATGCGGTTGACGCTCGATTGGACCGAGCACGAACGGGCCCAGGGCGCGATGCTCACCAAGGTCCACGCGCAAATCGCCAAACAAATGGGTACGCAATCGGGCGGCGCCAATTCGCGCCAACTGGAGCGCTACACGGTCACGCAGTATCAAAGCACCCACGTAAACGGTGGCGCGGTTATGGGTACGTCGCCCGAGAACAGCGTCGTCAACCCGTGGCTGCAGCACTGGCAGGCGCAAAACGTGTGGGTGGTCGGAGGCTCGGCGTTCCCTCAGAACGGCTCCGGAAATCCAACGCTGACGATTCTGGCAATCACGCTGCGGGCGGCCGACGGCATTATTGACCGCTATCTCAAGAACCCGGGAGGTTTGGCATGAAGCGACGCGAATTCATCACCCTGCCCGCCACCAGCCTGGGCGGCGTGCTCCTGTATACGCTGGCCGGCGAGCCGCTTCGCGTGCAGGCGCAGACCGGCGACGTCCGCGTGCCCTTGCGCTTCTTTACCGCGGCAGAGGCGCGCGTGGTTACGGCCGCCACCGCGCGAATCTTCCCCAGCGACGCACAGGGCCCCGGCGCCGAAGAAGCCGGCGTGGTGGTCTACATCGATCGGCAGCTTGCCGGTCCCTACGGGAAGGACAAGTATCGTTATACGAAGGCTCCGTTCGTGGAGTCGGTGCCGGAACACGGCTATCAAGGCAAACAGACGCCGCGCGAAATCTACCGCGAAGGGATCGAGAAGCTCGGCAATTTCGCGGAGCTTCCGGCAGCGGAGCAGGACCAGAAGCTGCGCGCCATTGAGCGCACCACGTTCTTTCGCATTCTCCGCCAGCACACCATCGAGGGCATGTTCAGCGATCCCCTGCACGGTGGCAACGCGGGCCTGATCGGATGGCAGCTCATCGGCTATCCCGGACCGCTGATGAATTACCGCGATGAGATCGACAAAGCCCACGGCCAGCCCTGGCGCCGCAAACCGGTCAGCCTGGCGCAGGTGGTAGGGCGGCCGGTGGCGGGCTGGGAAGACGAGAAAGACTAGTAGCCCTTCCGGGCTGCCGCCGCGCTTCCGCGCGGCGCGCCGGGCAGAAGCCCGGCGGCGGGCCGGAAGGCCCGCCCCCACGCTGGCAATTAGCACGACAAGGCTAGTGTGCCAGGCCCACTAGCCGCTTCACATTCTCGACATACATATCGCAGAAAGGCCGCCGTAGTCCTTCGCGTGCCACCGGCCCATCGTCTGTAAATTCGAGATAGCCCCGCGCCTTCGCATCGAAGCCCGGCCAATGCGGCAAGCCCGCACCGTTCGGATTCCCGGCCTTAGCGAAGTTCGTCCAATACTCTTCGATCGCCGCCGAGATAGCCCGATCCGCAGCGCCCGCAGTGTCGCCGAGCCTGCCGAAGACGTTCGGCACTTCGGCGCCGTGAACCGCCCCAAGCGCTTCCCGTCCCGGGGAGGCGTGGTCGTACTGATACTCGTACGACGCA